>NZ_CP108569.1:6650000-6975943 GCF_036010505.1 Streptomyces sp. NBC_01197
AGGGGAAGTGAAACATCTCAGTACCCTCAGGAAGAGAAAACAACCGTGATTCCGGGAGTAGTGGCGAGCGAAACCGGATGAGGCCAAACCGTATGTGTGTGATACCCGGCAGGGGTTGCGCATGCGGGGTTGTGGGATTGCACTTCAATAGTCTGCCGGCTGTTGGGCAAGTCAGAAACCGTTGGTGTAGGCGAAGGACATGCGAAAGGTCCGGCGTAGAGGGTAAGACCCCCGTAGCTGAAACATCAACGGCTTGCTTGTGTGACTCCCAAGTAGCACGGGGCCCGAGAAATCCCGTGTGAATCTGGCGGGACCACCCGCTAAGCCTAAATATTCCCTGGTGACCGATAGCGGATAGTACCGTGAGGGAATGGTGAAAAGTACCGCGGGAGCGGAGTGAAATAGTACCTGAAACCGTGTGCCTACAAGCCGTGGGAGCGTCGCTGGCGGTACTTGTACTGTCAGTCGTGACTGCGTGCCTTTTGAAGAATGAGCCTGCGAGTTAGCGGTGTGTAGCGAGGTTAACCCGTGTGGGGAAGCCGTAGCGAAAGCGAGTCCTAATAGGGCGTTTGAGTTGCACGCTCTAGACCCGAAGCGGAGTGATCTAGCCATGGGCAGGTTGAAGCGGCTGTAAGAGGTCGTGGAGGACCGAACCCACCAGGGTTGAAAACCTGGGGGATGACCTGTGGTTAGGGGTGAAAGGCCAATCAAACTCCGTGATAGCTGGTTCTCCCCGAAATGCATTTAGGTGCAGCGTCGTGTGTTTCTTGCCGGAGGTAGAGCACTGGATAGGCGATGGGCCCTACCGGGTTACTGACCTTAGCCAAACTCCGAATGCCGGTAAGTGAGAGCGCGGCAGTGAGACTGTGGGGGATAAGCTCCATGGTCGAGAGGGAAACAGCCCAGAGCATCGACTAAGGCCCCTAAGCGTACGCTAAGTGGAAAAGGATGTGGAGTCGCAGAGACAACCAGGAGGTTGGCTTAGAAGCAGCCATCCTTGAAAGAGTGCGTAATAGCTCACTGGTCAAGTGATTCCGCGCCGACAATGTAGCGGGGCTCAAGCGTACCGCCGAAGTCGTGTCATTCCAGCATGTACCCCTAACGGGGGCTGGGATGGGTAGGGGAGCGTCGTGTGCCGGGTGAAGCAGCCGCGGAAGCGAGTTGTGGACGGTTCACGAGTGAGAATGCAGGCATGAGTAGCGATACACACGTGAGAAACGTGTGCGCCGATTGACTAAGGGTTCCTGGGTCAAGCTGATCTGCCCAGGGTAAGTCGGGACCTAAGGCGAGGCCGACAGGCGTAGTCGATGGACAACCGGTTGATATTCCGGTACCCGCTTTGAAACGCCCAGTACTGAGCCCATTGATGCTAAGGCCGTGAAGCCGTCCTGGAGCCTTCGGGCAAAGGGGAGTGGTGGAGCCGCTGAACCAAGGTGGTAGTAGGTAAGCGATGGGGTGACGCAGGAAGGTAGTCCAGCCCGGGCGGTGGTTGTCCCGGGGTAAGGGTGTAGCCCGTCATCCAGGTAAATCCGGATGGCATGGAGGGTGAGACCTGATGCCGAGCCGATTGTGGTGAAGTGGATGATCCTATGCTGTCGAGAAAAGCCTCTAGCGAGTTTCATGGCGGCCCGTACCCTAAACCGACTCAGGTGGTCAGGTAGAGAATACCGAGGCGTTCGGGTGAACTATGGTTAAGGAACTCGGCAAAATGCCCCCGTAACTTCGGGAGAAGGGGGGCCATTCCTGGTGATCCGATTTACTTGGTGAGCTGGGGGTGGCCGCAGAGACCAGCGAGAAGCGACTGTTTACTAAAAACACAGGTCCGTGCGAAGCCGTAAGGCGATGTATACGGACTGACGCCTGCCCGGTGCTGGAACGTTAAGGGGACCGGTTAGTGATCTTTCGGGGTTGCGAAGCTGAGAACTTAAGCGCCAGTAAACGGCGGTGGTAACTATAACCATCCTAAGGTAGCGAAATTCCTTGTCGGGTAAGTTCCGACCTGCACGAATGGCGTAACGACTTCTCGACTGTCTCAACCATAGGCCCGGTGAAATTGCACTACGAGTAAAGATGCTCGTTTCGCGCAGAAGGACGGAAAGACCCCGGGACCTTTACTACAGTTTGATATTGGTGTTCGGTTCGGCTTGTGTAGGATAGGTGGGAGACTGTGAAGCGGCCACGCCAGTGGTTGTGGAGTCGTCGTTGAAATACCACTCTGGTCGTGCTGGATGTCTAACCTCGGTCCGTGATCCGGATCAGGGACAGTGTCTGATGGGTAGTTTAACTGGGGCGGTTGCCTCCTAAAGAGTAACGGAGGCGCCCAAAGGTTCCCTCAGCCTGGTTGGCAATCAGGTGTTGAGTGTAAGTGCACAAGGGAGCTTGACTGTGAGACCGACGGGTCGAGCAGGGACGAAAGTCGGGACTAGTGATCCGGCAGTGGCTTGTGGAAGCGCTGTCGCTCAACGGATAAAAGGTACCCCGGGGATAACAGGCTGATCTTCCCCAAGAGTCCATATCGACGGGATGGTTTGGCACCTCGATGTCGGCTCGTCGCATCCTGGGGCTGGAGTCGGTCCCAAGGGTTGGGCTGTTCGCCCATTAAAGCGGTACGCGAGCTGGGTTTAGAACGTCGTGAGACAGTTCGGTCCCTATCCTCTGCGCGCGTAGGAATATTGAGAAGGGCTGTCCCTAGTACGAGAGGACCGGGACGGACGAACCTCTGGTGTGCCAGTTGTCCTGCCAAGGGCATGGCTGGTTGGCTACGTTCGGAAAGGATAACCGCTGAAAGCATCTAAGCGGGAAGCCTGCTTCGAGATGAGTATTCCCACCCCCTTTGAGGGGTTAAGGCTCCCAGTAGACGACTGGGTTGATAGGCCAGATGTGGAAGCCCGGTAACGGGTGGAGCTGACTGGTACTAATAGGCCGAGGGCTTGTCCTCAGTTGCTCGCGTCCACTGTGTTAGTTCTGAAATAACGAACGACCGTGTAGTTACCGGTGTTGGTTAATTTCATAGTGTTTCGGTGGTCATTGCGTTAGGGAAACGCCCGGTTACATTCCGAACCCGGAAGCTAAGCCTTTCAGCGCCGATGGTACTGCAGGGGGGACCCTGTGGGAGAGTAGGACGCCGCCGAACAATTTTTAGCCTCAGCCCCGGACCGTTATGGTCCGGGGCTGAGGCATTTCTGCGTCCACCTGCGGTTTCACATCCAGGCCGGCATCTGTCCGCTGACCCCTGTGACTTGGCCGGGCGCCGCTGAGGGTAGGGTCAGGGAGCATCGTTCGTACGTTCCTCACAGGAGGCCCCCGGGTGGAGGTCCAGGAGACCCGTGTTCAGACGGACCGGGTACTCACCATCCCCAACATCCTCAGCATGGCCCGCCTCATCGGTGTGCCCGTTTTCCTGTGGCTGATTCTCCGCCCCGAGTTCGGCGGGCCCAAGAGCGATGGCTGGGCATTGCTGGTACTCATGCTCAGTGGTGTGAGCGATTATCTCGACGGCAAGCTGGCCCGCCGCTGGAACCAGATCAGCAAGCTGGGACGGCTGCTCGACCCTGCCGCGGACCGTCTCTTCATTCTCTCCACCCTGGTTGGTCTGACCTGGCGGGAGATCCTGCCGATTTGGTTGACCGCGGCACTATTGGCCCGTGAGCTGATGCTTCTGGTCATGGTAGGAATCCTGCGCAGGCACGGCTATCCGCCGCCCCAGGTGAACTTTCTGGGCAAGGCAGCTACCTTCAACTTGATGTACGCGTTCCCGTTGCTCCTGCTCAGCGACGGCAGCGGCTGGCTGAGCACCCTGGCGTCGATTCTCGGATGGGCGTTCGCAGGGTGGGGTACAACGCTCTACTGGTGGGCAGGAATCCTGTATGTAGTACAAGTCCGCCGACTTGTGAAGGCGGATGTAGTAGCCGACTGAACTCGTCGATGCGCGCCGCGCAGCGTGGCCGGATTGCGTATGACGCCAGAGTGTCCTCACCGGACGGGTGAAGTCGGCTGGACTGTCGACATCTCAAGGAGGGCGCTTCCGACATGAAGGCCGTCGTGATGGCTGGTGGCGAAGGCACACGTCTTCGCCCTATGACCTCAAGTATGCCCAAGCCGCTCCTGCCGGTGGTCAACCGACCGATCATGGAACATGTGCTGCGGCTGTTGAAGCGGCATGGGCTCAGTGAAACGGTCGTCACCGTGCAGTTCCTCGCATCCCTGGTCAAGAACTACTTCGGCGACGGTGAAGAGCTCGGTATGGAGCTCACATACGCGAACGAGGAGAAGCCGCTCGGCACAGCGGGGAGCGTCAAGAATGCGGAGGAGGCGCTCAAGGACGACACCTTTCTGGTGATCTCCGGGGACGCGCTCACCGATTTCGACCTGACGGATCTGATTAATTTCCATAAAGAGAAGGGCGCACTCGTCACGGTGTGCCTGACCCGGGTGCCGAATCCGCTGGAGTTCGGCATCACCATCGTGGACGAGGAAGGAAAGGTCGAGCGCTTCCTGGAGAAGCCGACCTGGGGCCAGGTCTTCTCGGACACCGTGAACACGGGCATCTACGTGATGGAACCCGAGGTATTCGACTACGTCGAGGCAGACGTGTCGGTCGACTGGTCCGGTGATGTCTTCCCCCAGCTGATGAAGGAGGGGAAGCGGGTCTACGGCTATGTCGCCGAGGGCTACTGGGAGGATGTCGGCACTCACGAGAGCTATGTGAAGGCTCAGGCGGACGTCCTCGAAGGCAAAGTCGACGTGGACATCGACGGCTTCGAGATCTCTCCGGGTGTATGGGTCTCCGAAGGCGCCGAAGTGCATCCCGATGCCGTACTCCGCGGCCCGCTCTACATCGGCGACTACGCCAAAGTGGAAGAGGGCGTGGAGATACGGGAGCACACCGTCGTCGGCTCCAATGTGGTCGTCAAGACGGGCGCTTTCCTGCACAGGGCTGTCATTCACGACAACGTGTACATCGGCCAGCAGTCCAACCTGCGTGGCTGCGTGATCGGAAAGAACACCGACATCATGCGTGCGGCCCGCATCGAGGACGGCGCCGTCATCGGTGATGAGTGCCTCGTCGGTGAGGAATCCATCATCCAGGGCAATGTGCGGGTGTATCCGTTCAAGACCATTGAGGCCGGTGCCTTCGTCAACACATCGGTGATCTGGGAATCCCGGGGCCAGGCACATCTCTTCGGCGCTCGCGGAGTCTCCGGGATCCTCAATGTCGAAATCACCCCGGAACTGGCCGTACGGCTGGCCGGTGCGTACGCCACCACGCTCAAGAAGGGCTCCACGGTCACCACCGCACGTGACCACTCGCGTGGTGCGCGTGCCCTCAAACGGGCAGTGATCTCCGCCCTCCAGGCCAGTGCCATCGATGTACGGGACCTGGAGAACGCACCGCTGCCGGTGGCCAGACAGCAGACAGCCCGCGGCAGTGCGGGCGGCATCATGATCCGGACCTCGCCCGGTGTGCCCGACTCCGTGGACATCATGTTCTTCGACGAGAGCGGAGCAGACCTCTCGCAGGGCCGGCAGCGCAAGCTGGACCGGGTGTACGCCCGCCAGGAGTACCGCCGCGCCTTCCCCGGTGAGATCGGGGACCTGCACTTCCCGGCGAGCGTCTTCGACTCGTACACCGGCGCCCTGCTCCGCAACGTGGACACCAAGGGGATCGCGGACGCCGGGCTCAAGGTAGTGGTCGATGCGTCCAACGGCAGCGCCGGGCTCGTCCTGCCCAGCCTCCTCGGACGGCTCGGTGTCGACGCGCTCGTCATCAACCCGGGACTCGACGAGTCGAGGCCCACGGAGACCGCAGACACGCGCCGGGCCGGGCTCGTCAGGCTCGGCGAGATCGTGGCCTCGGCACGGGCCGCCTTCGGAGTGCGGTTCGACCCGGTGGGCGAGCGCGTCTCCCTCGTGGACGAGCGCGGCCGGATCATCGAGGACGACCGGGCTCTGCTGGTGATGCTGGACCTGATCGCGGCCGAGCGGCGCAGCGGACGCGTCGCGCTGCCGGTCACGACCACGAGGATCGCCGAGCAGGTCGCCGCGTACCACGGGACCCAGGTGGAGTGGACGACTACATCGCCCGACGACCTGACCCGGGTCGGCCGCGAGGACTCCACCATTTTCGGCGGTGACGGGCGCGGTGGATTCATCATCCCCGAGTCCAGCAGTGTCTTCGACGGCACCGCCGCCTTCGTCCGGCTGATCGGCCTGGTCTCCCGTACACAGTTGACGCTCAGTCAGATCGATGCCCGGATTCCGCGCGCCCATGTGCTCCGTCGTGACCTGGCGACCCCCTGGGCCGTCAAGGGTCTGGTTATGCGCCGGGTGGTGGAGGCGGCCGGCGACCGGTCCGTGGACACCACGGACGGGGTCCGGGTCGTCGAACCCGACGGCCGGTGGGTGATGGTGCTGCCGGCCCCGGCCGAAGCCGTCACTCATCTGTGGGCGGAAGGACCGGACGACGCGTCCGCGCAGGCGCTGCTCGACGAGTGGTCGTCGATCGTGGACAGCGCAGGTCAGTGAGGTCGTAACGGTGTACCGGACGGCATGACTCCGTGCCGTCCGGTACACCGACGGGGCCATTGGGAGCCTGCGGCTGCGACGTGCGACGATGTGCGGCATGCCGAAGCAGCCCCCCGTTCGGAGCGCAGCCTCCCCGCCGCCGCGCCCCGATGCGTCGATGTCGCTGCTCAACAACGTGATGGATCACAGCCTCGACGACGGCTACGCCGAGGCGACCGCCCGGCGGCGGGCCGAGGGCAGCGTGGGGGTGCCGCGTCCACTGCGGGCCAAGCTCGGTCTTGCCGCGGGGCTGGTACTTGCCGCGGTCGTGGTCACCGTGGGCGCCGCTCAGGCCAGAGTGACGGCGCCGGTGGTCGCGAAGGAGCGCCAGGAGCTCATCGACCGTATCGACTCGGAGACTTCGTCCGCCGACGCGGAACAGAAGAAGGTCGACGGGCTGCGCGACTCGGTGGGTGAGCAGCAGCGCAAGGCGCTCCAGAAGCACGGGGGCGACCAGGGCGGTCTTGTGGCCCTGCTGTCCGGCGCGACAGCGGTGCACGGTCCCGGCGTGAAGCTGGTCATCGACGACGCCAAGGACAGTTCTCAGAGCGACGGCGGCGGTCCGCGCGAGAGCCCCGGATTCTCCGACACGGGGCGGGTGCGGGACCGTGACATGCAGCAGTTCGTCAACGCTCTCTGGCAGTCGGGCGCCGAGGCGATCGCCATCAACGGACAGCGTCTGACCGCTCTGTCGGCGATCCGCGCCGCCGGTGACGCCATACTGGTCGACAACAGGCCGCTGGTACCGCCGTACACGGTGCTGGCGGTGGGGGACGGGAAGCACTTGCTCAGCGAATTCGACGACAGTGTCGGCGGGCAGTACCTGAAGGTTCTGAAGGACAGCTATTCCATCCGCACCAGCAGTTCCGACCAGGCCGACGTGCGCCTTCCTGCGGCCGCGAGCCTGATCGTACGTACAGCAAAGCCGAAGGCCGCCGGCACCGACCAAGGCGCGGCCGACACAGGGAAGGGCACATCGTGATCGCCGTACTGGGCCTCGTCGTGGGAGTCGTGGTCGGACTGTTGGTCCGGCCCGAAGTGCCGGCGATGGTCGAGCCCTACCTCCCCATCGCCGTCGTGGCCGCTCTCGACGCGGTCTTCGGCGGTCTGCGGGCCATGCTCGACGGAATCTTCGTGGACAAGGTCTTCGTCGTGTCCTTCCTGTCCAACGTCGTGGTGGCCGCGCTGATCGTGTTCCTCGGCGACAAACTGGGCGTCGGCGCGCAGTTGTCCACCGGTGTTGTGGTCGTGTTCGGCATCCGCATCTTCTCGAACGCCGCGGCCATTCGCAGGCATGTGTTCCGGGCGTGAGGCCGATGGGTGACGAGCCGATGAGCGACGACGAGAACCCGCCCGACCCGCGGAACCCGGATAATTCGCAGGACCCGGGCAGCCCGCCTGATCCGGATGGTGGTCCGCGGAGCCCGCAGGGGTCACCGCCCGACGCCGGTGGCAGGCCCGGGCGTTTCCCCGGCGCGCTGCCCGAGGAGAAGCCCGCGCAGACGCCGCCGGGAGATGCCACGGGGGCGACGCCTGCGGTGCAGTCGAGGCAGGCCGGCCGGCAGCGGCTGATCGCAGCCCTCTGGCCGCCCCGGGTCACCAGGGCGCAACTCGTCGTCGCCCTGCTGCTGTTCGTACTGGGTCTGGGACTTGCCATCCAGGTCCGCTCCAACAGCGACAACAGCCCGCTGCGCGGGGCACGCCAGGAGGACCTGGTGCGGATCCTCGACGAGCTCGACAATCGCACCCAGCGCCTGGACGACGAGAAGCAGCGTCTGCAGAGCCAGCGCAGCGAGTTGGAGAGCAGTTCGGACCAGGCCGAGGAGGCGCGTAAGCAGACGAACGAGAAAGCGCGTCAGCTCGGCATCCTGGCCGGCACGGTCGCCGCCCAGGGCCCCGGTATCACCCTGCTCGTCAACGACCCTCACAAGACGGTCCAGGCGGACATGCTGCTCGACACGGTCCAGGAGCTGCGGGCGGCCGGCGCCGAGGCGATTCAGGTCAACGGCGTCCGGGTCGTGGGTGACACCTACTTCTCCGACGTGGGCGGCGGGATCCAGGTGGACACGGAGAAGATCAGCGCGCCGTACACCTTCAAGGTCATCGGGAAACCGGCCGACTTGGAGCCCGCGCTGAATATTCCGGGCGGAGTGGTGCAGACTCTGGAGAAGGAGCAGGCCACAGCCACTGTGACGCCTGCACAGAAGATCGTTGTGGACGCCTTGCGACCGGCGAAGCGGCCTGACTACGCTCGGTCCTCCTCACAGTGAGGCGGGGGCGCGTGAGGGCCGGGGGACAAGGCCACGAGGTTGCGGGGGGTCGGCGCACGGATAGCGGGGTGTGTGGTGGAAACTGTCTGGGGGGTACGGACGTTGTAAGGATGTCCGGTTCGGCAGGTGTGTTCATTGAGAGTTCGTCCTGCCCCACGGGCGGGTCTGTTTCGGTCAAGGGGAATCGCCCGTGAAGTTGTTTGGGAAATTGTTCGGCAAGAGCGCACGTGAGGACAGCGCGCGACACCGCGCCCCGCGCCATGTGGAGGGCGAGGACCAGGGTGGCGACCGCCCGCTGTTCCGGGACGAGGTGGGTCGGCCCGGTCGCGACATTTCGGGTGATCAGGGTGCGTCGTCTGTTGACCCTGCGGGTCAGGGCCGCATAGGTTTTGGGGAAGCATCACCCTCAAGTACGGGTCGAGGGTTGCCCTCCGATCCGTACGCAACCAACGCCCACGCAGGGCAGTCGCGGCAGGAGGATGCATCCATGCCGGTTTGCACGAGGTGCGGCCACCGCAATGCCGAGGACAGTCGGTTCTGCTCCAACTGTGGAGCGCCGTTGCGCGCCGGGGTGCCCGAGCGGCCCTCGGAGACCACTTCGACGATCTCCATCTCCGGCCTCGAGGCGTACGAGGCTGAGGTGACAGGGCAGACCGCTTCGCCCTCGCTCTCTCCTGAGGCCCAGGCGGCCGTCGACGCCCTGCCCCTCGGCTCCGCGCTCCTCGTCGTCCGCCGCGGCCCGAACTCGGGGAGCCGCTTCCTGCTGGACGGCGATCTGACCACGGCCGGCCGCCATCCGCAGAGCGACAT
Organism: Streptomyces sp. NBC_01197; assembly: GCF_036010505.1. Lineage (NCBI taxonomy): Bacteria > Bacillati > Actinomycetota > Actinomycetes > Kitasatosporales > Streptomycetaceae > Streptomyces > Streptomyces sp. NBC_01197. The sequence goes on from NZ_CP108569.1 coordinate 6,659,645, forward strand.
CTTCCTCGACGACGTCACCGTGTCGAGGCGGCATGTGGAGTTCCGCAGGGGTGCCGACGGCGGTTTCACCGTCTCGGACGTCGGCAGCCTGAACGGCACGTACGTCAACCGTGAGCGTATCGACGCCGTCGTGCTCGCCAATGGTGACGAGGTGCAGATCGGCAAGTACCGGCTGGTCTTCTACGCGAGCCAGCGGGGCGTGTGACCCGTCAGGGAAGGCCCATGCGGCAATCATCGACAGGCGGTGCCGGCGACGGCACCGCCACCGACGACGACCGGCTTGTCAGTATCGGCACGGTCCTGAATCTGCTCCGGGAAGAGTTTCCCGAAGTCACGATCTCCAAGATCCGCTTTCTGGAGGCCGAAGGGCTGGTCGAGCCGCAGCGTACGTCGTCCGGGTACCGGAAGTTCGGTACCGCGGACGTCGAGCGGCTGGCTCAGGTCCTGCGGATGCAGCGCGACCACTATCTGCCGCTGAAGGTCATCCGGGACCACCTCGACGCACTGGGCCGGGGCGAGCAGATCCAGCTGCCCGCCCCCGGTGCCGTCCGCGAGCCCGCGGACGGAGCGCCGGACGGCGGCGCTGGCGGGCCCACGGCGTCCCGGGTCGGCCGGGAAGAGCTGCTCGCGGCCGCCGGGATCAGCGCTGACGACCTCGCGGAATGGGAGTCGTACGGCCTGCTGTCGCCGCTCCCTGAGGGCGGATACGACGCGGAGGCCGTGAATGTGGCCGGGCTTGTCGCGGACCTGGGCCGATTCGGTCTGGAACCGCGGCATCTGCGTGCCATGAAAGCGGCCGCCGACCGTGAGTCCGGGCTGATCGAGCAGGTCGTCGCCCCCCTTCGGCTGAACCGCAATCCGCAGACCAGAGCGGACGCGGATACGACCACGAAGGACCTGGCAGCACTGACCGTGCGGCTTCACGCGGCGCTCGTGCAGACCTCTCTCCGGGTCCGGTTGTACTGATCACGGGGGTGCCCGACTACCCAAACCTGCCGGGCACGTCCTAGGGTTGCTGTGTGAACGAGCTCGACGTTGTGGGTGTCCGGGTGGAAATGCCCTCCAACCAGCCGATCGTGCTCCTGCGTGAAGTGGGAGGCGACCGGTATCTCCCTATCTGGATCGGCCCTGGTGAGGCGACCGCGATCGCCTTCGCCCAGCAGGGCATGGCTCCAGCAAGGCCGCTGACCCATGACCTCTTCAAGGATGTCCTCGAAGCGGTCGGCCAGGAGCTCACGGAAGTGCGCATCACCGATCTGCGCGACGGGGTCTTCTTCGCGGAGCTGGTCTTCGCGAGCGGGGTCGAGGTGAGTGCGAGGCCTTCCGACGCCATAGCGCTCGCTCTGCGCACCGGGACGCCGATCTACGGCAGTGACGGAGTGCTCGACGATGCGGGAATCGCCATTCCTGACGAGCAGGAGGACGAGGTGGAGAAGTTCCGCGAGTTCCTCGACCAGATTTCTCCGGAGGACTTCGGGACGAACAGCCAGTGACGCTCCGCTCGGGTCGTCAGCGCATCCGGCAAGCCTTTCCCCGGAGAGGGGCACGCGAAACCACTCCTGGGGTGATTATCACTCGGCGTGCCGAGTGTGGCGATCGTTGACGCACCTCAAGTGACTGCCTACCGTCGAGTGGGCAGTTCAAGGACGGAGGTCGGCGTGAGAAGCACCGGCGAAGATGTGGCAGGGGATCTCCCCGGACTGGGTCCGGGGGACGGAGTGCCGTATCCGCTTCACGGCTCAGCGGCCGAACCGACGACCGACACCGTCGGCTACCGGGGGCCGACCGCCTGCGCGGCGGCCGGGATCACTTACCGGCAGCTCGACTACTGGGCGCGCACGGGACTGGTCGAGCCGAGTGTGCGGCCCGCCCAGGGATCGGGCACCCAGCGTCTCTACAGCTTCCGGGACGTGGTCGTCCTCAAGATCGTGAAGCGGTTCCTGGACACCGGTGTGGCCCTCCAGAACATCCGTACGGCGGTCCACCACCTCAGAGACCGCGGGGCCTGCGACCTCGACCGTATGACGCTGATGAGCGACGGCGCGACGGTGTACGAGTGCTCCTCGCCCGACGAGGTGGTCGGCCTGCTCCAGGGCGGCCAGGGGATCTTCGGAATCGCCGTCGGGGTCGTGTGGCGGGACGTGGAGAGCGCCCTCTCGCAGCTGCACGGCGAACGGGTCGACACCGGCGAGACCCTGATCGGCCACAACCCGGCCGACGAACTGGCCAGGCGCCGCAACCGCGCTGTCTGACGGGCCAGCGCACCGCAGAGCCCCGATTGTCAGTGCCGTGAGGCAGCATCGGTGGTGTGAGAGCTGTACCGACCATCCTGCATCTGGACATGGATGCCTTCTTCGCCGCCGCGGAACAGGCGGCGAAGCCGAGCCTGCGCGGGAAGCCGGTGGTGGTCGGCGGGCTGGGGCCGCGCGGAGTGGTGTCGACGGCCTCGTACGAGGCCCGGATCTTCGGGGTGCATTCGGCGATGCCGATGGCGCAGGCCCGTCGGCTCTGTCCGAACGCCGCCTATCTGGTCCCGCGCTTCGGGCTCTACCGCGAGGTGAGCGGCCAGGTCATGGAGCTGCTCCGGCGGCTCTCGCCGCTGGTCGAGCCACTGAGCCTGGACGAGGCCTTCGTCGACCTGGAGGCGGGCGGAGTCGCCGACGGCAGCCGGTCGGCCCGGCGCGCCGGTGAGCAGCTGCGCAGGGACATCCTGGCGGTCACGGGGCTCAGCGGGTCGGTGGGCCTCGCCGGCTCCAAGATGCTGGCGAAGATCGGCTCGGAGCGGGCCAAGCCGGACGGCCTGGTCCTGATAGAACCGGGCACCGAGCGCGAGCTGCTCGCCCCCCTCTCCGTACGAATTCTGCCGGGCGTGGGGCCGGCGACCGGTGAGCATCTGCGCAGGGCCGGGATGACCACCGTGTCCCATCTGGCAGAGGCGGGTGAGGACGAGCTCGTCCGGCTGCTGGGCAAGGCGCACGGCGCAGCGCTGTACCGGATGGCGCTCGGCCACGACGACCGGCCCGTGGTTTCGGACCGGGACGCCAAGTCGGTCTCGGTCGAGGACACCTTCGACGTGGACCTGCACGACCGGGTACGGGTGCGGGCGGAGGTGGTGAGGCTGGCCGGCCGGTGCGTGGAGCGGCTGCGGGACGCCGGACGGTCCGGGCGGACGGTGGTGCTGAAGGTCCGGCGGTACGACTTCTCGACGCTGACCCGTTCCGAGACGCTCCGGGGGCCCACGGACGACCCGGAGGTCGTGCGCGAGGCCGCGGGACGGCTGCTGGAGGCCGTGGACACCACGGGCGGCGTGAGGCTGCTCGGGGTGGGCGTCAGCGGCCTCGCGGACTTCACTCAGGAGGATCTGTTCGCGCAGGCGGCCACGGAGCGGGCGGCCACCGAGCGGGCGGCCACCGAGCGGGCGGCCGTGCTGGAGCTCGCGGCGGAAGAGGCGGTGCCCGGCCCCGCGGCGCCGCCGGAGCCACTCGTGGACGAGCCGCCGCCCGGCACCGGCCGCCGCTGGCTCGCCGGGCACGATGTGCGCCATGACGAGTACGGCGCGGGGTGGGTGCAGGGCAGTGGCGTGGGCCGGGTGACGGTGCGGTTCGAGGATCCGTACGCGACCGAGCCCGGCCGGGTGCGGACCTTCAGGGTCGACGACCCCGCGCTGCAGCCGTCGGATCCGCTGCCGCTGGTCCGGGCTGCCGCGACTGCCCCGGGCGGGCCGGACAGCCCGGCCGTGGGGGAGGAAGCGGACACCGGTGAGAGGCAGCCCGGGCGGCCCGGGGAAGCAGCGGCTGCCGGGGCGGAGCCGGAGGCTCAGGCGCGTTCCTCTTCGCCCGCGAGCCGGCCGAAGTCCCGGTCGGGAGGCGGCGGCGTGGGGGCCGAGATACCGAGCCCGTAGTGGTGGTAGAGCTGGAGTTCCTGTTCGGGCGAGAGATGGCGGCCGACGCCGAAGCCCGGTGCTTCCTTGATCAGGTTGCGGTCGAAGGGCACTCGCAGGGCTTCCCTGACCAGTTCGCTCGGCTTCAGCGGGACGAACGCGTCCCGGCTGAACAGTCCGGTACGTACCGCGGCCCACTCGGGCACCCCGGTGGCGTCGTCGAGGTAGACCTCGTCAACCGTGCCTATCTTGAGGCCATTGAGGTCGAACGCCTTGCGGCCGATCAGGCTGCGCGGATCTATGTCGCTCTGCACGGTCCCTCCAACTGATCGCAACGGATCACCATGTCTCCCGCCCCCGGCGAAGGTCTCCCTCTCAGGGAAGTCCAGAACCGTGGCATCGGCCACTCGAACACCGTGCGAAGTGGCTCGCTGGTAGGCTGGCCACTGGCTGCTGACCCCGCGCGGGAGAGCTCTTCGGACGCGTTGTCCGGGGGCGCCGAAGGAGCAAATCCTCCCCGGAATCTCTCAGGCACACGTACCGCGCGGACGAGGTCACTCTGGAAAGCAGGGCGGGCGTCGGGCGGGCACGCCCGGATCCCTACCTCACCGACGGTGAAAGCGGGCGCGTCGAGCGGCGGGCCGGTGAAACTCTCAGGTTGAGATGACAGAGGGGGAGGCCGTCCGGGTACCCGTGCCGTGGTACCCCTCGCAGGTCGTAACGACCAGGAGGCCTCCGCCATGACTGCTCACCGCATTCCGCTCTCCCAGCTGGAGCGTGGCATCCCCTTCGAACAGCGCCACATCGGGCCCGACGCGGGGGATCAGGCCAAGATGCTCGCCCACGTCGGTTACGGATCGCTCTCGGAGCTCACATCGGCCGCCGTACCCGAGGTGATCAAGAGTGCCGAGGCGCTGAACCTCCCGGACGCCCGCACCGAAGCCGAGGTCCTCGCCGAGCTGCGTTCGCTCGCCGACCGCAATCAGGTCCTCGCCCCGATGATCGGGCTCGGTTACTACGGCACGTTCACCCCGCCGGTCATCCTGCGCAACGTCATGGAGAACCCCGCCTGGTACACGGCGTACACGCCCTACCAGCCGGAGATCTCCCAGGGGCGCCTGGAGGCGCTGCTGAACTTCCAGACCGTTGTCGCTGATCTGACGGGCCTGCCCACCTCGGGCGCCTCGCTGCTGGACGAGGGCACCGCGGCAGCCGAGGCGATGTCCCTCGCGCGCCGCGTGGGCAAGGTCAAGAACGGTGTCTTCCTGATCGACGCCGACGCCCTCCCGCAGACCGTCGCGGTGATCGAGACGCGCGCCGAGCCGGCCGGTGTCGAGGTCGTCGTCGCCGACCTCAGTGACGGCATCCCGGCCGATGTGGCCGAGCGCGGTGTGTTCGGCGTGCTGCTCCAGTACCCGGGCGCCTCCGGCCGGGTCCGGGACATCGCGCCCGTCATTGAGCAGGCGCACGAGCTGGGTGCCGTCGTCACCGTCGCCGCCGATCTGCTGGCGCTGACGCTGCTCACCTCGCCCGGAGAGCTGGGAGCGGACATCGCGGTCGGTACGACCCAGCGGTTCGGCGTCCCGATGGGCTTCGGCGGACCGCACGCCGGGTTCATGGCCGTACGTGAGAAGTTCGCGCGCAGCCTGCCGGGGCGGCTCGTCGGCGTCTCGGTCGACGCCGACGGCAACAAGGCGTACCGGCTGGCCCTCCAGACTCGTGAGCAGCACATCCGCCGCGAGAAGGCCACCAGCAACATCTGCACCGCGCAGGTGCTCCTCGCCGTGATGGCCGGGATGTACGCGGTCTACCACGGCCCGGACGGTCTGCGCGAGATCGCCCGGCGCACCCACCGGTACGCGGCGATCCTCGCCGAGGGGCTGCGTACCGCGGGCGTCGACGTCGTGCACGGCGACTACTTCGACACCCTCACCGTACGGACCGGGGGCAGGGCCGCAGAGGTCGCCGCCGCCGCCCGTGAGGGCGGGGTCAACCTGCACCAGGTCGACGCGGACCTGATCTCCGTCTCCTGCGACGAGACCACCACACGCACCCAGCTGGCCGCCGTCTGGGCCGCCTTCGGCGCCGACGGCGACATCGAGGCGCTCGACGAGCGGACCGCCGACGCGCTGCCCGCAGGGCTGCTGCGGGAGGACACCGTTCTCACCCACCCGGTCTTCCACCAGCATCGTTCCGAGACGGCGATGCTGCGCTACCTGCGCAAGCTCGCCGACCGTGACTACGCGCTGGACCGCGGCATGATCCCGCTCGGCTCCTGCACCATGAAGCTCAACGCCACCACCGAGATGGAGCCGGTCACCTGGCCCGAGTTCGGCGCGATCCACCCCTTCGCACCGGCCGGGCAGGCAGAGGGCTATCTGACGCTCATCCACGAGCTGGAGGAGCGGCTCGCCGAGGTCACCGGATACGACAAGGTCTCGCTCCAGCCCAACGCGGGCTCGCAGGGCGAGCTGGCCGGGCTGCTGGCCGTACGCGCCTACCACCGGGCCAACGGCGACACCGCGCGCACCGTGTGCCTCATCCCGTCCTCGGCGCACGGCACCAATGCCGCCAGCGCCGTGATGGCCGGTATGAAGGTCGTCGTCGTGAAGACCCGCGAGGACGGCGACGTCGACGTCGAGGACCTGAACGCCAAGATCGAGCAGTACCGCGACGAGCTGTCCGTACTGATGGTCACCTACCCGTCGACCCACGGTGTCTTCGAGGAGCACATCACCGACATCTGCGCCGCCGTGCACGACGCGGGCGGTCAGGTGTACGTCGACGGGGCCAACCTGAACGCGCTCGTGGGGCTCGCCAAGCCCGGCAAGTTCGGCTCGGACGTCTCGCACCTCAACCTGCACAAGACCTTCTGCATCCCGCATGGCGGCGGCGGCCCCGGTGTCGGCCCGGTCGGCGTACGGGCCCACCTGGCGCCGTACCTTCCGAACCATCCGCTCCAGCCGGCCGCCGGCCCCGCGACGGGCGTCGGTCCGGTCTCGGCCGCCCCGTGGGGCTCCGCGGGCATCCTGCCGATCTCCTGGGCGTACGTACGTCTCATGGGTGGCGAGGGGCTCAAGCGGGCGACGCAGGTGGCCGTGCTGGCCGCCAACTACATCGCCAAGCGCCTCGAACCGCACTACCCGGTGCTGTACACGGGCCCCGAGGGGCTGGTCGCGCACGAGTGCATCGTCGATCTGCGACCGCTGTCCAAGGCGACCGGTGTGAGCGTCGACGACATCGCCAAGCGCCTCATCGACTACGGCTTCCACGCGCCGACGATGTCGTTCCCGGTGGCCGGAACGCTGATGATCGAGCCGACCGAGAGCGAGAACCTGGCGGAGCTCGACCGGTTCTGCGACACGATGATCGCGATCCGCGCCGAGGTCGAGAAGGTCGCGTCGGGCGAGTGGGCGGAGGACGACAATCCGCTGTGCAACGCCCCGCACACCGCGGCAGCGCTGGGCGGTGAGTGGAACCACGGCTACACCCGCGAGGAGGCCGTCTTCCCGGCCGGTGTCTCGCCCGCCGACAAGTACTGGCCTCCGGTGCGCAGGATCGACGGAGCCTTCGGCGACCGCAACCTCGTCTGCTCGTGCCCGCCGCTGGACGCGTACGACAACTGACGGACATGCGGGAGGGCCGGTTCGGGGATGTCTCCCGGGCCGGCCCTTCGTCGGCTGTGCCAGTTCTGTTCCTCGGTACTGAGCAGGGTCAGGCGGCGGTCGCCAGTCCTGAGCCCAGTGGGCGGTGCGGCGCGATGATCTGGCCGTCGGGCAGCAGTTCACCGGTGTCCTCGAAGATGAGAACGCCGTTGCACAGCAGACTCCAGCCCTGCTCCGGGTGGTGCGCCACGAGGAGCGCGGCCTCCCGGTCGGCAGAGGTGGCTGACGGGCAGGTTGGCTGGTGCTGGCACATGGATGCGTTCTTTCGCTGCGTTGTAGTGAGTGTCCTGCGGCTCGATGCGGATTTCATGGCCGCCCCCCGATCAGTCGGTGATCCCAGTGTTGCCCTACGGGCGTCAATCCGCAGGGATTTCACGGCAGCACTTGCTACAGCATAAGGACGCATCACCCGTGCGGACGGTTCAGGTCAACTTGACTGCCTGTTCGGGTGGTTCGGAGGTGGCCCGGCCGGGCTAGACCGGATGGGCAGAAAGAGCGCCGCGCCCCGCGACCTGTCGGTGGTCGCGGGGCGCGCGGTGCTGGCCGGCAGCCGTCAGGCGGGAGAGCCCAGCAGCGGGGGTGACAGCCTCATAGTCATCACCGGCAGCAGTTCCGACACCCGGTGGGGGCGGTGCGCGGCGATGCCGGGTGGTGCGGGTGCGAGGGGCACCAGCAGGTCCGTGGGGGCCGGCATGGTGCCGGAGACCGAGGCGTCGGCGCCGGTGTCGCCGTGCAGCCACAGTGTCAGCATGTAGAGCTCAGGCACGGACAGCAGCCTGGGCTGGAACGGTGTGTCCATCGCCTCGGCCCGGCGCAGTGCGCTGCCGGTGGCGGTGGCGTAGGGGCCCTCGAAGAAGTGCGAGAAGGTCCAGCCGTCGGCGGTGAGCTTGGTGTCCGCGGCGGCCACGGCGTGGTCGCCGCTGCGGATCAGGAACCGCCAGCCGGTGAGCCGGGTGCGTGGGGTCCCGCCGCTCGGCATGATCTGGTCCAGTACGTAGACGGGAAGGGGCAGTTCGGGGGTGAGTGGCCCCGGGGCGGAGCGGAGAGCCGGGGTTCGGGCCTCGCGTACGGCAGTGGGGGAGCCGAGTGCCGCGAGGACGCTGCGCAGGGCCGGCGCGGGAGCCGGAGGGACATACAGCGGCATGATGTGGTCGCCTCTCACTTCGGAGACACGTTGATGCGTGGGCTGTGCGGACAGCACTGTCAGCAGGCAGGGGCAGAGGGGGGCCGTGGGGCATGGAGGGGTACCGCACTCTCCGGGGGCCGGGGCGCCAACTCTCTGCCTCGTCTGCGGAGTTTATACGACACGTGTTCACGCGGGGTTTCAACTAGCTGACGTGGATATTGCAAACAAGTTGCTATCCGGTCTTTCTTCTGCGGAGATTATCCCGATTTAACGTATGCGCGCTTCTGTGGCCTCACGGTTCTTCATGTGAGTGGTCGGCCGAAAACCGTCGGTCGTTTTCACCGTGCCCACCGGGCTTCACACGCTTGGAAATTGCTCCAGGCGTCTGCCTGGTGAATGTGCCACACGTCATCTTCTCGTAACCATACTCGCTCCTGACTCCGGGTGGGGAGTTACGGATCGCAGACTGTGGGCATTATCGACCGTGACCCGGGCGGCCGCCGTGGCCGCACACTCGTGGAGGGGTGCAGCGATGGGGGAGAAGCTGGAGGCCGGCGGTGTCGATCCGTCGGGTCGGCAGCAGTACCGGAGAAAGCTACAGCAGTGTCTGGAGGTGCTGGAGCGACTATTGGAAGAGAAGAGGTTCGACAGCCCGAGGAATCTCATGGGGATGGAGATCGAACTCAATCTCACGGGCGCCGACGGCATGCCCCGGATGGTGAATGAGGAGGTTCTCGACCGGATCGCCAGCCGTGATTTCCAGATGGAACTCGGGATGTTCAATCTCGAAGTGAATATTATCCCGCACCGGTTGGGCGGACGGGTCTTCGACCAGCTGGCCGAGGAGCTCCGCACCGGTCTCGCGTACGCGCACAGAAAAGCAGCCGAAGTCGACGCCGGGATCATGATGATCGGAATCCTGCCGACACTCGACCCGCAGGATCTCGTCAGCGCGAACCTCTCGTCGGCCGACCGCTACGCCCTGCTCAACGATCAGATGTGCGCGGCCCGCGGTGAGGACTTCGACCTCGACATATCCGGTGTCGAGCAGCTGACCTGCACCTCCTCGTCGATCGTGCCCGAAGCGGCCTGTACGTCGGTGCAGTTGCACCTTCAGGTCACTCCGGCGCGCTTCGCCGATGTGTGGAACGCGGCGCAGGCCGTCGCCGCCGTGCAGGTCGCGCTGGGCGCCAACTCGCCCTTCCTGTTCGGCAAGGAGCTGTGGCGGGAGTCGCGGCCGCCGCTCTTCCTCCAGGCGACCGATGTGCGCCCGCCGGAACTCCGGGCCCAGGGGGTGCGGCCGCGGACCTGGTTCGGCGAGCGCTGGATCGACTCGGCGTACGACCTCTTCGAGGAGAACCTCCGGTACTTTCCGCCGCTGCTGCCGCTGTGCGACGACGAGGACCCGCTGCGGGTGCTCGACGACGGCGGGGTGCCGCGCCTCCAGGAACTCGTCCTGCACAACGGGACCGTCTACCGCTGGAACCGCCCGGTCTACGACGTGGCCGACGGCGTACCCCATCTGCGGGTCGAGAACAGGGTGCTGCCCGCCGGGCCCACCGTCATGGATGTGATGGCCAACGCGGCCTTCTACTACGGGCTGGTGAGGGCGCTCGCCGATGCTCCCCGTCCGGTGTGGCGGCGGCTGCCCTTCGAGGCCGCGGCACGTAACTTCGACGCGGCCTGCCGGCACGGAATCGACGCCGGACTGGAGTGGCCGAGGGCAGGGCGCTCCGGCGGCGTCACGTCGGTGCCCGCGGTGCGCCTCGTCCGGGACGAGCTGCTGCCGCTGGCCGCCGCGGGGCTCGACGCCTGGGGTATCGAGGCCGCGGACCGCGACCGCTGCCTCGGTGTCATCGAGGAGCGGTGCAGGCGCCGGACGAACGGTGCCTCCTGGCAGGTGGACACGTTCCACCGGGCGCTGGAGGCGGGGCACGGGCGGCGCGAGGCGCTGGCGCTCACCACCCGGCGGTACGCCGAGCTGATGGCGGGCGGCGAACCGGTGCACTCCTGGCCGGAGGGTGTGCCGGCGACGGTGGCGGCTTGCGGCCTGTGAAGGTGCGGCGGGCGCTCTCCCAGGGGTGCGCCCGGGTCAGCGCCAGCCGAGCGCCATGACCGCCTTCAGCAGGACCGAGTTGATCTGAGAGGGGTCACTCACCTGGTACCCCGCGCCCCCGTCGCCCCGGCGACCTGCTCGACCTCGGTCCTGTCCGTGTCGGGGCCCACCGCGATCATGATCAGCGGCACGGGGCGCCGGGGGTCGGTGAGTTCCCGGAGCTTGGCGATCAGGGCGCTGCGGGAGATGCCGTGGTCGTCCTCGTTGACGCCGTCGGTGAGCACCACCACCGCGTTGAACTTCCCGCGGGCATAGGTCCTCCGGGCGTCCTGGAACGCCGCCGGCGTGGTGTCGTACAGACCGGTGGCACCGCCCGGTACGGGCTGCAGCGCCGAGAAGGCCGCGGAGAGCCGGTCGCGCTGGGTCCCGCCGCCCTTGACCGGACCGCCGAGGCGGACCGTCGGCACCCGCTTGCGGTAGTCGTGCGTGCCGTCGAGGTGCGTGGCGAAGTCCCAGAGCCCGATCTCGTCCTCCGGCGTGAACTGGTCGAGGGCCTTGAGCAAGGCCGCCTTGGTGATGTCCATCCTGGTCTGCCCGCCCTTCCCCGGCACAGGGGTGGACATCGAGCCCGACGCGTCGACGACGGTGGTCAGCCGGGCGCTCTGGACCGTGATGGTCCACATGCCGAGCGTCTCGTCGAGGACGTCGTCGGACGGAGGCTCCGGTGAGGCGTCGGTGTACGGCTGCGGGGTGCGCCCGCCCGCCGCCTCCACCCGGCTCGCCGTCGCGGGGCGGTCCGGGAGTCTGAAGCCCCGCCGGTCCAGCTCGGCGCGGCTGGCGCCCTCGCGGAGGTAGGTCATGAACCGCATCGCGGCCCGGCTCTGATGGGTGGTCGGCTCCGCCTCGTCGACCACCGTGTACGGGTAGTCCAGCTGGGGTGTGCCGTCCTTGGGGTAGAACAGCCGCAGCTTCTGGGCGCTGCCCCGCGCCGTGTTGTGCGCGAAGGCCGCCTGCTCGGACGGGACCAGGGGCTGGTTGTGGTGGGGGGCGTCGTCCTTCTCCGTACCGGACCCGTCGTGCGCGAGTGTGCCGAGCACCTTGGAATCCGCGTCCGAGGTGCGCCGGGACAGCACTTTGGCGGTGGCGGCGACCTGGGTGTCGCCCCCTGCTGCCCGGCCCGGTGACTGGGCGATGCTGCTGAGCGCGAGCAGCCCGGTGGCGCTGCGGGCCGGGTCGGCGGTGCCGATATGGATCCTGCCCGAGCCGGTGGCCGCCGCGGTGAGCCCGGCCCAGGTGTAGGTCTTGTCCGGCCAGCCCAGCGCCTTGGCGGCCGAGGGCACCATGGCCAGGGTGACCGGGGACTCCGCGATGCTGGAGGCAGGGGTGAGAGGACGTTCTCACCGGTGTCCTGGACCCGGCCCGCCCACGCCTCGGAGTCGGGCAGCCATATCTCGTACCCCGGTCTGGCGGTGGTGGTGCCCAGTTCGTGCGCGACCCCGGTACGAGTCGCGTGCTGTGACCGCGATGTCCAGGCACCGGCCGTCGGACCGCACATGGTCCCTGCGGGCCCGCTCGGCAGCGGTGCGTACGGCCGGGACGATATCGGGCGATGCCACCGTGCGCAGTTTCACCGCGGACCCGTGGCAGGGGCCGGAGAGCCCGAACATGCCGCGCTCGACAGCCACGTCCGTACCCGCCGCCACACCGAGGACAAGCACGGTGGCGATGGCGACCGTACGACGCCGCCGTGCACCGGAACGGGGCCGGGTTGCCGGTGCCGTGAGGTCATCGGGCAAGCTGTGACGTCCCATGCGGTGGTGTTCCTCCCCTGAAGGTGAACCAGGAAAAGGGGGAGCGCGCCATCGAATTGGCGCCCGTCCCCCGGCCTGTCGTCCGCGACCTTCGTACCTGTATTCGAGACCCTGGTGGCACGGTGGTGGGGATGAGGCGCGATTGGCCAACTGGAGGCAGGTGTGCAGGCGGAGGGCGAGCGCGTGGCTGATTTTGCTCCCACAGAGGGGGCGCCGCAGCGGTTCTTGCGGTCCGAGACGGTGCTGGTACTCGCACTCTCGCTCGGCGCGAGCGGCGTTTCGGCGCTGATCAGCTTTATCGGGGCACTGACGAAACCAGGAGGGCTCAAACACCAGGCCGCCAATCTCAACGGGTCGTACGCGCCGGGGCGGCCATGGCTGGATCTCGCCTGGCAGCTTTTCGGAATCGCGACGGCCCTGGTGCCGGTCGCGCTGGTGGTGCATCTGCTGCTGCGCGAGGGGTCGGGGCTGCGCGCGATCGGCCTCGACCGGACGCGGCTCCGGGCCGACATCGGCCGAGGGGTGGTGATCGCGGCGGGGATCGGCAGTGTGGGCCTCGCCTTCTACCTGGGCGCGCGGGCCACCGGGTTCAATCTGACTGTGGTGCCGGAGTCGCTGCCCGATGTGTGGTGGAAGATCCCGGTGCTGATCCTCTCGGCGGTGCAGAACGCCGTACTGGAGGAAGTCATCGTCGTCGGGTATCTGCTGCGCAGACTGGGGCAGTTCGGATGGACCCCGATGGCCGCCCTGGCGGCGAGCGCGGTGCTGCGTGGTTCGTACCACCTCTACCAGGGGGTCGGCGGGTTCCTCGGAAATGTGGCGATGGGTGTGGTGTTCGTGCTGCTCTACCGGCGGTGGGGGCGGGTCGGGCCGCTGGTCGTCGCGCACTCGCTGCTCGACATCGGGGCGTTCGTCGGATACGCGCTGCTCGCCGGGAAGGTGGGGTGGCTGCCCACCGGGTGAGCGGCTGCCGCGGGGCCGGCGCTGCGGTGATCCTGCGGTGCGGTGAAGGGGGCGTACGGGACTGCCGTACGCCCCCTTCACCGTTTTCTGCATGGGCGGCTTCTCTGCCGCCCTCTCCCCGTCGCCACCCTTCTCAGACGTGCAGTTCGCCGTCGATGACGGTGACCGCGCTGCCGGTGAGCAGTGTGCGGTCGCCGCGCAGTGACGTCCGTACGAGACCGGAGCGTGCCGAGGCCTGGAGGCCCGTCAGGTCGTCGCGGCCCAGCCGGGCCGACCAGAACGGGGCCAGCGCGGTGTGGGCGCTGCCGGTTACCGGGTCCTCGTCGATACCGACGCGGGGGAAGAAGCAGCGCGACACGTAGTCGTAGCCGAGCGAGGGGTCGTCCGCCCCGGCGGTCGCGATGATGCCCCGCCGGGAGTGGGCCTTCAGCGCAGCGGAGTCGGGTGACAGTGAGCGGACCGTCTGCTCGTCGGCGACCTCGACGAGCAGGTCCCCGATGTGCGGTCCGGTGTCCCGTACCCCGGTGATCCGGACGCCCAGTGCCTCGCTGAGGCCGGCCGGGACGGCTTCCTCGGTGAGCGGCGACGTGGGGAAGTCAAGCGTGATCGAACCGTTCTCGCGGGTCGTCGCGGTGAGCGGCCCGCAGCGCGCCGCGAAGCGGACGGTGCCCGTCGCCGCGCCCGTGGTGTGCAGGACGTGGGCGGTGGCCAGGGTGGCGTGGCCGCACATGTCGACCTCGGTGGCCGGGGTGAACCAGCGCAGCGCCCAGTCGGCCTCGCCGCCGGCGGGAAGCGGGTGGGCGAAGGCCGTCTCGGAGAGGTTCACCTCCGCTGCCACGCTCTGGAGCCAGTCGTCGTCCGGAAAGGAGTCGAGGAGCAGCACCCCGGCCGGGTTGCCGGCGAAGGGGCGGTCCGTGAAGGCGTCGACGATTCGTATGCGCATGGGACAGACGGTAGGCGCGTGGCAACACCGCAGGCCAAGGCCACTTGCGGGGACGTGGCCCGGAAAACATTGCCAAAAGAACAGTCCCGATATATCGTTGACGCATCGCGACAGATCAACGATGTAAGGAAGTGAGTGCGATGCGTTCCCATGGACACGTACATGGACAGGGGCACGGCGGCCCCGGCCATCACGGCGAGGGTGACTTCGAGGGGCGTCGCGGCGCCTTCGGGTCGTTCGGTCCGCCGTTCGGCGGCCCGTTCGGCGGGCGCGGCGGCAGGGGCGGGCCCCGGGGGAGGGCGCGGCGCGGTGATGTGCGCGCGTCGATCCTGGCTCTGCTCAAGGACCGGCCGATGCACGGCTACGAAATGATCCAGGAGATCGGCGAGCGTAGTGGCGGGGCCTGGCGCCCCAGCCCCGGCTCCGTCTACCCGACGCTCCAGCTGCTGGAGGACGAAGGCCTGATCGCCAGCGAGAGCGAGGGCGGCAAGAAGCTGTTCACGCTCACCGAGCCGGGGCGCACGGCCGCCGACGAGGGGCCGGACGCTCCTTGGGAGGGGGCCGGGCGTGGCGGTGACTGGGAGACGGTGAACGAGATCCGGCAGGCCGGCTTCGGTCTGATGGAAGCTTTCGGCCAGGTCTTCAGGACCGGTACGCCGGAGCAGCGCAAGAAGGCGATGGCCGTGATCAGCGAATCCCGGAAGAAGCTCTATCTGATTCTGGCCGATGAGGACTCGGAGGGCGGTTCATGAGTCTTTGAGTGGTTCTGTCGTCGCCTGATGATGTGGGTACGGGTGGGATCCACCCGGCCGCAGCCGGTGGACCGCCGGGTGGCTGGGCGGGTGGACGCAGGTCGTACCCGCCCGCATGGCCCGGGGCCGCGGCGACTTCTGGGCAACGTGACATTGTATACTGATGCCCACGTGTGTCTGGAGGATCGATCATGGGCCATCTCTCGTCCCGCAGTGTCATTCCCGTGCAGGAGCACCTGCGCGACCAGGTGGCCAACGCCCTGCGCGCCGCCCTCATCGCGGGCGAGCTGAGGCCCGGCGGCGTCTACTCCGCGCCCACCTTGGCCGCCGACCTCGGGGTGTCGGCCACCCCGGTGCGTGAGGCCATGCTCGATCTGGCCCGGGAGGGCCTGGTCGAGGCGGTACGGAACAAGGGTTTCCGGATCACCGAGGTCACCGAGCGAGAGCTGGACGAGTACACGGAGATCCGCGAGCTGATCGAGGTTCCCACGATCGGACGCGTCACGGCCGTCGCCGGCGCCGAGCAGCTGGAGGCGCTGCGCCCGCTCGCCGAGGAGATCGTCCAGGGCGCCCGGCGGCACGACCTGATCGCGTACCTGGAGTCCGACCGCCGCTTCCACCTCGCCCTGCTGGGCCTGGCCGGCAACGCGCACCTGGTCCACGTGGTGGGGGACCTCCGCAAGCGCTCCCGGCTGTACGGGCTCACCGCGCTGGACGCCAACGGCCGCTTGGTGGAGTCCGCTGAGGAGCACCTCGAACTGCTCGACCTGATGCTGGCCGGCGACAAGGAGGGCGCGCAGGCGTGCATGCGGCGCCACCTCGGCAACGTCCGCTCCCTGTGGGCCGACTCCACGGAGCCGGCCCCGCCCGCCGCACGCGACCGCGGCGCGAGCTGACGGTCCACTGGACTGACGGGCGGTCTGAGCGGACGACGTGACAGTCGCTCGACCCCTCCGCCGTCGACACGGTGGCGCGGACGCCGACGTCCGCACCACCCGCTTCCCCGGACCGCGCGATATCAGCGGGCGGCGGTCACCCACGCCTCGACGTCGGCGGCGGACCGCGGCAGGGCCGACGACAGACAGAGGGCGCCGTCGGCGGTGATGAGGAAGTCGTCCTCGATCCGCACGCCGGTGCCGCGCAGGCGCGCGGGGACCGTCAGGTCGTCGGGTTGGAAGTACAGGCCGGGCTCGACGGTCAGGACGTGGCCCGGCTCCAGGACGCCGTCCAGGTATGCGCTGCTCCGGGCGTCGGCGCAGTCGTGGCAGTCCAGGCCCAGCATGTGTCCCGTGCCGCAGACGGTGTAACGGCCGTACAGGGACCGGTCGTGGAGGCCGGCGCCGCCCGGGCGCAGACCCCAGGAGTCCAGGCCCTCGGCGATGACGCGCGTCGCGGCGTCGTGGAAGTCGCCGAACCGCGCGCCGGGCCGCAGCGCGGCGATGCCCGCCGACTGGGCCGCGTGCACCAGGTCATACACCTGCCGCTGCGCGTCGGTGAAGCGCCCGCCGACCGGCAGGGTACGGGTCACGTCGCTGGTGTAGCAGGTGTCGGTCTCCACGCCGGCGTCCAGCAGGAGGAGTTCGCCGTTGCGGACGGGACCGTCGTTGCGCATCCAGTGCAGGACGCACGCGTGCGCGCCGGCCGCCGCGATCGTCTCGAAGCCGAGGCCGTAACCCTCCAGCCGGGCCCGCCGGTTGAACGTGCCCTCGATCCAGCGCTCGCCGCGCGCGAGCCGCATCGCGGTGGGCAGCTCGCCCACCACGTCGTGGAAGGCGGCCGCGGTGTGTCCCACGGCCGCGCGCATCTGCTCGACCTCCCACTCGTCTTTGATCAGCCGCAACTCCGAGACGAACGCGAGGAGTTCGGACTCGGCCTCGGTGGCCGGCGGCGCCGCCGCGTCGACCACCGGGTCCTGGCCGCGCACCACCCGGGTCGGGACGTCCGACGCGAGGGCGCGTGCGAGGTCATCGCGGGGGAGAGCCGTAAGGCCCAGGGCATCGGAGGTCTCCGCCAGGGTGCGGCGTCGGCCGGCCCAGAACTCGCCGTAGCGGCGGTCGCGGTAGAACTCGGTGCCGTTCGGCCCGCCGTCGCGCGGGGAGCGCGGCCGGGCGAACACCGTGGCGTCGTGGCCGGTGCCCGTCGGCTCCAGGACGAGGACGCTGTCCGGGGCGGCGCCGGCGCCCTCGTCCGCGGTGAGGTGGAGGAACGCGGAGTGCGGCCGGAAGGCGTAGTCGAAGTCGTTGCTCCGGACCTTCAGGCCGCCGGCCGGGACCACGATCCGCTCCCCCGGGAAGCGCGCGGACAGCAGTGTGCGGCGTTTGGCCGCGTACGCCGCTCCGGGCAGTACCGGCACCGCCGGAGCCGCCTCGGCCCACCCTTGCGTGAAGCACTCCGCCAGCGGGGGCGGAACTGCGCGGTCGTGGCTCGCGCTCTCGCGCGGCTGCATGTCGTCTCGCACCACCGTGTGCTCCGTCCGTCGGGAACCTTTCGCGAAGGTACCATTTCACATGGTACGGAAATAGGGGGATGTCACTCCGATGTCACTCCGGCCGTGCTCCCTGCTGGTACGCCGCGACGGCGACCACCAGGTCCTCCCATCCCATCCCGGTGGTCTTGACGACCGTCGGGCGGTCGCGGGGCAGAGCGGCCTTCGAGGTGAGCAGGTCGGCCATCGTCACCAGCGTGCGCGGGTCGAGCCCGCCCTCCGCCACCGCCATGACGACGTCGCCGGCTTCGCGCAGCGCGCTCGCCCGGCCTTCGACGACGACCGTGGCGCGTTCCATGAGCGTGCCGTCGATTTCACGCACCGACGGCTCGTGGGAGCCGACGGCCAGCACGAGCGCCGTGTCGCGTACGAGTCGCCCGTCGAGGACCGGCTCGCGGGCCGAGGTTGCGGCGACTACGACGTCCGCGGCGCGGACGCGATCGTCGACAGCCGCGCTGTCCGCGGCCAGGTGGCGGTCCGCCCAGGCCGTCGTCGCGCCGCCGCGGCGGGTGACCGCCGTGACGTGGGCGACCCGCGCATGCGCCCGGATCGTCCGGACATGCCACTCGGCCTGCGGGCCCGCGCCGAAGACCACCAGCCGCAGCCCGTCCGCGGCGCCCGCCGCGAGCTCGCGCAGCCGGTCGAGGCAGGCGGCGACCGAGACCGCAGGGGTGCGCAGCGTCGTCAGCGCGACGCCGTCGAGGATCGCGACCGGCGTCAGGGTCCGGCTGTCGTGCAGGAGATACGTCGCGTTGATGCGGTTCAGGCCGAGGGCGGCGTTGCCCGGGGCCACGGTCGCGACCTTCACCCCGAACCAGCCGCCGGCCTCGGACGGCATCAGCAGCCCCTGCCCGTTGGTCACCGGGGTGATGATCCGCGGCATGTCGCCGTCCGGGTCGAGACCCGCGGTCAGCGCGGCGTGGACGGCCCGGACGGCGGCGACCGGCCCCAGGGCGAAGACCCGCTCCGCGTCGAGGAGTTCGGTCATCGCAGCACGAACCCGGGCAGGAGTGCGTCGCGGGGATCGACGGTGAACCGGCACGTGCCGACCGCGTGCGCGGTGCCCGTCACCGCCGTGACGACCGCAGGTACCCCGTGGACCGTGGTCCGCTCGGTGATCCAGGCGTGAAACACCGAGCCCACCACGGACTCGTGCCGCAGCTCGTCGCCCGGGCGCACCTGGCCGGCGCCGGCCAGGACCGCGATCCTGGCCGACGTGCCGGAACCGCACGGAGACCGGTCGACCTGGCCGTTCGTGAACACCGTCATGTTGCGCTGCTGCACCAGCCGGCTGCCGTCGGCCCGCAGTTCGGTGGGCCCGGTCTCCTCGGTGAAGATGGTCCCGTAGATCCCGGACAGCCGCGGGTCGAGAGGGTGCTCGGCGGCGCGGGCGGCGTTCAGCGCGTCGCGGATCTCCCGCCCGACGGCGGTGAGTTCGGTGACGTCCTGCGGCCGGACGCGCAGCCCGACGGACGCGGCCGGCACCACCGCGTACATCGCGCCGCCGAACGCGATGTCGACGGTGACCTTCCCGCGGGAGGTCGGCACGTCGACGCCGTGCGCGTGGACGAAAGCGGGCACGTTGGTGAACGTGGCGTCCTGGACCTGGCCGTTGCTGGTCCGCACGCTTGCCGTGCCGCGCCCGGACGGGACGTCGATCACCACGTCGGGCAGGCGGTCGGCAGGTGCCGGGACCCGGCCCGAGGCGAAGGCCCAGGAGCCCAGGGCGATCGTGCCGTGCCCGCATGCGTGGAGAACCCGCGGTTGTGCCAGAAGAGGACCCCGAGGTGGGCGCCGGTGTCGTCGGGCGGAACCAGGAACCCGCCGTACATGCCCGCGTGGCCGCGCGGCTCGCCGCACAGCAGGGCCCGCGCCCACTGCGCGTCCTCACTCCGCGTCGCGATGACCCTGCGCTCGACAACGGTCAGCCCCTCACCCCTCACCTCGGCCGGGCCGGCCACGACGATCCGGAACGGTTCGCCGCCGGTGTGCCAGGCGATCGTCTCGATCGGCTCTGTCCTCGTCATCCGCATCTCACTTCCAGGCAGGCGTCGACATCCTGTGCGTCGGTGTTATGGGGCAGCCGGACACAGTGCTGGGTCCCCGAGCATTGCCCACAACTTCACCTCAGTGCAATGTTACATATCGCTGCCCGCCTCCTCGGGCGGCTTCCCTTCGCTCCCCCCACTGGAGACGCGATGCACTGTCGATCCATCCTGCCCAGAGTTCTGGCCGCTGGTCTGGCGGCCGGAGGGCTCGTCGCCGGCCTGATGAGCACCCAGGCCGCCGCGGCGACGAGCAACACCAGGTATGCCTCATCAGCGGCCGCGTCGGCACCCGCCGCAGCCATGCAGGCCGCCGAACAGCACGGGAAAGCCACACCGACCGGAGCTGAGACCGTTCGGTCCCAAGCCGCCGCCACCAGAGCCAAGCCGTTGCCCGCGAAACTGCGCGGGGAGCCGACTGCCCTGGATTCGGCCAAGCCGTCCAAGCCGCACCTGTCGGCGCACGCGGCACTCCATGCGGCCGGTGCTGCCAAGTCTGCCGCCGTCACGTCGTGCACCACGTCGGACTTCTCGGGCCGGTCCGGCAGCGACCTGGTGTCGTACATCAAGACGGTGGACTGGAGCTCCTGCATCAACCCGCTGTTCAGCCTGACCGGCTCGGACGCGCACGCCGTGTTCAACCAGTCCCAGATGCTCGCGGTGGCGAACGGCATCGCCGGCGCGGCGGGCTCCTACACCGGTGACGACTCCGGCGGCCTGAACGAGCTGATGTACTTCATGCGCGCCGGCTACTACGTGCAGTACGGAGACCCCCAGGATGTCGGCACGTACGACTCCTCGCTCCGCAGCGCCGTCGAGAACGGGTTCAACACGCTGTTCGCCAGCAGCCACGCGAACGACGTCAGTGCGGGAAACGGCGGTGTGCTGGAGCAGGCGTTCGTCCTCACCGACAGCGCGCAGGTGCAGGCCGACTACCTGGATGTCTACGGCCGGTACCTCAACGCCTACACCAGCAGTGCGTGGGACGCCGTCCCGGAGATGGACCGGGCGCTGAACGCGATCTACACCCCGCTGTGGCGCGGTCCGGGGATGTCGGACTTCGTCACCGCGGTCACCACGGATTCCCGTATCACCGACACGCTCTACAACTTCACCCTCAACCACCGCGACCTGCTCGGCGGGGACAACGACGTCCTCGACTCGAACGCGGGCAACGACCTGGCCAACTTCATCCAGATACCGGCCCTGCAGAGCAAGATCCGCCCGCTCATCAAGGGTCTGCTGGACGGCTCGTCCATTACCGGTGCCACGGACAACCTGTGGGTGCACGTCGCCTATCGGGCCAGCACCGGGGACCCGGACCAGTGCTCCTACTACGGCGTCTGCGACCTGACGAAGCAGCTCACCGCGGCGGCGCTGCCGATCAACAACGCCTGCAGCAACTTCACCATCATGGCGCAGGCGCTGACAGCGAAGGAGCAGTCCGACGTCTGCACGAGCCTGTCGAACGAGGTCGCGTTCTACCAGAACCAAGTCAAGACCACGACGCCGATCCCTGGTGAGTACTTCAACCTGAAGATGGTCATCTTCGGGAGCAGGGCCGACTACATGACCTACTCGTGGGCGATCTTCGGCAACGACACCGACAACGGCGGCGAGACGCTGACCGGCACACCGACCGACCCCGACAACATCGCCTACTCCATCCTCTACCAATGGCCGACCGACAACGGCTTCCCGGCCAACGCGTGGAACCTCAACCATGAGTTCGCGCACGTCCAGCAGTCCATTTACGACATGAAGGGCGACTTCGGCACCCAGATCACCGTCCCGGACGTCTGGTGGATCGAGGGCCAGGCGGAGTACGTCTCGTACTCCTACCGCAACCTCACCGACGACGGCGCGCTGACCGAGGCGGCCAAGCACACCTACAAGCTCAGCCAGCTCTTCCAGAACACCTACGCCATCGACGACGAAACCCGCACCTACCCGTGGGGTTACCTGGCCGTCCGGTACATGACCGAGAAGCACCCGGACCAGATCCAGGCCATGCTGGCCAAGATGCGGACCGGGGACTACCAGGGCGCCTACGCCGTCTACAACAACATCGGCACCAGCTACGACGCCGACTTCGACGCCTGGCTCGACGCTCTGGGCGATGGCAGCGGCAACGGGGGTGGCTCGGCCGCGGCCTGCACCGACACCAAAACACAGGTGATGGGCCAGAACTGCTTCAGGTCGGACCAGTCCCGGGTTGCCGGTGACACCGACTACCTGTACATCTGGCTGCCGGCCGGCACCACCACTCTGAAGGTCAACACCAGCGGCGGCAGCGGCAATGCCGACCTCTACTACGACCCGACGACATGGGCAGGCCCGTCCACCTTCACCGAGAAGTCCACCCACTCCGACAACGCCGAGAGCATCACCGTCAACAACACCGAGGCGGGCTACCGGTACATCAGCCTGTACGCGGTGACCGACTTCAGCGGGGTCACCGTCACCACGTCGTTCTGACCCTCTCCTGCCCTCTCCTGCACGACAGTGACCTGATGCCCCGAAGCCGTGGCCCGGTCGACTCCGGTCGGCCGGGCCACGGCCCCGGCATGTGCCGGCGTTGTAATCCCCCTACGGCTGCCTCCGTGGGGTCCGGTAATGGCGGGCGGCCCACGTCCGGAAGTGCGGTGCCCGGACGATGAGTTCCTCGTAAGCGGCCAGGGCCGCGCCGAAGAACGTCTCCGCGACCTCGTCCGGCACCCGCTCCCGGTGCCACACCAGCACATAGCGGCACCACAACGGCGTGCCGGCCAGCGGCTTGACGACCACACCCGGGTTCGGCTTGCACGTCGCCTGGACGACGGAGATCCCCAGCCCGTCGGCGATCATCCGCTGCAACTGGTCCCGGTCACCGAGGTACTCGTGCACGGTGGCGGGTGTGAAGCCGGCCGCCTGGAAGGCGTCGTAGCAGACACCGGGCCAGCCCGCACCGTCATCGGGCGTCAGGAACCAGGCGTCCCCCGCCAGATCGAGCAGTGGCACATCCAGTTGCCCGCTCGCGGGGTGGGTGGCGGGCATGGCCACAAAGCTGGGCTCGGTGACGATGCCACGACGTACCACGGCATCCGAATGCCCCAGCTCCCGGCCGGGATAGTCGACAGCGACGGCGACGTCCAGCTTGTCGTCCTCAAGCAGCCTGATGATCTCGGCTGAGGAGTACACGCTGCTCACCTGCGTGGTCAGCGCCGGCAGGACGGTGCGCGCCCGCTGCAGGAGCCCCGGCAGGATGGGCGTATTCGTCGCGGCCACCCGCAGCACCCGGTCGGTCCCGCGGTGGCCCGCGGTGGACCGGCGCCCGATCACGCTCGCCAGCGCGACCACCTCGCGCGCCTGCACCACCACCTCGACCCCGAAGCGCGTCGGTGTCACCCCCGCACTGCCCCTGACGAAGAGGTCCTCGCCCATGAGCCGCTCGATGCGCTTCAGTTGACTACTCACCGCGGGCTGCGAGCACCCCAGGACGGTGGCCGTCCGGCCGAGGCTCATCGTGTCCGCGATCGTGCACAGCATCCGCAGGTGTCGGAGTTCGAGTTCCATCAGCACCCGTTCCAGGTCTCTCAGGAGTGTGCCAACTTTACGTCCGGTCGCTGATTTTTGGAGTTTTGGTGAGGCCGGAGACGGGTCAACTCCGGGGCGGGCTGGGATGTTGCGCTTCGCCGTTCAGCTGGGCCGTGCGGCGTCCCGGGCTTCGGACGCCCGGCACCGGACTGTCGCGGCGACCCCATTGCTGTGCGCCGAGCCTAGGGCTTATGGTCAGTGCAATGCCACATACCACTGAGGCTGGATGAGCTACCCCTGATGTTCCGGGGGATGGCCGAACTGCGCCTGTTCCGCGGGGCGGTGGAGCTGCTCGCCGAACGGGACAGCCGGCCGCCGCTGTACGACCTGGACCGGCCGCCAACGAGGTCCCGGTCGCCGCCGCCGTCCGCCACGACGGCATGTACATGGACGCAGTACTGCAACGGGACTCCGTGGCCCGGTTCGGCGACGCCCGGGTCCGGGCCACCAACGAGTACGAGCACGAAGGCATCGGCGACGAGCGGGTGTTCACCCGGCTCCAGCACCTGGTGCGCGACACAGGAGGAGGAATCACCGGTGACTGAGGGCAGGCCCCCGAAACTGACCGGGATACCCGCGTTCAACGCCTACATGGGCACGCGGTGGGACACCCTGGACCGCACGCCCTCGGTCGTGCCCGGCGCCGCCGCGGCCGCGGCCGCCCACCGTGCCAGGCTCGCTGAGGCGCTGCCAGGCCGGACTGTCGTGGTCGCCGCGGGCGAGGCGCCGATCCGCAGCAACGACACCGCGTACGACTTCCGCCCGGACAGCGACTTCTACTGGCTGACCGGCTGCGCGATCGAGAACGCCGTCGTCGTGGTGCATGCCGGCGACGCCGTCCTCTTCATTCCGCCGCCCGCCTATCCCGGCGACCCGGCCTTCTGGTCCGACACCCGTTACGGCGAGCTGTGGGTGGGGGCCGCGCCCGGGCCCGAGGGCTGGGCGCGGGTGCTCGGCGTCGAGGTGCGCCCGCTGGCGGAGTTGCGCGACGAGGTGTCGGCGGACCAGGAGGCCGCCCGCACCCTCGCTTCCTTGCGGATGTACAAGGACGCCTGGGAGACCGACCAGTTGAGGCAGGCGGTGGACCGCACCGTCGAGGGGTTCGCTGAGGTTGTCCGGGAGATCCCGGCCGCGATCGCCGGCCGTGGCGAGCGCTGGCTGCAGGGCACCTTCGACCGGTACGCCCGGGCATACGGCAACGGCCCCGGCTACGCGTCGATCGTCGGCGGCGGCAAGCATGCGCCCACTCTGCACTGGGTGCGCTGCGACGGCCCGGTGCTCCCCGAGGAACTGCTGCTGCTCGACATGGGAGTGGAAGTCGCCAGTCACTACACCGCCGACGTCACTCGCACCTTCCCGGCCTCGGGACGATTCTCTGCCGCCCAGCGGCAGGTGCACGACCTGGTGGAGAAGGCGCACCGGGCGGGACTCGCGGCCGTCGGCCCCGGTCGCCGCTTCAGCGAGTTCCACTACGCCGCCATGGAGGTGATCGCGTGCGGGCTCGCCGACTGGGGCCTGCTGCCGGTCTCGGTGGACGAGGCGCTGTCCGATGCAGGCCAGCAGCACCGCCGTTACCTGATCTGCGGCATCGGCCACCACCTCGGCCTCGACGTGCACGACTGCGCGCAGGCCGCTCCCGAGGCGTACCAGGATGCCTCGATGGGTGAGGGAATGGTGCTCACCGTCGAGCCGGGGCTCTACTTCCACGCCCACGACCTGACGGTGCCGCCGGAGCTGCGGGGGATCGGCGTGCGCATCGAGGACGACATTCTGATCACCGCCGAGGGCTCGGACGTGCTGTCCCGCGCGCTGCCGTTGGACGCCGACGGCCTGGAGGGATGGATGGTCGCCCAGTGATCCAGTGGACCTCTCTCATCGTATGTGAAATTGTACGTGTGACATCACATAGGACATCGCACTGTTGAACCTTCTTTTCCACCACCAGCCAAGGAGCTGCCGCATGACCAACTCCGCGAAGCCCTGGCACGGAGTCCACGTTGCCACGGCCCTGCCGTTCCACGAAGGCCTGTCGGTCGACTACGACGCCTTCGCCGAGCACATCCGCTTCCTGGCCGCCGGCGGCTGCGACGGCGTGACGCCCAACGGCTCGCTGGGCGAGTATCAGACGTTGACCGCCGAGGAGCGCGCCCGCGTCGTCGAGACCGCCGTCCAGGCCGCTCCCGACGGCTTCGGTGTGATGCCGGGCGTCGCCGCGTACGGTGCGTTCGAGGCCCGGCGCTGGGCCGAGCAGGCCGCCGAGGCCGGCGCCACCTCGCTGCTGCTCCTGCCGCCCAACGCCTACCGGGCAGAGCGGGCGGCGGTCGTGGAGCACTACCGCGAGGTCGCCAAGGTCGGGCTTCCGGTCGTGGCCTACAACAACGTGATCGACACCAAGGTCGACCTCACCCCCGACCTGCTCGCCGAACTCTTCCAGGAGGGCACGATCGTCGGTGTCAAGGAGTTCACCGGCGACGTCCGCCGGGCCTACCAGATCGCCGAACTGGCGCCGGGCCTGGACCTCCTCGTCGGCGCCGACGACGTGCTGCTCGAACTCGGCATGGCAGGTGCCGTCGGCTGGATCGCCGGCTACCCGAACATGCTCCCGCGAAGCACCGTCGAGCTGTACGGGCTGGCCACCTCCGGCGACCCGGCTGACCTGGCCCGCGCTCTGCCGGTCTACCGCGACCTGCATCCGCTGCTGCGCTGGGACTCCAAGACCGAGTTCGTGCAGTCCATCAAACTGTCGATGGACATCGCCGGGCTCAAGGGCGGCGCCTGCCGGCCGCCGCGGCTGCCGCTGTCGCCCGAACAGACCGCCCGGGTCACCGCCGACACCGAGGCGGTTCTCGCCAAGGGCTACAAGTGAGGTCCCGCCGCACTTTCCACGCCGTCGACTCGCACACCGAGGGCATGCCGACCCGGGTCGTCGTCGGCGGCGCGGGCACCATCCCCGGCGCCACGATGGCCGAGCGCAGACGCTGGTTCATGGAGAACAGCGACGACGTCCGCACGCTGCTGATGTACGAGCCGCGCGGGCACAGTGCGATGAGCGGCGCGATCCTGCAGCCATCGACCCGCCCCGACGCGGACTTCGGCGTGCTGTTCATCGAGGTGTCCGGGCTGCTGCCGATGTGCGGCCACGGCACGATCGGCGTGGCCACCGTCCTGGTCGAGACCGGGATGGTGCCGGTCACCGAGCCGGTCACCACCATCCGGCTGGACACCCCGGCCGGACTCGTCGTCGCCTCGGTGGCGGTCGAGGACGGCGCGGCGACCTCCGTCACCCTCGCCAACGTGCCGTCCTACGCCCACGCGCTGGACGCCACCGTCGAGGTGCCCGGGTACGGCGAGGTGCGCTACGACCTCGCCTTCGGCGGCAACTTCTACGCGATCGTCGAACTCGCCGACCTTGGGCTGCCGTTCGACCGGTCCCGGGCCGGCGACCTGCTGTCCGCAGGGCTGGCGGTGATGGACGCCGTGAATGCCGCGGATCGGCCCGTCCACCCCGAGCGCGACGACATCGCCGGCTGCCACCACGTCTACCTCAAGGCCCCCGGGTCGACGGCCCGGCTGTCACGGCACGCCATGGCCATCCACCCGGGGTGGTTCGACCGCTCACCGTGCGGCACCGGCACCAGCGCGCGGATGGCGCAGCTCCACGCTCGCGGTGAACTCGCCGTAGGGCAGGAGTTCGTGAACGAGTCCTTCATCGGCACCCGCTTCACCGGACGCCTTCTCGGAGAGACCATCGTAGGGCCGCACGCCGCGGTGCTGCCCTCCATCACCGGCCGCGCCTGGATCACCGGGACCTCGCAGTTCCACCTCGACCCGAGCGACCCCTTCCCCGGGGGGTTTCTGCTGTGAACGTACCCTCCACCCCCCACCTGCAGAGGCTGGGCGCCGGCCAGGGGGCTGCGGGCAGCAGGAGCGCGGACCTGGTGATCATCGGCGCGGGTGTCGTCGGCGCGGCAGCCGCGTACTTCGCGGCGCTCACCGGCCGGCGGGTCGCCGTCGTCGAGCGCGGCGCCATCGCCGGCGGCACATCCAGCGCGGGGGAGGGCAACCTGCTGGTGTCCGACAAGGAGGCCGGCCCCGAACTCGACCTCGCGCTGTATTCGCAGGCCGTCTGGCGGGAGGACCTCGCCGAGTACGCCTGCCGCTGGGAGTTCGAGTCCAAGGGCGGCCTCGTCGTCGCCACCACCGCGCAGAGCGTCGCCGCGCTGCGGGAGTTGAGCGTCCATCAGCGCGCAAGCGGCGTCGAGGTCCAGGACGTCGGGCAGGGCCGGCTGCACGACTACGAGCCGCACTTGGCGAAGGACCTGGCCGGGGCCGCGTTCTACCCGCAGGACGCACAGGTGCAGCCGATGCTGGTGGTCGCCCACCTGCTGCGCCTCGCCCGGGACAGGGGCGCGCACGTGCACACCGGCACCGAGGTGACCGGCTTCCTGCGCAGCGGGGACCGGGTCACCGGGGTCCGCACCGGCGCGGGCGACATCCTCGCGGGCGCCGTGCTCAACGCGGCGGGCACCTGGGCCGGCGAGGTCGCAGCCCTGGCCCGGGTCTCCGTCCCGGTCCGCCCCCGGCGAGGCTTCGTGCTCGTCACCGAACCCATGCCGCCGCGCACCATCCGGCACAAGGTGTACGCCGCCGAGTACATCAGCGACGTCGCCAGTTCCGACGCAGGCCTGCAGACCTCGCCGGTGGTGGAGGGCACCGACAGCGGAACCATCCTCATCGGCGCCTCCCGCGAGCGGGTCGGCTTCGACCGCAGGGTGTCCGTGCCGGCGATCAGCACGCTCGCGGCCAAGGCCGTCGCGCTGTTCCCGATGCTGCGGCAGGTGCGGCTGATGCGCACCTACCACGGCTTCCGCCCGTACTGCCCCGACCACCTGCCCGTCATCGGCGCCGACCCGCGGGCCCCCGGCCTGTGGCACGCCTGCGGCCACGAGGGCGCCGGCATCGGACTGGCCGCCGGCACCGGCAAGTTGATCGCGCAGGCCATGACCGGCGAGCAGCCGGGCCTCGATCTGGCGCCGTTCGCCCCCGACCGCTTCCCCGACCGGCACGAGGACGTTGCCGAGGGAGTTTCTCCGTGACCTACCGGATGACCTTCCGCGGCACCGGAGTCCCCGCCGAGCCCGGCCAGAGCATCGCCGCAGCCCTGGTCGCCGCCGGGATCACCGACTGGCGCACCACCCGCAGGAAGGGCCGGCCGCGCGGCCTGTTCTGCGGCATCGGCGTCTGCTTCGACTGTCTGATCATCGTCGACGGCGCGCGCGCCGAGCGCGCCTGCCTGGTCCCCGCGGACGACGGCATGCGGCTGGAGAGCGACGGCGCGGCGGAGTCGGATGACACGCTGGACAGCGACGGCGTTCCGGAGCCGGGCGACGCGCAGCACACCCGCGACGACAGCCGTGCCGCGCAGCACGCAGAGGAGGACGGCGATGGCGCACCTTCATGACGTGACCGTGGTCGGGGCCGGGCCGGCCGGACTCGCGGCTGCCGTCGAAGCAGCGGAAGCGGGGCTCGATGTCGCCCTGGTGGACGCTGCCGGGCAGCCCGGCGGCCAGTTCTGGCGGCACTTCGACGAGAACCACACCCGCCCGGAGGACCGCCGGGGCCACCACGGCTGGCCTGTCTTCACCGGCCTGCGCGACCGGCTGTACGCCCTGAGCGCCGCCGGGCGCGTCCGCTACTTGCCCGGCCACCAGGTGTGGCTCGCCACCCGGGACAGCGACAAGACGTTCACCGTGCGCGTCACGCCCACCGTGCCGGACCCGAAAGCCGACTGGTCCGCCGCCCCCGATCCCGTCGAGGCCGACGCGCTGATCCTGTGCCCCGGCGGATACGACCGTCAACTGCCCGTCCCCGGCTGGGAGCTGCCCGGGGTCATGGCCGCCGGCGGCGTCCAGGCACTGCTCAAGGGCCACCGCACGCTCGCCGGCCGGCGAGCCGTCGTCGGCGGCACCGGACCGTTCCTGCTGCCGGTGGCCGCCGGGCTCGCGCGCGCCGGCGCGCGGATCGCCGCGGTCGTCGAGGCCAACACCACACTCGGCTGGCTGCGCGACCCGGTCGGCACAGTCTCCGCGCCCGGCAAGGGAGTCGAGGCCGCGCAGTACGCCGCGGTGCTCGCCCGGCACCGCATCCCGTACCGGACCAGGACCGTCATCCGCGCGATCCTCGGCGACGGCAGGGTCGAGGCCGTGCGGATCGCGAAGCTGGACCACCAGGGCCGGCCGGCCGGACCCGAACAGGAGCTCGTCACCGACCTGGTGGCCCTCGGCTGGGGGTTCACCCCCTCGCTCGAACTCCCGCTCATGCTCGGCGCGGAGACCCGGCAGGACATCGACGGAGCGCTCATCGTGGCGGTCGACGCGCTGCAGCGCAGCAGCGTCGACGGCGTATACGTGGCAGGCGAGGCCACCGGCGTGGGCGGCGCCGCCCTGTCCGTCAGCGAGGGCCGGCTGAGCGCCCTCGCCCTGGCCGCTTCGCTCGGCCATGGGCACTCCGGTACGACGACAGGTTCCGGTACGGCCGCAGGCTCCGACAAAGCAGCAGGAACCCCGGCCGGGATCCGCCGGGTCCAGGGCCGCATCCGGCGGGCGCGGCGGTTCGCCACCGCCATGCACCGCACCTACCCCGTGCCGGCCGCCTGGCCGCGGTGGCTGCCGGACTCGACCGTGGTGTGCCGCTGCGAGGAGGTCACCTACGGCGACCTGCGCCACGCCCACGACGACCTCGGCGCGACCGACGCGCGCACCCTGAAGATGCTGGCGCGGCCCGGCATGGGCTGGTGCCAGGGCAGGATCTGCGGATACGCGAGCGCGGGCATCGCGGCCTGCCTCGCCGGCCGCGCGGTCACCGCGGACGACCTGCGCCCGCTCTCCGGCCGCACCCCTGCGGCACCGGTGCGCCTCGGCGAACTCGCCGCCGTCGCCGAGGCGATGACGGCCGGAACGGCTGACGGGAAACCCCAGCCGGACGAAGGAACGGCGAACCGGGACGGTGGGTGACAAAGGACCACTGACGTGGCCGAGCAGGGCGGTGCCTGCGGCGTTGTCGTGCGTGCTCGCGGCGAGGACAGTGACGGCGATGACCTGGCAGTGCAAGAGCTCATGAACGACCCCGGCCGAAGCGGCGCCCCACACGGATATCCGTCGGGGCGCCGCTGTCGTACGAGTCAGGTCACCAGGCCGGCGAGTTTGTGCAGTGACTCCTGGAGCGCGGCGGTCGCCGAGTCCTTGAGCTTGCCGGCCATCAGCGACACGGCGGCACCCGTGAACTCGCCGTCGATGCGGACCACGGTGGCGTCGCCGTCGGGGGTGAGCGAGTAGCGCATCGCGAGGCTGACACCCATCGGGCCCTTGCCGCGGGTGACCAGCAGAGCCGCGGGCGCCAGCTCGTCGACCGTCCAGTTCACCTCCGCGGGGAAGCCCATGAGCTTCATGTTCTCCTCGAAGGTGGCCCCCACGGCGAGGTTGGCCGGGCCGCCCTTCGGGAAACTGGTGTGTGTCGCGTTCCACTCGCCGTACGCGCTGAAGTCGGTCAGCTGGGACCAGACCTTCTCGGCCGGTGCTTCGATCCGAGCCTCGGCGCTGACTTCGGCCATGCGACCACCCCTTCTCGTCGGGTTGTGATGTCGCGGAACGTAGCTCCTGAGCCCGGAACATTCAATACTGATGAACCGTCAGACCCTCGGACCGTTTCGCCGGTGGACGCGGAGGGGCGGGCTGTGGGGGCCCGGGTGTCCGGGCGCAGGGGGCGCGCGCCTGTTTCGCGTGCAATCGCCGTCTCATCCGTAAGGAGGAGAGTCCGGGCAGGCGTGCCCAACTTCTGTCGGAGGGGTAAATGCTCCCCGGCGGGGATGTTCCGGACTCGGGTGGCTGATGAGCTGGGAGATGTGCATAGCTCTACCCAGCCGGAGGACCAGCCCGCCCCGTCCCGAGCCGACATCGAGGCCAGGCTCACCGTGGAACTGGCGACGGTCGTGGCGGGCGCACGCCGGCGTGCGCTGCGTGACGGCGACCGGCAGATCGACACGGCCCATCTGCTGCACTCGGTGATGGAGACCGACCCCGAGGTGCGGGCCGCCTTCGAGGGCGGCCCCCAGGTGGCCAAGGTGCTCGGCTATCTCGTGCAGCGCAGCATCGGTTACGGGCTGCGCTGGCAGGGATCGGTCGAGGACTCGGGGGCCGTTCCGGTGGTGGCGGTGGCCGAGCCCGGGGTGACCGGCTGGTCGCCAGCCGCAGTCGCGGCCATGGAGGGGGCCCTGGAGCGAGCGGGGAAGGACGGGAACCGGCGGGCGAGCGGGCTCGACCTGCTGGCTGCGCTCGCCCGCGACCGCGAGTGCCGTGCCGTGGAGGTGCTCAGCCGCGCGGGGGTGGACGCGGAACTCCTCGCGGGGCGCCTGGGGGACGGCACCCGTCAGTCCCATCGGTGGTGACGCTCCTGACAGCACCTGTCATGATGTGCCGATGCGTGCGTCTCAGGGAAAGAGCGTCGGCCTGGGACTCGCCCTGGCGTCGGCCTTCGCGTTCGGTGGATCGGGTGTCGCGGCCAAGCCGCTGATCGAGGCGGGGCTCGACCCGCTGCAGGTGGTCTGGCTCCGGGTGGCCGGGGCCGCTCTGGTGATGCTGCCCGTGGCCTGGCGCCACCGTGACCTCGTGCGGCGCAGGCCCGCGCTGCTTCTGGGGTTCGGACTGTTCGCCGTCGCGGGCGTCCAGGCCTGCTACTTCGCGGCCCTCTCCCGTATCCCCGTCGGGGTCGCGCTGCTGGTCGAGTATCTGGCGCCGGCGCTCGTCCTGGGCTGGGTCAGGTTCGTGCAGCGCAGGCCGGTGACGCGCGCCGCCGCCCTCGGGGTGGTGCTCGCGGCCGGGGGGCTCGCCTGTGTGGTCGAGGTCTGGTCGGGGCTGAGCTTCGACGCCGTCGGGCTGCTGCTCGCGCTGGGCGCCGCCTGCTGCCAGGTCGGTTACTTCGTCCTGGCGGACCACGGCGGCGACGGCGCCGACCCGGCCGACCCGCTGGGCGTCATCGCGTACGGACTCCTCGTCGGTACCGCCCTGCTGACGGTGATCGCTCGCCCGTGGCGGATGGACTGGTCACTGCTCGCAGGTGCGGCGGACATGAACGGGACGCGGGTGCCCGCCTGGCTGCTGCTCGGCTGGATCGTGCTCATCGCCACCGTCGTCGCCTATGTCTCCGGAGTGGTCTCGGTTCGCAGGCTCTCCCCGCAGGTGGCAGGCGTGGTGGCCTGTCTCGAAGCGGTCATCGCGACCGTGCTCGCCTGGGTGCTGCTCGGGGAGCATCTCTCCGCGCCGCAGATCGTGGGCGGTGTGGTGGTGCTGTTCGGTGCGTTCGTCGCCCAGTCCTCGGCCCCGAAGCCGCCTTCGGGCCCGGTGGCGGGCGCGACGCCCGCCGTGGGGGCGGAGTTGCCCGCCGCCGGCCGGAGCGTGAACTAGCGCCGGAGCGCGAACCGGTGCCGGAGTGAATGCCTGCCCCGGCGCGGCCGTCGTCCGTTAGGGTTTCGCCATGCATCTCACCGTACTGCCGCCCCCCGCCGCATAGCGCGGGCGGCCGCACCCTCTGACGGAGACCGGGCTCGGGTTGTCCCCGAGCGGCTCGTCGCTGCCCGCGCACGGAGTTCAGCGACCGCCTTTCCCCTTTCTCAGTCATCCTTCATGGAGCAAGTACGTGACGCATACGCCGAACCCTGCCGCCGGGCTGTCCGTCCGCCGGAGTCTCATCTATCTGTCCGTGGCCGGAGCTGCGTGGGGTACCGCCGGTGCCGCGGCCTCGCTGCTCTACCGGGCCAGTGATCTCGGGCCCGTCTCCCTCACCTTCTGGCGCTGCGCCGGCGGCCTGGTGCTGCTGCTCGCTGTGCGGGCCGTGCGCCGCCCCCGCGGTGTGCCCCGCCCCGCCGAACCCCGCACACGTCTGGCGCTGCGCACCGCCGCGACCGGACTGGCCTTCACGCTCTTCCAGGTCGCCTACTTCGCCGCGGTCCAGCTCACCGGGCTCGCCGTGGCCACCGTCGTCACCCTCGGCGCCGGGCCCGTGCTCATCGCCGTCGGTGCCCGGCTGACCATGGGGGAGCGGCTCGGCGCCGGCGGGACCACCGCCGTCGCGGGTGCGCTGGGCGGACTCGTGGTGCTGGTACTGGGCAGCGGCAGCGGTGCCGTACGCCCCGCCGGGGTCGGCTGGGCGCTGCTCTCCGCTGCCGGATACGCGGCGATGACCCTGCTGACCCGGTGGCTCGGCCGGAGCGGCGGCGGTGACCCGCTGTCGACGACGGCCTGGTCCCTCGCCGTCGGTACCGCTGTCCTGCTGCCGCTCGCCGTGGCGGAGGGCCTGCTCCCGCGCACCGTCGAACTGGGCAGGGTGGCGGGCCTGCTGGCCTATGTGGCCGCGGTGCCCACCGCGCTCGCGTACGCCCTGTACTTCGCCGGGGCCGCGGTCGTCCGGTCCGCCACCGTCTCGGTGATCATGCTGCTCGAACCGGTGAGCGCCGCGGTCATCGCTGTCGCCCTGCTCGGGGAGCGGCTCACAGCGGGCACCGTCCTCGGCACGCTGCTACTGCTCGCGGCCGTCACCGGACTCGCGTACGGGGAGATGCGGGCGGCGGCCGCGCGGCGCCGGCCGGCGCCGGTCGGCTCTCCGGTCTGAGCCGGTCTGAGCAAATCTGAGACGGTCTGAGCCGGTCAGGGTCGGTCAGTGCCGGTCGAGGTAATCCGGCAGGGTGATCGTCGGGTCCAGGTCGTCCGACGGTACCGGTGCGCCGTATCCGCGGCTCACCGGTACGACACCCGACCAGTAGGGCAGGGCGAGGTCCTCGGGCTCGTCGTTGGGGCCGCCGGTGCGGACCTTGGCCGAGACCTCGTCGAGGTCCAGGCGGACCACGGCGGTGGCCGCCAGCTCCTTGGCGTTGGCCGGGCGGGAGTCGTGCGACCGGCCGGGTACCGCCTGCTCGACGATCGCGTCGAGAGCGGTGCGCCGCTCGTCGGTGGCGGTGACCTGGCGGGCCGTGCCGTGCACCACCACGGAGCGGTAGTTGATCGAGTGGTGGAAGGCGGACCGGGCCAGGACGAGACCGTCGACATGGGTGACCGTCAGACAGACCGCTATGCCGGGATCCGCCTCGCCGGCCGCCCGCAGCGGACGGGAGCCCGTCGAGCCGTGGACGTAGAGGCGCTCACCGACCCGTGCGTACAGCGTCGGCAGCACGACGGGCGCACCGTCGCGGAGGAACCCGAGGTGGCAGACGTACCCCTCGTCCAGGATCGAGTGGACCAGTTCACGGTCGTACGAGGCGCGCTCCCGGGAGCGGGTGGGCACGGTCCGCGCGGTCGGTACGTAAGGCGCGTCCTGCTGCCGGGGAGCGGCCGGAGCGGTCTCGGACCTTGCGTTCTCCATATTGCGTTCTCCATTGCATTAGTGCATAATCTCGTTTGTGCTAGGAGAGTATGGGATCGAAGGCCGCCGTGCAACGGACATCGCGGCGAGCGTGGAGCGAGCCGTCGGCTCCGGCGCGCTCGCGCCGGGTCAACTGCTTCCGCCGCTGCGGGAGTTGGCGGCGCAGCTGGGCGTCAATCCGAACACCGTCGGCGCCGCCTACCGGGCGCTCCGCGACCGCGGGGTGATCGCGACGGCGGGCCGCAGGGGGAGCCGGGTGCGGCCCCGGCCGGCCAGCACGGCGCGTGAATCCATCAGGGCCGACATCCCTGCCGGGGTGCGGGACCTGGCGTCGGGCAATCCCGACCGCGCCCTGCTGCCCCCGCTCGCCGGGGCCCTGGCGAGCGCCGCCGCGCGCAGCGACGAGCGGGCTGTGCTCTACGGGCAGGCGGGCGTCGACCCGGAGCTCGAACGGCTGGCGCGGGCCGCCCTCGCCGCCGACGGCGTGCCGGACGGGCCGGTCGCCGTGGTGTCCGGTTCGCTCGACGGGGTCGAACGGGTGCTGGCCGCGCACCTCAGGCCCGGTGACTCCGTCGCCATCGAAGACCCGGGCTGGGGCGCCCTGCTGGATCTCGTACCCGCGCTCGGGCTGCGCGCGGTGCCGATGGCGCTCGACGAGGAGGGGCCGCTGCCGGGGGAGGTGGAGCGGGTGCTGCGCGAGGGCGCCCGCGCGCTCGTGGTCACTGCCCGCGCGCAGAATCCCACGGGCGCCGCGGTGAGTTCAGCGCGCGCCGATGCGCTGCGGACCGTCCTGCGCGACGTTCCCGGCGTCCTGCTCGTCGAGGACGACCACGGGCACGGGATCGTCGATCTGCCGCTGAGCCCGCTGGCCGCGGTCGCGGACAACTGGGCTTTCGTACGGTCGGTCTCCAAAGCGTACGGACCCGATCTGCGGCTCGCCGTGCTGACGGGTGACGCGCTCACCGTGGACCGGGTGCTGGGCCGTCAGCGGCTCGGCCCCGGCTGGGTCAGCCATCTGCTCCAGAGCGCGGTGGTCCAGCTGTGGAGCTCGGGGGCTGTCGATGTCTCCGCGGTCTCGCTGTCGTACGGGCGGCGCCGGGAGTCGCTGGTCGGGGCCCTCGCCGAGCGGGGCATCGACGCCTGCGGCCGGAGCGGGATGAATGTGTGGGTGCCGGTGCCGGACGAGACCGGGGTGGTGGCGCGGCTGCTGCACTCCGGCTGGGCCGTCGCCCCCGGCGCCCGCTTCCGGATGGCCGCGCCGCCGGGGGTGCGCGTCACGGTCTCCACGCTGCGCCCGGACGACATCGGTCCGGTCGCGGACGCCATCGCGTCGGCGGCCGGACCCGCGCCCGGCCGGCGTTACGACTGACCGGCCTCGGCGGGTATTACGACTGACCGCGCCCGCCGGATGCTACGGCTGACCGCGCCCGGCGGACGCTACGGCTGACCCGGCCCCCGCCGTTCAGTCCACGCCTCCTCGGCCTGCTCTGTGTCAGGGCGGCGCCGGCCAGTACGATCACCGCGCCGGCGGGGGTGTTCCACCCGATGCTCTCGCCCAGCAGTGCCACGCCCGCCGCGGTGGCGATCACCGGAATGAAGTAAGTGACCATCTGGGCGGTGGTCGGGCCGACCTCGGCCACCAGTCCGTACTGCAGCAGCAGGGCGACTCCGGTGCCCAGCGCGCCGAGGGCCGCGACGGCGAGCAGCGGCGCCACCGGGAACGACCTGGGCAGTGCGGTGAACAGCGGTGTGACCAGGGCGAGTTCGACGGTCGCGACCAGGAGCTGCGAACCGGTCATCGCGAGGTTGGAGCTACCGGTGCCCGCCAGGGTCCGCCGTACGTAGATCCAGCCGACCGGATAGCACAGGGACGCCACCAGGGCCATCGCCGTGCCTCTGAAGTCCAGTCCGGAGAAGCCCTGCCAGACCCCGAGCACGGTCAGGACGCCGAGGAACCCGACCCCGAGCCCGGCGACCCTGCGGCGGGTCGGGCGGTCCTCGGAGAGTGCGACCAGGGAGAGGGCCATGCCCCACAGTGGGGAGGTGGCGTTGCAGATCCCGGCGAGCGTCGAGGGGATGGTCTGCTCGGCGTAGGCGAAGAGGGAGAACGGCGCCGCGTTCAACAGGAGCGCGGCGACCGCGAGATGCGCCCAGGTCCGCGCCCCGCGCGGCAGCCGCTCGCGCCTGAAGGCGATCGCCGCGGCCAGCACGGCTGTGCCGAAGAAGAGGCGGCCGAAGGTGACCTGGAACGGCGCGTAGCCCTCGGTGCCCACCTTGATCAGCAGAAAGCTGAAACCCCAGATGAGCGAGAGCAGGGCGAAGCGGATGCGCCAGTCGACAGCGGGTCGGCGGGTGGTGGGCGGCGGTGCGATGACCGGTGCTGACACGGTCCTGGCGGGAGTCGCGGTGCTCATGCGGACCACTCTGGACCCGCCCTATCTCGTAGCACAAGCGAGATTACGTGGAGTAGTTGCCTTAGTATTGCTTACATGTTGAATCTGGAGCGTCTGCGCATCCTCGATGCGGTGGCCCGGCACGGTTCGGTGAGCGGAGCGGCCGACGGGCTGCATGTGACCACCTCGGCCGTCTCCCAGCAACTGGCCAAGCTGGAGCGGGAGGCGGGGCAGCCGCTGCTCGCCAAGAACGGCCGTGGCGTCCGGCTCACGGACGCGGGGCGGCTCCTCGCCGACCACGCCGCCCGGATTCTCTCCCAGGTGGAGCTGGCCCAGTCGGATCTGGAGGCCCAGCGCGGCCGGGTGGTCGGGGAGCTGCGGATCTCCGCCTTTCCCACCGCCGCCCGCGGGCTTCTTCCCGGAGTGCTCGCCGCCCTGCGGGCGGACCACCCCCAACTGGCGGTCTGCTCGCAGGAGCTGGAGGGCGAGGACGGTGTAAGGGGCGTGGTGCGCGGCGACCTCGATGTGGCCCTGGTGCTCGACTGGTACAACAAGCCCACGGCGATGCCCGAGGGGATGGCCAAGCGTGCCCTCTTCGACGACATCGCCGATATCGCAGTGCCCGTGGACCATCCGCTGGCCGGCGCCGCCGAGGTGGAGCTGGAGGCGTTCGCGCAGGACGAGTGGATCACCTGGCCGGAGGGCGAGTTCTGCCGTGAGTGGCTGATGTTCACCCTGGGGGGCAAGGGGTTCGAGCCGCGGATCTCCCATGTCGCGGGCGAGCACCCCACCCAGATGGCGCTGATCGCCGCCGGGCTCGGGGTCGGTGTCGCGCCACGGCTGGGACGGGGCCCGGTGCCCGACGGCGTACGGGTCGTCACCGTACGGGACGCGCTGCGGCGCCATGTGTACGCCATCTGGCGCGCCGACGCCGACCGCCGGCCCTCCATCCGGGCGGCGGTCGACGCGCTGTACGCGGCCGGTGCGGGTCTTGCGGACACGGACCCGGACGGAGCGGCCGGCTGAGCGGGGGCGGGTGCCCGGGCGCGGGCAACACCCCTGCGGTCAGCCGAGTTTGCGGAAGTCCCAGGACACGACCGAGTCCGGGGTCAGCCGCAGCCAGGCGTGGCGACCGTCGTACGGCATGAGGTCCATCCCGAAGTTCTTACGCGCGAACAGCTTCTCGGGGGCGTCGAGTTCGGGGCAGGGCTCTCCGGTACGGGGCGCCTCGCCGACCATGACCGCGCTGCCCGAGAGCTCCACGCCGCGCAGCTCGCCGTACTCCTCGCCGTCGTCGACCAGCACGGCCAGGCGCGGGTCCCGGGACAGCTGGGACCAGCGGCGGCTGCGGGTCAGCGAGTAGAGCCAGAGTGAGGTGCCGTCCCAGAGGAACCAGAGAGCGCCCACGTGCGGACGGCCGTCGGCCGAGACGGTGGCGACCCGGCAGGTGCGCCGCTCGCTGAGGAAGATGTCGCGCTCCGCGTCCGTCAGCATGATCCTGCGGCCTCGGCGCTGGGTGTCGGTCATGGGGTCTCTCCCGCCGTTTCGGCTGTCTCCGACCAGCTGTATCCGACCATGCTGTAACTGACCAGAGCTGCACCTGACTAGGTGTCAGAAATCATGGAGTCTCTTCCTTCATGACGCAATGGGCGTTAGCCTCGCGCGCCCGGCCCTGCCCGGTGGGCCGGGCTCCAGGAGGTGAGGGCCCATGCCGTCGTCCGAACAGCTTGCGCAGCAGCTCGATCCCGCCACGGCCGTGCTGCTCACCGTCGAGTGCCAGGAGGGTGTGGTCGGCCAGGACAGCGCCCTGCCCGAACTGGCCGCCGAGGCACAGTCGTCGGGGGCCTTGGGGCGCGTCGCCCAGCTGGTCGCCCGAGCGCACGAAACGGGGGTGCAGGTGGTGCACGCGATAGCGGAACGGCGCCCGGACGGGCGGGGCGCCAATCGGAACGCCCGGCTCTTCCGGGCTGCCGGCCGGCTCCCCGTCCAGCAGCACATGGGCTCGAAGGCGGTCTGCGTCGCCGAGCCGGTCGAGGTGGCGGACGAGGACCTCGTCGTACGGCGGCTGCACGGCCTCTCGCCCCTCGCGGGCACGGACGTCGACGCGCTGCTGCGCAACCTGGGCTGCCGCACTCTGGTCGTCACCGGGGTCTCCGCCAATGTGGCCATCCCCAACGCCGTCTTCGACGCGGTCAATCTCGGCTACACGGTGGTGGTTCCCGCGGACGCCATCGCGGGGGTGCCCGCCGACTACACCCCGGCGATGATCCGCAACACCCTCGCGCTCGTCGCGACGATCACCACGACCGAGGACGTACTCGCGAGCTGGCAGGGGCCCGCGGACCCGGCGGGAGAGTGATCAGTCCAGCTCGGTCCGCTGCGCCAGTGCCCGCTTGAGGAAGTCGAGTTCCAGGGTCAGCAGCCGGTCCGCCACGCCTTCCCCGTGGACCAGGTGTCCCGTACCGGACAGCGGCAGGACGGTGTGCGGACGGCCCGCGGCCAGCAGGGCGGCCGACAGACGCAGCGTATGGGCGGGCGCCACATTGTCGTCGGCCAGTCCGTGCACCAGCATCAGCGGACGGGAGAGCCGGTGCGCGTGGGGGAGCAGCGAGGAACGTTCGTACCCATCCGGCTGGACGTCCGGGTGGCCGAGGAAGCGCTCCTCCCAGTAGCTGTCGTACAGCCGCCGGTCGGCGGGCGTAGCGCCCGCGACCGCCGCGTGGAACACGTCGGGGCGGTGCAGTACGGCCCCGGCGGCGAGATAGCCGCTGTACGACCAGCCCCGGATCGCCACCCGCCCCAGATCCAGGGCGTCGTACCGCTCAGCGGCCGCGTGCAGGGCGTCGACCTGGTCGTCGAGCACGGGCCCCAGCCGGTCGCCGACGATGGCCCGCTCCCACGCGACACCCCGGCCGGGGGTGCCGCGTCCGTCCGTGGCCAGTACGGCGAAGCCCTGCTCCGCGTACCACTGGCAGACGGCGGTGTACCAGCCACGCCCCCTGGTCACCACCTGCATACCGGGCCCGGCGTAGGGGCTGAGCAGCACCGGCAGCCGCTCCTGCCCGGGCGTGTACCAGGTGGGCAGATGCAGGCGGCTGCGCAACTCGCGTGCGCCGAGGGTGAGATGGACCGGCGCCGGGGTGACGAGCGGTTTCTCGGTGAGCACCGCGATCCGCCCGTCCGGCCGTCCGGTCCGGCGGACGGTCACCGACTGGCCGTCATCCGTCCTGCTGTCGATGACCAGCGTGGGACCACCGGCGGCGGCCGTGTGCACACCGGGGTCCTGGGTCAGCCTGACGAACCCGGGCCCCTCCTCGTACGACCAGACATGGACCTCCGTCGGCTCCTCGCTCGCGGTGAAGAAGACCCGCTCGCCCACCGAGCCCACCACTTCGCGCACATACAGGCCATCGGGACTGACCGCCTCGCCGATCCGGATTCCGCGTACGTCGCCGCGGACCGTGGGCAGGATCCGGGCACCCGCGGGGGTGTGCGGCGGTGTGCCGGGCTGGAAACGCACCCAGGTCTCGTCGGACATCCGGGACAGCACCTCGTACCCGCCGCCCGCCGGGTCGGCGGCGATGACCCACACCGTGCGCTGGTCCCGGGTCTGCAGGACGGCGACGGGCCCGGCGCTCTCCCAGGTTGCGGAGATCAGATACTCGAAGGCGGGGGCGTGCCAAGCGCCTGGCGGGGTCCGTCCCTCGGGCGCCGCGTGGGGGAGCGGCAGGGGCGTGCGGTCGCCCCCGGTGGTGACCACGAGCAACGAGGTCTCGGCGTTGGGGGTGCCGGCCGCCGGGTAGCGGATGG
This sequence comes from Streptomyces sp. NBC_01197, assembly GCF_036010505.1. Taxonomy (NCBI): domain Bacteria; kingdom Bacillati; phylum Actinomycetota; class Actinomycetes; order Kitasatosporales; family Streptomycetaceae; genus Streptomyces; species Streptomyces sp. NBC_01197. The sequence goes on from NZ_CP108569.1 coordinate 6,700,559, forward strand.
CGACGGGCGGCTTCTCCGGGTCGGCGGGGTCGGCGATGTAGCGGCGCCGCACCATCGACGTGTCGACCCGGGCGACGAGCAGCGCGCCGCTGTCCGGGGACCACCAGTACCCGCGCGACCTGCCGATGGATTCGGTCGCACAGTAGTCGGCGAGACCGTAGGTGACATCGGCGGCCTCGGGCGCGGCGAGGAGCCGGTCCCCGGTCCCGTCGGTCCGTACGACGTGCAGGGCGCCGCCGGTGACGTACGCGATCAGGGTGCCGTCGGGCGAGGGCCGGGCGTCGGTCACCGGTCCCGCGGTGCGGATACGGCACGGGGCGGCGGTGGCTGAGCCTTGCTCGGGGGTGCCCAGGGGGCTGCCGGGGCGGCGGTGATCCGGGCCGGACTCCGCGCGGACGGTCCAGAGTTCGCCGTCCACGGTGCAGGCGACGACCCGTGCGTCCCGGTCGGCGGCGTACGCGGTCACGCCCGCCGACGGTGCCGGGTGACCGGCGAGAAGACGCTCCTGTCCGTGCTCGTACATCCAGAGGAGACCGCGTGCGTCGGTGCCGCTCGCGGACCGTACGAACAGCACGCGTTCACCGTCCGGGGAGACGGTGAACTGCCGGGGGGCACCGAGGGTGAAGCGGCGGGTCCTGGCGAACTGGCGGGGGAATCCGTTGATGTCCATGGCTCCATATGTTTTCCGTGAGCGACCGGCGTGACCGGCCGGACTGGCGTAATCTGCATGACCGGCGTGACCGGGCGGGAAAGGGAAAAGATCGTCGTCCTCCGTCCCCGGACCGGACCCGGCGGTCACGCGCCGAAATCACAACAGCCCCTATCACGACGGTGCGTGGGAGGGGCTGCTTCCGGGGATCGTCGGAGCCGACGATCTCGGTGGGTACGTCATGGGTACGGGTTGTACGTCACTTGGACGGGCTGCCGGTGCGAGGCGCCTGAACGGGCGGGCTGTCGCTGCGGCGGGCCGCTTGGCTGTCCTGAGTGTGCTGCACAACCTATCGGTGGGGCTGCTTGACCGCGTGACCGGGTCCGCCGGCCGGTCCCGTCCGGCGGTGCGATCTCCCGGCCCAGGCCGTCCAGCATGAACGTCAGACGTGCCCGAAGTCCGGTGCGTCGAGGCGGAAGACGCAATGCCCTCCGGAGAGCGCAGCGGCGAGCGAGGGGTGGCCCTCCAGGAGACCGGCGTCGTCCGCGATACCACCGCTGACGGCGGTCATGGCCGCGCCGAGTGAGTAGGACTCCACGAGCAGCACCGCCCGGATGGCTCGCCCGGCCTCCCAGCCCGCCTCGGTGAGCCCGATCCCGACGACCTGCGCCGGCAGGCAGGCCGCTCCTTCGACGGTGCGATCGTCGTCGGGAGCGACCTGGACCGGCCGTAGGGCCGGGTGCCGGTCAGCCGGGTGCCGGTCAGCTGAGTGTGCTGAGCGCGGCCGGGTCGTACGCGGCCAGCTCGTCGAGCCGCCCCTCCAGCACCTTCGCCGCCCACTGGGGGTCGTGCAGCAGCGCACGGCCGACGGCGACCAGGTCGAACTCGTCGCGCTCCAGGCGGTCGAGAAGGTTCTCGATCCCCTTGACCCGGGAGCCCTCGCCGCGGAAGGCGCTGGAGAACTCGTTGTCCAGGCCGACCGATCCGACCGTGATGACCGGCTTGCCCGTGAGCTTCTTCGTCCAGCCGGCCAGGTTGAGCTCGGAGCCGTCGAACTCCGGCACCCAGTAGCGGCGGGTGGAGGCGTGGAAGGCGTCCACACCGGCCCCGGCCAGCGGGGCCAGCAGGGCGTCCAGCTCCTCGGGCGTCCCGGCGAGCTTCGCGTCGTACGACTGCATCTTCCACTGGGAGAAGCGGAAGATCACCGGGAACGACGGCGAGACCGCCGCGCGCACCGCCGCCACGACCTCCGCCGCGAACCTGGTGCGGGCCACCGCGTCACCGCCGTACGCGTCGGTCCGCCGGTTCGTCCCCTGCCACAGGAACTGGTCGATGAGGTAGCCATGGGCGCCGTGCAGTTCGACCCCGTCGAAGCCGATGCGCTCGGCGGCGGCCGCGGCCTCCGCGAACGCGCCGACCACGTCGTCCAGGTCCTGCTGCGTCATGGCCTTGCCGTCGTCCCCGGTGCCTTCCGGGAGGCGGAGGCCGGAGGGGCCCATCGCCGGGGCGTCGGGGTACGGGGGGCTCCCGGCGGTGCGGGCCATGCCGATGTGCCACAGCTGGGGCACGATCGTGCCGCCCGCCGCGTGCACGGCGTCCGCGACCTTCGCCCAGCCCGCGAGCTGGTCCTCGCCGTGGAAGCGCGGGACGCGGTCGCTCTCCCCGGCCGACGCGTGCCCCACGTAGGTGCCTTCGGTGACGATCAGGCCGACACCGGCGGCGGCCCGGCGTGCGTAGTACGAGATCACGTCCTCACCGGGTATGCCGCCGGGGGAGAACTGCCGGGTCATGGGCGCCATCGCGATCCGGTTCGGAACGGTCAGGCCGTTCAGGACGACGGGCCGGGACAGGATCTGCGCCGCGCGGTCGGCGGAGGCGATGGTGGTCACTTGAGGGGCTCCTCGGTAAACGGCTTGAAACGGCTGGAACGGCTGACCGGAACTGGCACGCGGTGTGCCGTCGGGGTCAACCGGAGACAGCCCCCGCTCATTCCGCCGATCTGCTGTGACCCCCGGACAGGCGTGTGACCCTGGACACGTCTGTACCCCCCGGAGACACCTGGTCGCCCACCCGTACCCCGTCAGCCCCGCGCGCCGGAGTCCGCGCCGGAGCCCGCGCGGAGGGTGCTGCCGAGCGCCGCCCGGTCGACCTTGCCGTTGCCGTTCAGCGGCAGCGCATCCAGCCGGGTGAGGACGGCGGGCACCATATAGGCGGGGAGGCGGTCGCGGAGCGCCACGCGGAGATCGTTCTCACTGCCGGCGGCCCCCGTGTAGGCGGCTGCGATCTCGGTGCCCGCCCGGGTCGCCAGCGCGACGGCCGCCGCGTCGCTCACGCCCGGCTGCACGCGCAACGCCGCTTCGACCTCGCCCAGTTCGACCCGGTACCCGTGCACCTGGACCTGCTGGTCGCTCCGCCCGATGTGCACCAGCGGCAGATCACGCGACCCGGCCGATTCGTCGGGCGGCAGCAGGGCGACGCGGTCGCCGGTGCGGTACCAGTGCGCGTCAGTCAGAGCCGTGGCCGGATCGTACGGGGCTCCGTCGGCTTCCAGGAACCGGCCGGCGTTGTTGGCCGGGTCGAGATAGCCGGGGAAGCGCTGCGGGCCGCGTACGCACAGCTCGCTCCCGAACAAACGGTGTTCCATCCGGGGGTTGAGGGTGCCGATCGGCACGGTGCCGTTGGCGGGGGCCGGCCAGTGTTCCGGGTCATGGGGCAGCCGGTACGCGGTGCAGGTGACGGTCAGTTCGGTCGGGCCGTAGGCGTTCTCCAGGGAGCTGTCCGGGGCCGCCCGCTGCCACGCCCGCGCCTGCTGGAGCGTCAGTGGCTCCCCGCAGAACGTGCTGGCCCGCAGCGTCGGCATACTTCCGGGACCGAGCGCGCGCAGCCGCTTCGCGAGCGAGATGACCGACGGCACTGAGTTCCAGTGTGTGATGGCGTGCCGGTTGACGAAGCGGACCGGCGCCAGAAGGTCGGCGCGGGCCGGCACGACCAGGGCGGCGCCACTTCCCCACGCGGTGTACATGTCGAATACGGAGGGGTCGAAGGTCAGCTCGAAGGTCTGCGAGAAGCGGTCACCGGGGCCCGCCGAGCAGTGCGGTACGGCGTGGGCGAGGTAGGCGCAGATGTTCCGCTGCCGGACGGGGACACCTTTGGGGACCCCGGTGGACCCCGAGGTGAACATGATGTACGCGAGGTCATCGGGACCGGCCCCCGCGGCGGACGGCTCCGGAGCGGGGGAGCCCAGACGGCGGAGCAGCTCGCTGCCCGTCATCTGTGTGGTAAGCACGCCCAGTTGACCGGAGGGCTCGGCGGTACCGTCACTGAGGACCGCGTCGAGCGACGCCTGGCGCGCGATCCCGGCGTTGCGCTCGGCGGGGAACGCCGGACCGAGCGGGACCACGGCGGCACCGATGCGCTGGATGGCCAGGTATCCCGCGTAGGCGACGACGGTACGCCCGGCCAGCAGCCCCACCCTGCGCGGCGGCTTCCCGCCCCCGTCGCTGACCAGCACGTCGGCCAAGTGGCTAGCCAGCAGCGAGAGTTCGGAGTACGTCAGCTCGGTGCCGCCGGTCTCCAGCGCCGTACGGTCGCCGTGGACCGCGACCGAGGCCGCGAACCAGTCGTCGAGGGTGTGCCGCGGGGCGGGCATGTTCACGGTCTGTCCTTGTCGGATGTCGGAGTCCTGCCGGACGTTTCGGATCCGCACGCGCACGGTGCGGGTGGTGCGGCCGGTGCAGCCGCCGCAGTCGCTGCGGGACGCGCGGAGAACGCGCAGCTGAACGGGGTCCGTGACCGGTCGCGCAGACTGATCCAGCGGTACACGCCCCAGTGGCCGTGCCGGGAGCCGGGGCGTACGTCGATGGCCCAGGGGCGGCCGGAGAGACCCGCGCCGCCGGCCTTCACGCACGCCTCCTGAACGGTCCACACCCAGGCGACCTCCTCGGCGGCCCGCTCCGGCGGCAGCGCGGTGACCCGGTCGGCGTGGCTGTGCAGTACCCGGCGGACGAACGGGGCCGAAACGGAGCCCGCCGGCTGCTGGAGATCCACCCCGACGGCCCGCCCGACGGCGACCCCGGCCGCGACCGCGCCCCCGCTGTGCGACACGCTGATGCCCACCCCGGGCAGCCCCTCGATACGGGGCCTGCCGCGCTCGTCCGGGATGATGCCGGCTCCGTCGGCAGCCGGGTGGACCGCGGCGATCAATCCGCGCAGAAGCCCCCGCCCGGCGAGGAATTCACCGGCACGCCATTCGGGCAGGAGGGCCGCGCGGCGCAGATCGTCCCGGTGGGTGCTCGGCGGGGTCCGGCCGGCGGCGGCCTCCGTCACCCAGACCCGGTCCGCGACCTCCAGCACGGTGTTCACCGCAGTACGTCCGGCCGTGCGGGCTCGGCCAGGAGGCTCTCTGCGGCGTCGGCCAGCGCGCCGAGCACCACCTCGTTCGCGCCGCCGCCGATCCCGAACAGCGCGGCCTGGGCACGTACTTCCTGGATGCCGCCGGTGGTGAAGCCCGCGGCGCCCCACAGCTGCGCGCACTCGGCCAGCACCTCGCTGACGGTGGCGCCTGCGGCCGCCTTGAGCGTGGCGGCGGCCGTCGCGTCGTACCGGGACACCACGGACTCACCGAACTCAGCAACCAGCGCCTGGAGTTCGCGCAGCCGCAGCAGGCAGCGGGCGAACCGCTGGCGTACGGCGTCCAGGTCCCACAGGGTGCCGTCCCCGTGCGCGCGGGCGGCGAGATGGCGCTGGGTGTCCCGCAGGGTGCGGCGGCACAGGGACACGCCCCACTGCGCGCCGGCCAGCCGCTCGGTGGCGATATGGCGGGCGAAGAGCGGCAGTCCGAAACCGACCCGGCCCAGTACGTGGTCGCGCCCGACCCGTACACCGTCGAAGGTGAGGTGGCCGGCGCCCGAGTCCGCGAAGAGCGCCGATCCGGCGGGGGCCACGGCCACGCCCGGTGCGTCGGCGGGCACCAGGACCCAGGTGAAGTGGGTGAAGTGCCGCCCCGGACGGTGCCGGGCGAGGACGAGGTGGTGGCCGGCGGTGGTGGCGTTGGCGATCCAGTTCTTCCCGCCCGTCACCACCAGGGCGTCGTCCTCGATCCGCACCTCGGTACGCAGAGCGGTGAGATCGGTCCCCGCGGTGACGTCGCTCGCTGCCAGGGAGATCGCCGTCCTGCCCGCCAGTGCCTCTTCCAGGGCGGACCGGGCCGCGGGCGCCGTACCGGCGGCGAGGACCGGCAGCGCGGTGGCGAGCTGGACGCTCACCGACAGCGTGGCGGCGATGGAGAAGCGGGCGTCCACGGCGGCCAGCAGCCCGGCGAGGCCTTCGAGGTCGGCGCCCGCCCCGGCAGAGCCGTCACGGTAGGCGCGGGCGGTCAGACCGCCCAGGCCGAGCGCCGCCCAGACCCGGTCGCCGCCGGCCTCGGCGGGCAGCGCGTCGAGCGCGGTCCAGTCGGGGCCGCCCGGCCGCTCCCCTCGGGATGTGTCAGGCAAAGTTCACCCCCTGGTCCCGGAGCGCCAGCCGGCCGTCGGCGAGGTGGAGCCGGTCGTTGCTGTAGTTCAGCGCCGCCGAGCGCAGATCCCGCAGGGCGCGTTCGAGGTGGGTGGGGGAGTCCTTGAGATAGCCGTGCCGCAGTCCGAGCGCGGTGACCAGGCCGTCCACCGCCGCATGGCACTCGTCGGCGGCGGTGATCTTCAGCGAGTTGAGCAGCAGCTGACGGGCCGGGGCCGAGAGGTCATCGCCCGACTCCACCACTCCCAGCGCCCGGGTGAGCAGTGCGTGCACCGCCTCCAGCCGCTGCCGGGACCGGGAGATCCGGGAGAGCAGGAGCTCCGACGACAGGTCGAAGCGTTCGCGGCCCGCCGGGCTGCGCAGCAGACGCAGGACACGGGAGAGGGCGCCGGCCGCCGTGCCGAGCCACACAGCCGACCAGCCCAGATGGGCCAGCGGACCGAAGACCTGGGCGGCGATCTCGTGAAATCCGTCCTGCTCGCCCACCACTTGGCGGGCGGGCACACTGCCGGACAGCTTGAGCGGGCCGCTGTGACTGGCGCGCATACCCATCGGCTGCCACTCGCCCGAGCCGCTGATGTCGAGCTGACTCCGGTGCGCGTACACCAGGGACACATCGCTGTCGGTGACGGCGTCGGGGCTGCGCATCGTGATGAGGAAGCCGTCGGCGTACCCTCCGCCGGTCACGACCGGCGCGAACCTGTCGATCGCCAGCTGCCCGTCGCCGCCGGTCAACTGGGCCTGCGCGCTGAGCAGATGGCCGCCCTTGCCCGCCTCGGTCGTCACCGACGCCAGATAGATCCCGCCCTTGGCGATGGCCGGCAGCAGCTCGTCGCGGAGCACCCGGCCGCCGTACCGGACGATGGCTTCGGCCTGCTGGCAGTGCATCGCGAAGATCATGCCCACCGACATGTCGCTGCGCCCCAGCGTCTGCGCCGCTGCCACCAGGTCCGCCACGGTGCCACCGAGCCCGCCGTGCGAGGCGGGCACCATGAGTCCGAGCAGACCGGTGCTGCGGAGGGCGTCCAGCGCCTCGACGGGGAACTCCGCGTCCCGGTCGGTCCGCGCGGCGTGCTCACCGGTCACCGCGGTCACCTCCGCGAGCGCGGCCGTCAGGTCCAGCCGTCCGTTCGGCGCGGGCTCCGTACTCATGCGCCCACCCGACCCGCGGCTCCGTCGGGAAGCTGCGCGGAGATCACGCGCCAGAGGCTGCCCGCGGTGGCGAACGTCGTGTCGTTGAGCTCCTCGTCCGGCAGGGAGATCGCGAAGGCGTCCTCGACGGAGAACAGCAGCTCGATGGCCTGCATCGAGTCGACGCCGAGCCTGCGCAGATCCGTGTCGGGGGTGATGACGACCTCGGGCCCGGCGTTCTTCAGGAAGGGGCGGAGCAGTTCGGTGAATCGGGCGTCCATGGCGGGAGCCTCTCGTGGGAGGGATGGGGAGGATGGAGTCAGCGGGCGATGCGGCACAGGTCGTCGACCCTGCGGAGGTTCTCCGGTACGAGGTCGGCGGCGGCGAACTCCGTCCCGAGGCTGTCCTCAAGCCGTTCGACGATCTCGATCAGCCGGAAGGAGCCGAACGAGGCGAACGAGTCGAAGGCCGCACCCGCGAGCAGTTCGGCCTCGGGGACGCCGAGCACGGAACCCGCCACGGCCGCGACCCGCAGGCGCAGCGCCTCGTCCGGCGCGGCACGGGGCGCGGACGGTTCGGCGTGGATCTCCAGGTCGGCCGCGAGTACCTCGCGCAGGCGCTCCACGAGCAGCGGCGGTTCGGCCCGGCCCCGCGAGACCCGGCGGTGGGCGAGATACGTCTGCTCGACGACCTTGTCCCAGGCGCGCAGCTGCGCCTCCTCGGCCTCGCTCGTGGCGGAGCTGCCGGAGAAGAGCTCTCGGTACTTCGCGTGCAGGCGGCGGCCGCGGGCCAGCAGCCAGGTCTCCACGGTGAGTTGCCCGACGGCGCGCGCCCGGTCCGGCCAGGTCTCGTACGCGCCGAGGTACTCCCGTACCGCGTCGTCGCCCGCCGTGAGCACGGGCGGCAGCGCGGTGAGCGGCGGCAGGTCTCCCGCGACGATCTCGACGGCGTCGGCCGGCCCGATGTCCGCCAGATCCGCGTCGGAGAGGACCCAGCGGCCGGGCACCGCCGGCCCCCAGGTCGTCTCGCTGCGGTAGGCGTCCGTGATGTGCCAGCCGTCCGGCCCCGCTGCGAGCAGGAAGCTGTGCTCCATGTGCGCGTGCCCGTGGTACGGCAGCCAGGGCAGCCGGAACGAGTCCGCGATCACATAGTGCGTGGAGCCGCGCCGGACGACGGCGTCCTGCAGTTCGGACCCGGACAGCCGCTCACGCCGCGCCGTACGCAGTCCCAGCACTCCGGGCAGCACGCTGAGCAGCTCGTCCGGCGGGGGTTCCACCGTCGGCAGCCCGTCGGCCCGCTCCCAGGTGCGGAAGTCCAGGGCCGCCCCGGCCCGCAGATGGGTCCCGGCGCCGTGGTGGTGGTCCGCCAGTACGGCCAGATTGACCTGCACACAGTCCAGCAGGCCGGTGTGGACCGAATCGAAGTCGAAGTGCTCCGGCCCACCGGGGCGCGGGGCGCCCGTACTTGGTATGTCCGTGTCCGCCATGTCCGCTCACATTCCTTGACTCATCGGTCTCTGCCGCCCCGGCCTGCGCCCGGCTCCCCGTCCGCCGCCCCCGGTCAGAGCCACGGCGGGAGTACGGGGAGTGCGGCCGTCGAGGTGAGGCCCGTCCCGCCCGACCGGCCCGCCAGCCAGGCGAGCGCGTCCGCGGATGTGCCGGTGACGGCCGGGCCGCCCGTGCCGAACCGGCCGAGCAGGTCCCCTCCGGTGTCGCGCAGGGTGAAGTCCGGTACGCCCTCGGCTTCGGCGTAGTAGCCGAGCACGTCGGCCAGGATGATCTGCCGCGCCGACGCGGGGACGCCGTCCCACCCGTAGCCGATGTCCAGGTCCACATGGTGCAGTTCGAGTTCGCGCAGCCGGATCACCAGAATCCGCTGCGGGGTGCAGAGTTCACCCGTGAAGGGCCTGACCGTCGCCTGCCACGCGGCGGCGGGCAGCGTTTCGATCACCTGCTGGAAGTGCGCGGCGCTCTCCCGGACATCGGCCAGCTGGACCGCGGCGGGACGGCCTGCGCCCGCCTCGATCTCGGCGTCGCGGGCCCTGCGGTCCGGGTACTGGGGAGTCTCCACCCCGGTACGGGCCCACTCCAGCAGCCGTTCCAGCGCGGGGGCCTGGCGTGCCAGATGGCTGAGGACATGGCCGCGGGTCCAGCCGGGCAGCCGGGAGGGCTCCGGGACGTCCCGGTCGCGGAGCCCGGCGAGCCCGGCCATCAGCCGGTCCGCCGCGGCGGCGATCTCCTGGAACGACTCCTGGGTGGGAGCGATCTCCTTCAACGGGACTCCTTCGGCGTGCTGTCCGGTGGGGTACGGCGCGATGAACGGTGGGGCGGCCGGGTGAGCCGGGCGAACCCTTCGGCGATGGTGGACAGCGCGGCCGCGATGTGCGGCAGGCTCGCCGGGTCATCGGCCAGCAGCGCCTCGTGCTGCTGCCGCTCGTCGCCGTACAGCAGGCTGGTGGCCGCCTTGAACCTCAGGGCGTGCGGCCGGTCACCGAGCAGATGACCGCCCAGGACGACGATCCCGGAGTCGTCGAGCAGCCGGGTCGCGAGGGACGCCGAGTCCGTGATGCCGTGCGCGGTCAGCCGGTCGCGCAGCGGCTCGAAGTCCGGATAGACGTAGAACCCGCCGACGGGCGGCCGGCACTCGGCGCCCGCATCGACAGCGATCCGGTGCACCGCCCGCGCCACGGCGCCGTGCAGCCGGGCGCTCGCCCGCTTCCTGGCGACGATCTCCGGGGGCTCCGCGAACGCGTACTCCGCGACCTGCTGCATCGGCCCGGCGAGGGTCGACCACAGCTCGCTGGCCGCGGCGGCCACGGAGTCCCTCAGCAGCTCACCCGCCTCGCCCACGGGGAACCGCGCGGCGCCGATCCGCCAGCCGCCGAGCCCCAGCGTCTTGGAGAGACCGGTGGTGACGACGGTGCGCTCAGGGGCCACATCCGCCGGGCTGAGGAAGGGCGTGGCCCGCGGGTCGTGGACGATGTCGCGGTAGATCTCGTCGGAGACGGTCAGCAGGTCCTCGTCCCGCGCGATCGCGCAGATCTCTCGGACGGCGGCGGGCGGCGCGAGCGTCCCGGTCGGGTTGTCCGGCAGGGTCAGTACCAGCAGCCGGGGGTCTCCGCCGGTCAGTCTGGCCCGCCGGATCGTCTCGCGCAGCGCGCCTGGCTCCGGCATACCGCCGTACTCCCGGGGGATCGGCACCCCGAAGACCTGCTTGCCGGCGTACGCGGCCTGCGGCGCATAGGTGTTCCAGGCGGGCTGCGGCAGCAGCACATCGCCGGGGACCGCGAGCTGTACGGCCATCAGCAGCGGCTTGCTGCCGGGGCCCACCACGATCCGGTCGGCCTCGGTCGGCAGCCCCCGGCGGGCGAAGTACCCGGCCACGGCCGCCCGCACGCTGTCGGCGCCCGCCACCGGGCCGTAAGCGGAGCGGGATGCGCCGATGGCCAGCTGCTCGGCGAGCTGCGGCAGCACCGGCAGTCTGGCCTCGCCGAACGCCAGGTGGATCAGGGTGTCCCCCTGCGCCCTGCGCCGGTCCACCAGTTGGTTCAGCGCCAGGTTCGGGGAAGGCGGTGCGAACGTCACGGCGGTCATGTCCGATTCCTCTCCGGCTGCCCGTGCGCGCGGTCACCCGCGGGGCCAGGGAGCCCGGCACCGCCCGGGGTGGCGCCGCGTACGGCCGCCGCGATGTCGGCGGGGGTCGATGGGTCGATTTCGAGCTCGTCGAGCCACGCGGCGTCCGGCGAGTAACGGGCCCGGAACGGCCTGCCCACCAGCGCGGGATCGCGCGCCTGGAGCATCCGCAGCCGGAAGAACGCGCCATCGGGCGTGTCCTCCACACCGTCGACGACGACCTTGCCGGGCGTCGCCGACATGACGGGCCCGCGCACCGTGCGGGCGAGACCGGGCAGGGTGCGGTACGCCTCGGTGAAGATGTCCACCGCCCTGGCGAGCGGCACCTTGAAGTAGTCGTACGGTCCGGTGTCCCGCTCCACGAACAGGTAGTAAGGCACAGCCCCGGCCGCCAGTTCCGCACGCCACAGCTCGCTCCACACCCGGGCGTCGTCGTTGACGTGTCCGATCAGCGGGGCCTGGCAGTAGACGACGGCGCCGGTGGCCCTGATCCGGGCCACGGCCCGGCGCGCGAGGTCGTTCTCCAGCTCGCGCGGGTGGCTGAAGTGCGCCATCACGGCGAGCTGCCGCCCGGACGCCACCACGGACTCGAAAAGCCGCAGTACGTCGTCGGCGTCCGGGTCGGTGACGTACCGCTGCGGCCAGTAGGCGACGGACTTGGTCCCGATCCGGACCGTACGGACGGACTCGACGCCGAGCAGCGGTCCGATGTGGCCGCGCAGCCGGTCGGTCGACATCACCATTGGGTCGCCGCCCGTGACCAGGACGTCGTGCACCTCGGGATGGCCGCCCAGGTACTCGATCAGACCCGACGGGTCGGGGGCCGCGAAGCGCAGATCGGCGTCGCCGATGAACTGCGCCCAGCGGAAGCAGTACGTGCAGTACGCGTGACAGGTCTGTCCCTGGCCGGGGAAGTAGAGCACCGTCTCGCGGTACTTGTGCTGGAGGCCGGGCAGCTGGACGCCCTCCTCGCTCGGCACGTTGAGCTGCTGCTGGCCGGACGGATGCGGGTTGAGCCGCTCGCGGATCTCGCGTACGGCCTCGCGGAGCAGGAGCTTGTCCGACGGGTCGCCGGAGAGCTTGGCGAGCTGCTCCTCGTCGGAGCGCGCCAGCATGCCGCTCTGCGGGAACGTCAGCTGGAACATGGGGTCTTCGGGGGCCCGGTCCCAGTCGATGAGGTGCGACAGCACATATTCGTTGACCCGGAACGGCAGCACGAGCGACACCCTGCGCACGGTCTCCGTGATGTCTTCGGGCAGCCCGAACCGCTGGGCGATGTCGTCGATATGGCGTGGCCCGAACGCCCGGAACCTGTCGGGATCCCTCCGGTCGGCCGGCATCAGACCGGGCCTCCTGTCCGGTTCGGTTTGCGGTACAGCTCGTCGCCCAGCACCAGGAAGTCGAGGTCCATGGAGCGGAACGCCTTCACCGCGTCGGCCGCGGTGTTGACGACGGGCTCGCCCTTGTCGTTGAAGGAGGTGTTGAGCAGCACCGGGGGGACGCCGTTCCGCCGCAGGCCGTCCAGGGCCGCTCCCACCGCCGGGGCCTCGTCGCCGCGCAGCACCTGCGGGCGGGTGGTGCCGTCGACGTGCACGACACCGGGCGCGACACTGCGGCCCAGCCCGGTGGCTCTGGCAGCGCCGAGCATGTAGCGGCTCAGATGCTCCTGCTGCTCCCAGAGCAGGGCGCCGTAGTCGGGCCGGGTGACCCCCGCGAAGGGGCGCCACTGCTCACGGTTCTTGATGGAGTTCACCCGGGCGTGCACCGCCGCGGTGTCGGGTACGGCGATGATCGACCGGCGGCACAGCGCACGCGGCCCGACCTCGGCCCGGCCCTGGGCGACCGCGCCGACGTGGCCGTCGATGAGCAGTGCGGTCAGCTCGTCGATATCGAGATCGCTGCGGAGCAGACCCGAAGTGTCCGGTGTGCCGGGACCGTTGGTGTGGTCGTAGCCGTGGATGTCGGTGCCCAGATAGGGGCTGAGCACCCCGGTCCGCCGCTTCGGCGGCCGTACGGTCCAGGCGGCTCCGAGCGCGACGCCCGCGTCGTGCGGCACCGGCGGGACGTACAGCGGACCGGGGAGCGTGCCGTTGGTGCTGCAGTTCAGCGCCACGCCGCCGCTCATGCAGAGCTGTTCGACACCGGACGTCTTGCGGGTCAGCGCCGCGAGATGGCTGACGGTCTCCTCGATGAGCCGCTGCGCGGTGTAGGCGACGAGAATCGCGTGGGGATCCTCGGTGAGCGCCTCTTCCGGGGCGCTCGGCGCGCCGGCGCCTGCGATCCGCGTGTAGCGGTCCCGCCACCGGGCGACGGTCGTCTCGTACTGCTCCTTGATCTCGTCGGCTGTGGCGTGTCCTGTGCTCTCCACCAGCGGCTCGACGGCCAGCCGGAAGTCGTCGGCCCCGATGTCGACCAGCGATTCGACGTCGAGCCCCGCGGCGCGGCCGTACGCGGCGAGACCCATGGTCTTGCCCGCGTTGAGGAAGGAGAAGCCGAGCCAGGTGGACGCGGCGTCGTAGGCGTACCCCAGCGACGCGGTGCGCTGCCAGGTCCGCTCAAGGCGCGGTTCGGCGCCGTCCTCGTACGTCCAGATGGTGGAGGACTCGTTCTCGCCGTGCCCGTCGACGACCAGGACCCCGGCCTTGGGGAAGGGCGACGCGTAGAACGACGAGGCCGCGTGCGCCTGGTGATGGGGTACGCGCACGACCTCGGGGGTGCGTTCGCCGAAGTCCAGGCCGACGGCGTACTCCAGGAACTCCGCGTCGGTCGCGAACCGGCGCGGGTACAGCTGCTCGCTGTCCCAGCCGAGAGCGACCACATCGATGTCGGCGGCGGAGATCCCGGCCTGCTCAAGGCAGAACCGGGCCGCGCCCAGTGGTTTGCGGTAGAGCGAGTGCCGGCGCCGGTTGCAGCGCTCCTCCTCGGAGAAGGCGACGATCTCGCCGTTCCCGTCGATGAGGCAGGCGGCGCTGTCGTGCCACCCGGCGGGAGGGGCGTTGACTCCAAGAATCCACGTCATGCGCGTCTCTCCTCGTTGGCTGTGGTCAGTCACGGAAGTCGGGTGAGGGTGTGCCGCACGGCACGCTGGGCGCGGCCGAGCGCGTCCGCGCACTCGTCCGGGCTGTCGCCGACGGCGATCAGCGCGGCGATGCGGGGCACGATGCCGCGCGGGGGCAGCAGCAGTTCGCTGCCCGGGGCGACGAGCGGGATTGCTTCGACGATGCCGGGTTCGGCAGCGGCGTCGGTCAGATCGAGGGAGTCCACGGTGGCGTCGTACTCGGGGTAGACGAAGCGGACCTCGGCGCAGCGGTCCCGGCTGGGGGTGAGGTCCGGGGTGCGGCCGAGCGCGATGTCCACGGCGGCCGTGACCGGGTCGACGCCGGTGGCGAGCGTGCCGAGCAGCGGTATGAAGTCGCCGCCGAGCCGGCCGTTCACCTCCACGACGCGCGGCCCGGTGCGGGTGAGACGCAGCTCGGTGTGGGTCAGGCCGGTGCGGACACCGAGGACCGTGTGGGCCCGCGCCACGACGGACCGCATCTCGTCGGCCCAGGGCTCGTCGCGCCAGGGGACGACCCGGTGGCCGGTCTCCTCGAAGTACGGGGCGAATCCGAGCTGCTTGCGCGCGACGTTGACGACGCGGACCACCCCGTCGGAAACCGCGCAGTCCACGCTGATCTCCGGGCCCTCCAGATACTCCTCGACGATCGCGCCGTCCAGGGCGCTGATGCCGGGGAACGAGGAGGTGCGTGCCTGCTCGAAGGCGCGGGCGAGCCGGGCTGGGCCGTCCACGAGGCTGACGCCGATGCTGCCGGCCAGCCCGCGCGGTTTGACCACGACCGGCCAGCCGAGCGCGTCGGCGGCCTCCAGCGCCTCCGCATGGCTGTGCACATGGCGGTACGCGGCCGACGGGACCCCGGCCGCGCCGAGCAGCCGCCTGGTGGCCAGCTTGTCGCGGCAGCGGCGGGCCGCCTCGGGGCTCATATGCGGCAGCCGCAGCAGCCTGGCGACCTCGGCGGTGGTTTCCAGCAGGGTCTCGTCCCAGGTCAGTACGGCGCCGGGGCCGTCATGGCCGTCAAGCAGCTCCGCCACGGCCCGCGCGGTGGCCGGGGCGTCGGAGGTGTCGGCGGCCCGGAACCGGCCGTCCACGTACGGGCGTTGCCAGTCGATGGCGGTTCTCTGCACGAGTGCGGTGCTGACCCGTGCGGCGACGGCGCTCAGCGCGTACTTGCGGTAGGGCGGATTGCCGCAGCCCACGACGGCGAGCAGGCCGGGCCGCCGGACGTCGACGGGGGCGCACTCCAGCGAGGCGTCCCGGATCGTGCGGCGGACGGCCTCCGTGACCCCGGCGCTGTCGCGCCCGTGGAACCGGAACCGGATGCCGGCGTTCTCGTACCCACCCTCGCTCAGCAACGCCCCCTTGTGCGGCCGTACTTCGGTGTACGGGCCGCGGGCCGCGCCGGGGGCCCGGTGTCCGGTCGCCGAGAGGACCCGGCAGGGCATCGGCACCGAGGGCGGCACCAGCAGCCAGCCCGCCACTTCGGCTGGTCCTTCGAAGGCCGGGGCGGTCCCGTCCCCGATGCCGGTCTGCTGTGCGACGGCCACCGCCATCAGGTCGATACCGTGCACCTCACGCCAGATGAAGGGCACTTCGGCGCCGCCCGGTCTGGCGCCGATCTCCAGGACCGTCAGTGCGCCGCTCGCGCTCTCGAAGAGCTCCAGATGGAAGACCGCGGGCCTGGCGAAGAGCGCACCGGCCGTCGCCGCGGTGATCTCTCCTATCCGGCCGAGGAGTTCGGGGTCGTCGATCTCGACCGACCCGAGCGCGGTGCCGGCGGTGAACTCCAGGCAGGTGCTCAGATAGCGGGAGGCCCGCCAGGCGCCGAGTCCGCCGCCCCCTGCGTCTCCTGCGTCTCCTGAGTACACGCCGTCGACATGCAGCACCTCGTCGGGTAGCCACGGTTGAACGAGCATCTCGGTGTCGCGAGGGGAGGCGTACGCCCGGAGCGCCTCGGCGGAGTCGAGCCGCCGGATTCCGGCGCTGGCCGTGCCCCGCCGCGGTTTGACCAGTACCGGCCAGCCGTGCCGGGCGGCGAAGGACTCGACCGCGGCGTGGTCCGGCGCGGCGGCCGTCGCGGGCACGGGTACGTCCGCGGCCGTGAGCCGCTGGGCCATCAGCAGCTTGTCCCGCAGGGGTTCGAGGTCCTCGCTGCGCTGTCCGGGCAGGCCGAACTCGCCGCGCAGATCGGCGGCCAGATCGAGATCGGTCTCCTGGAGCGCCACGATGCGGGTCGGCGGACCGGTCTGCCCGGCCAGCGAGCCGACCGCGTCGCGGACCTGTTTGACGTTCTCCGTGCTGTCCACGAGCCGTACGCCCGCGGCCTGTTCGTACGGCAGATGACGGGCGGCCCGTTCGGTGGTGACGTAGCTGACGCGGTGGACGGCGTGGTCCAGATACGCGGCGTAGTCGGCGTACCGGTCGGTCCAGCGGTGGATGACCATCACGTGTTCGGGCACTGAGATGCCTCCTGGGGCAGGAACGAGCACGGGCGGGAACGAGCACGGGCGGGCGGGAAGGCGGTACGGAGGCGGGGGCAGTGCGGGCGCGTGGTGTACGGGCGCTTGGTGCACGGGCGGGGGTGCGGGGCCCGGTGGCGCCCGCACCGTGGCCCGGGCGGGCGGCGTGCCGGGTGCGCCGGACGTGTCGCTCCGGACGGTGGCTCGGCTGTCCGTCGTCCGGTCAGCACTCTCCGGCGGTGGACAGGAGCGCGTGGTGCATGTCCCACAGCAGTTCGGCGCACCGCTCGCGGCCGACACCCTTGGCGGTGAGCCGCACGGACAGGCCGGACGCGCTCTCCTCGGCGCGGGCGTAACAGCGCGGGCCGATCGAGGTGAAGGGCTCCTCCCAGGTGATGGCGGGCTCGGTGAGGGGTGCCGGTTCCCCTGAATCGGGAGCCTGCTGCTCCGGCAGGGCCACGTAGTTGAAGGCGCAGACGGGTTCGGGCGCGCCTGGTCTGCGAGCGAGCAGCGCGGCGACGGCGGTCACGTCGTGCGCACCGTGGCGGAAGGCGCCGAGGCTGCTCCAGTGCGTGCCGGACGCCAGCCTGCGCAGGTCGTCCTCGCGGGCACCCTCGATCAGGGCGGGCACCCACTGGTTCATGGAGGTGACCAGGTTCTGCCAGCGGGCGGAGAAGCGGTTGGCGCTCATCAGCTGCACCAGCAGGGCGTCCGTGCCGCAGATCCTGGCCACGCTGCGGGCGTACGCCGCGAGGACGACACTGGAGACGGAGACCTCCGCCGCCGCCGCGACCTTACGGGCGGCGGCGCGGGCGGGGCCGGAGCGCAGGGTGGCCTGGACAACGCCCGCACCGGCGCCGGTCGCGGCCGGCAGGGCGATGGGCGGCGCCTGGTCGAGGAGCTGGTTCCAGTGGCCGAGTGCGGCGGCCTGCCGGCGCAGGCCCGTGGGGGTGAACTGGTCGGCGGCCAGTTCGGCGGGGCCGGGTGCGGTGGCGGGTCCGGCACCGGACGGGTCGGTGAGCGCCCCGGTGAACTCCTGGCGCAGGACCTCCTGGGCCCAGGCGTCAGCGGCGATGTGGTGTTTGACGAACAGCAGGTGCGAGGCGGTCCCCGCGCGGTTCAACAGAGTGGCCCGCCAGCCGTGTTCATGGCCGAGGCGGAAGCGCAGGGAGGCGTGACCCTCGACGAAGTCGCCGGGTGGAGCGCCACCGGTCTCGACGACCGGCAGCGCGTCGGAGAAGTCGGTGTCGGGCTCCAACTGGATTGGTGAGTCGGGGTCCTGGAGGCCGTAGCGCGTCCTCAGCGACGGATGCCGGGCGACGACGGACCGTAAAGCCGTGCGTACCTCCTCCGCGCCGACGCCAGGGGGGAGTGCCCAGAGCGCGGCGTTGTTCGCCTCGTGCCACCGGGTGCTCGGCAGATCCCGGATGTCGTGCCAGACCGAGAGCTGGCCCAGCGAAAGCGGTCCCGCCACAGACATATGCACCCCCTCCATCGATGAACATCTTGAATTCCGCATCGTGGAATCTGCCTTCCATGCGGCGCTGACGCTGCCACACACTGTTGAGGCCTGTCCAGATCGAATGCCCTTCCGCCGCCCCTTCGTTCGCCGTTCGCCACCCGGCAACGCTGCGCAATGGCAAGGGATTTGGGGCTTTACGAAATTTGACCGTTCCCTGTGCTCCCGCGCGTGGCGCGCCCTCGGTAGTGGCCGAAAAGTGGTCCACATCACATGCCATCCCCGGCATCCGCGTGAGAGTCTGAACTCACCTTCGGAAGTTATTTTCCGCTATGCGAAATGCTCGGAAGTCGGAGACGTGAAGAGCGCGGGTGGCATCGCCGGCCGGGTCCCGCGTGCCGCAGCTCAGGCACCTGGCGCCGGGCACCCGGCCGCCTGCCGGAGAGGCGGGAGCGCCGGGCCACTCCCGGACCATCGTGCCCGCACCAGACGAGGGGTCTCATCAACGTGACGCAACAGCCGTACCTCCGGGCCGGTTCCGCCGGGGAGTTCCTGCACGACTTCCTGCTCGGCGCAGTGGGGGCCACCCCGGACCGCCCGGCTGTCATCGAGTCCGCCCGGGCCGGACAGACCACCGTGACGACCTACGGCGAGCTCGGCTCCCTGGTGCACATCTACACAGCGGCGCTGGAGGAACTCGGCGTCGAGACCGGCGCCCGGGTGATCCTGGAGTCCGAGACGACCGCGCTGTCCATCGCGATGTTCCTCGCCTGCTCACGGGCCGGGCTCACCTTCATTCCGGTGAGCCCCGAAATGCCGGGCGGGCGGCTGCTGTCCATCATCGGGTCCGCCCGCCCCGCCCTCCATCTGCAGGCGGCGGACGGCGAACGCGCGGACATCCCCCACGAGGTCGGCGCGGCCAGGTTCGGGCCGGGAGGGCTGGCCGTGGAGCGGGCGCCGGACTGGCGCACCCCCCGGCGGCGCACCCTCTGTGTCACCGACCCCGCCTACATCATCTTCACGTCCGGCACCACGGGGCGGCCCAAGGGCGTCGTGATGAGCCACCGGGCCGTGGTCGCCTTCTACCGGGGCATGCTGGCCCACCGCCTCGCCACCCCCGACGACCGGATCGCCAGTACCTCGCCCCTCCAGTTCGACTTCTCGCTGCTCAACATCGGCCTGGCGCTGGGCAGCGGCGCATCCGTCGTCCCCGTCCCGCCGCCACTCGTGCGCTGGCCGAGGCACTTCCTGCGGGTGCTCCGCGAGACCGGGGCGACCCAGGTCAACGGCGTACCGTCGATCTGGCGCCAGGCGCTGCGGTACGAACCCGAGCGGCTGGCCTCGCTCCAGGGGCTGCGCCGTGTCCTCTTCTGCGGCGAGGTGTTCCCGCCGGCCGAGCTGCGCCGGCTCCAGGAACTCCTGCCACGAGCGGAGTTCACCAACTGCTACGGCAGCACCGAGTCGATGGCCTGCTCGTTCGAGCCGGTGCCCCGCCCGCTCCCCGAGACGGCGGACCAACTCTCCATCGGCGTCGCCCATCCCGGCGCGGAGCTGCTTCTCGTCGACGGCGCGGGCGAGATCGTCGAGGAGCCCGGGGTGCTGGGCGAACTCCATCTGCGCAGCCCCGCGCTGTTCACGGGGTACTGGGACGACCCGGCGGCCACCCGGGCGGCGCTGGTGCCCGATCCGCTCTCCCCGCAGTCGGGCCGGCTGGTCCTGCGCACCGGCGATCTGGGCGTACGGGGCAAGGACGGCGAGTTCTACTTCTGTGGCCGGACCGACTCCCAGGTGCAGATCAACGGCAACAGGGTCGAACTGGGCGAGGTCGAACAGCAGTTGCAGGCGCACCCCGGGGTCACGACGGCCGCCGTGCTGGCGCTGCCGGGGCCGGACGGCGGACAGCGGCTGACGGCGTTCACCGTGCCGGCCACGGGCCGGGCCACCGCTGACGGGCCCCACGGAGAGGGGACCCCGGTGGACGCGGGCGTACTGCGGGACTTCTGCGCGCGGACGCTGCCCCCGTATATGGTCCCGCAGGAGTTCCAGCTGGTGGACACGCTGCCCACGACGGCGAACGGCAAGGTCGACCGCGCGGCGCTGGCAGCGGGAGCCCGCTCCGTACGGGATCCAGCTGCCGGTTCCGTACCGGACTCACCGGATTCGGCCGGAGCGCCGGATTCACCGGGAGCGCCGCCCGGGGTTCCTGCCGGGGCCCCGGCGGTGCTGCGCGGGTGCGGTCGCTGAGTCCGTCCGGTTCGCCACGACCCGGCGCCGACCCGACCCGCAGGAGAGAGCCTTGAGCAGAACCGACATGCCCGCCCCGCACCCCACCGAGCCAGCGGAGAGCCGGCTGCGCACCTTCGTACGGGTCCGCGCGGGCGGACTGCCCGGGGCCTTCTGGGTGCTGTGGGGCGGGACGCTGGTCAACCGGCTCGGCTCCATGGTCAATCCGTTCCTCAGCCTCTATCTGACCGGGATACGGGGAGTCCCGATCGGCACCACCGGGCTCATCCTCGCCGCGGTCGGGGTGGGATCGGTCATCTCGCAGCCGCTCGGCGGGTTCATCGCCGACCGCTTCGGCCGCCGGGTGGCCCTGAGCGGCGGCATGCTGGCGAACGGCGCGACCCTCCTGACGCTCGGGCACGCCCACAGCCTCGGCGTGCTCGTCCCGGCCTGCTTCGTACTCGGCATCACCATCGACTTCTTCCGGCCCGCCGCCCAGGCGCTCGTCGCGGACACCGTCCCCGCCGCCGACCGGACCCGTGCCTTCGGCCTGCTGCTGTGGTCGGTCAATCTCGGGTTCTCGATGGCGATGGTGCTGGGCGGCTACCTCGCGTCCCACGGCTACCAGTTGATCTTCTGGCTGGACGCCGGAGCCTGCTCGGTCTTCGCCGTACTGGTGTGGCTTGCCGTCCCCGAGACCCAGCCGCCGGCCGGGGAGCACAGTGCGGGCGGCTTCCTCACCCCGGTGCGCGACCGCGCGATGCTGGCCTTCGCCGGCATCATCGTGGTCTACGCGACCGTCTTCCAGCAGGCTTTCGCGACGCTGCCGCTGGTGATGCGGGGCGAGGGCCTGTCCAGTACCGCGTACGGAACGGTCATGGCGGTCAACGGGCTGGTGGTCATCGCCGCGCAGCCGCTGATCGGCCACCGGCTCGGGGCCTTCGACAAGAGCCGGGTACTCGCCACCGGCTTCGGCGTCGCCGCCGCCGGCACGACCGTGATGGTGTTCGCCTCCACGACCCTCATGTACGGGCTCGCCGTCGCGGTGTGGACGCTGGGGGAGATCCTGGTCTTCGCGATGACCTCCTCCGTCGTCGCCGACCTGGCGCCGGCCCGTCTCCGCGGGCGCTACAACGGGTTGATCGGGATGGCCTGGGGCACGGGCTTCCTGCTGGCGCCGGTCGCCGGCACCCGGCTGCTGCTCGTCGGTTCCACGACGCTCTGGCTGACGGCCGCTTGTCTGTGCCTCGTCGCGGCAGCGGGCCAGCTCTCGCTCGCGCCGGTCCTGCGCCGCAGAACCGCGCACTGAGCACGTACCTCACCGAACTCACCGAACTCCTTGAAGGGGCCCCCACCGTGCAGAAGGTGCTGCTGATAGAGGCCGACGTATCCGCGGGCGAGGACATACTGACCGCGGCGGCGGGGCTCGGCCTTGAGGCCCATGTGGCCACCCACGAGGACGTGTTCCGTTCCTACCGGCCCGAGTTGAAAGCGAAGCTCAGCGGCACCGTCTTCACCGACTTCTCCGATCCACGGACCGCTCTCGACGACCTCGCCCGCTTCTGCCGGGAGACGGGTATCGACGGGATCGTGGCCTGCTGGGAGTTCCTCTCGCCGCTGGCCACCCGCCTCGCGGACCGGCTGGGGCTCCCCGGCCACCGCCCCGAACTCGCCGACGCCTGCCGCAACAAGTGGCTCATGGCCGAGGCGTTCGCCGCCCACGGGGTCCCGGCCCCGCGCACCGTGGTGGCCCAGGACCCGGCGGAGCTGGCCCGGCGCGTGGCGGAGAGCGGCCTGGGCTTCCCCCTCGTCGTCAAGCCGGCGGAGAACGCGGCATCCATCGGCGTCTCGGTCGTGCGCTCGGCCGCCGAACTCCCCGAAGCCGCCCGGCTGGCCCAGTCGCAGACCCACAAGACTTCGCACGGTCTGGCCCTCGACATCACTCTGCTGGCCCAGGAGCACGTGGACGGCGACGAGTTCAGCGTCGAGACCGTCATCTCCCACGGCGAGATCCACCACTTGACGATCACCGAGAAACTCACCACCGGAGGAACCAGTCGCGCCGAACTCGGCCACACCGTGCCCGCGGAGAGCGCGCCCGGCGTCGGCGAGGCGCTGTACGCGGCGGCCACCGCCGCGATCAGGGCGCTGGGGCTGCGCAACGGCGTCGCACACACCGAGGTGAAGATCGGCAGCGGAGGAGCCCCCAAGGTCATCGAGGTGGGCGCGCGGCCACCCGGCGACCACATCATGAGGCTGGTCAGGGAAGCGCTCGGCATCGACGAGGCACGCGCCTTCCTGCAGACGGTGCTCGGCCGGCGGCCGGACGTCGAACCCCGGCGCGAGGCGGCCGCCGCCATCCGGTTCATCACCGCACCGGAGGCCGGAGTCCTCCGGTGGACCAGCGCGCCCCCCTGCGGGGACCACGTGATCGCGACGGCCATCTCGAAGATGCCGGGGGACGAAGTGGGCGGCCCGTACGACAACATGGGCCGCATCGGACAGATCATGCTCCGTGGAGCCACCGCGGCGGAGGTCAACAAGGTGGCGGCCGAGGCCATGGACGCGATCACGGTGGAGATGGTGAGGCAGTGGTGAGGGCGTGGCGCCCGTAGACTGACCGGCCGGTCCCGGACGGGCGGGCTTGGACGCACCCGGGTGGATCTGCCCGCCGTACGGACCTGCCTCCGAGCGGAGAATTGAGGTCGGCAGTCCGGATGGCTTCGACGATGGAGATCCCCGACCTGGAGCCCGGTGCACGTCAGGCCCGGTACAGCGCTGTTTCCACGTCCCTGGCCCTGCGCGGTGGCAGGCGACTGCGTGAACTCGTGGCCACCGCCGAACCTCTCGGCTCCGGTATCGGTGGGAGATCGGCGCTGCTCGATGTCGCCGGTACGCCGGTCTTCGTGAAGCGGGTACCCCTGACGGAGTGGGAGCTCCGTGCGGATCATGTCCGGTCCACCGCGAACCTGTTCGGCCTGCCCGTCTTCTGTCAGTACGGCATCGGCGGGCCGGGTTTCGGGGCCTGGCGGGAGCTCGCTGCTCACACCATGACCACGAACTGGGTGCTCGCAGGGCAGTACCGGGGCTTCCCGCTGATGTATCACTGGCGCGTGCTGCCGGACACGGCACCGGCTCTTCCGGACGAGCTCGCCGACGTGGAGCGGGCGGTGGCCTACTGGGGCGGCGGCCCGGAGATACGCGCTCGTATACAGGCCCTTGAGCAGTCCCCGGCGAGCATGGTGCTGTTCCTGGAGTACATACCTCAGACGCTGCGCACGTGGCTCACCGAGCAGGTACGGGCCGGTGACGAGAGCGCCGACCGGGCCTGTTCCCTGGTGGAGAGGGAACTGGTGGCCGGCACATCCTTCATGAACGACCGCGGACTCGTGCACTTCGACGCCCACTTCGAGAACATCCTGACGGACGGCCGAAGCCTCTACTTCGCGGACTACGGCCTGGCTCTCTCGTCCCGGTTCGACCTGTCGCGCCACGAGGCCGACTTCTTCGCGAGACACAGCACGTACGACCGCGCCTACACACTCAGTTACCTGGTGAACTGGCTGATCAGTGGCGTGTACGGGTACGAGCGGACAGAGCGGGAGGCGCTGATACGCGCGTGCGCCGAAGGGGAACGTCCCCCGGCCGGCCCGTCGGGGGCCGCAGCGGTCCTCACCCGCCACGCGCCGCTCGCGGCGGTCGTGACGGACTTCTACGGAAGGCTGGCGGACGAGAGCCGGGAGACTCCGTACCCACTGGAGGCGATCCGCCGGATCCTTGATTCGCGGGGCTGAGGGCCGTGCTTCAACCGGCAGTTCGAGGCAGCTGGACAGAACAACCCGAGTGCACTGTGCTCGCTGAGCTGGCAAGGTAGCCGCTCGCCAGTCGATTCGATACCGATCCATGAGTGAGGCAATGTGCGGCCCTTCGCCGACACGGATCACGGGAAGCCCGACTTACGCGGCCCGTGGCGTTACCTGCTGTGGATGGCGGCCCGACGCCGGCGCCTCCTCCTTCTCGACGGTGTCTTCAACGTGCTGTGGTCGGGCGGACTGGCGCTGACTCCGGCAGTGATCGGCCAGGCCATCAACACCGGTCTGGTGGCGAAGGACGAGACGGCACTGGTCCGCTGGGGTCTGGCGGTCATCGCACTGGGCATCGCCACGGCGCTGTCCGCTCTGCTCGTGGAGCGCCTCGAACTGAGGGTCAAGGTCGAGCCCGGGTACGAGACGATGCGGCTCGTCACCCGCAAGGCCTGTGAACTCGGCACGACGGTCGACCGGAAGTCCTCGGCCGGCGACCTCGTCACGGCCGGCGTCTCGGACATCAGCCTCATCGGCCAGACCCTGGAGGTGGGTGCCCGCGGCGTGGGCGGAGCCGTCGCGTTCGTCGTCGTCGCCACACTCATGCTCGTCGCCTCCTGGCAGGTCGGCCTGCTGGTGCTGATCGCGGTGCCGGCCATCCTCTTCGTCACCACCCGCCTGGCCCGCACCCTGCGCAGCAGACAGAACCGGCTCCGCACACAGCAGTGCGAACTCACCGACCAGGCCGTCGACATCGTGCGAGGACTGCGAGTCCTGCGCGGGATCGGCGGCGAGGAACTGTTCAGCGGCCGGTACCGGGACGCGTCGCAGCGCCTCCGGTCCGTCGCGCTGCGACAGGCGCGGGCCTCGGCGTTCCTGGGGGCGGCCAGAACGTTCCTGCCCAGCCTGCTGCTCGCCGGAGTGGTGGCCCTGGCCGGGGAGTTGGTGCTGACGGAGCAGCTGAGCACCGGGCAGATGGTGGCCTTCTACGGGTACGCCACATACCTGGTGATGCCCATCAACCGGATCACCTTCGCCGTCTCCAAGGCCATGCAGGGCCATGTGGCCGCCGCGAACGTCATCCGGCTGCTCCGGACGGAGCCCGAGGTCGGGCCCGGCCCCGAATCGGGCGCGGTGCCCGGCACCGGCGTCCTGGCCGACCCCGACTCCGGCCTGCGGGTGCCCGCCGGTGGCCTCACCGCCGTCGTGTGCTCCGCGGACGACTCGGCCGTGCTGGCCGACCGGTTGGGGCGCTACGTCGAGTCCGGTGCGACGTACGCCGGACAGCCGCTGGCCGGCCTTCCGCTGGCCGGGGTGCGCGAGCGGATCCTCGTCACCACCACGGACGAGCACTTGTTCGCGGGCGCGCTGCGCCGCGAGCTGAATCCGGCCGGCTCCGGCTCCGACCCCTCCGACGACCAGCTGTGGGCGGCCGTCGACGCGGCCGCCGCCCGGGACGTCGTCGAGGCGCTGCCCGAGGGTCTTGACTCCCAAGTATCGGCCGGCGGGCGGGAGTTCTCCGGCGGCCAGCAGCAGCGCCTGCGGCTGGCCCGCGCGTTGATGGCCGATCCGGAAGTACTGGTCCTGGTCGACCCGACCAGCGCTGTCGACGCGAACACGGAGAGCAGGATGGCCGAGGGGATCGAGTGCCTGCGCCGGGGCCGGGCCACCGTGGTGTTCACGACGAGCGTCCTGCTGCTGCACCGGGCCGATCACGTGGCGCTGGTCCTCGACGGCACGGTGGCGGCCGAGGGATCCCACGATTCCCTGATGGCGGACGCGCGCTACCGGTCCCTGGTCGAGCGCTGGACGGCCGCCGTATGAGCGCGCTGCCCGTTGCCACGAACCGCGAACTCCGCGCGTATGTGCGGCGCGCCGTCCTGACCCACCGCGCCGAGTTCGGCCTGGTGATCACCCTGCAGGCGTGCTCGGCGGCCACCGGGATGTTCGCCCCGTGGCTGCTCGGCACCCTGGTCGCGGACGTGACCCAGGGCAGGGACACGGTGGAACGGATGGTCCTGCTGATCCTCGGCTGCCTGGCCGGCCAGGCCGTGCTGGTCCATCTCGCGGGGTACGCCGCCGCCGCGCTCGGCGAGAAGATCCTCGCCGGACTGCGCGAGGAATTCGTGACGGACCTGCTGGCCCTGCCCCCGGAGGTCGTCGAGGACGCGGACAGCGGTGACCTGATCACCCGGACGACCCGGGACGTCGACCTGCTCTCCAACGCCATCCGGGCCGCGATCCCGGCGACCCTGACCTCGGTCGGCATCGTCGGGTTCACCCTCGGCGCCCTGGCATTGATCAGCCCGGTCCTGCTGCTGCCGTGCCTGGTCTCGGTCCCGGTGCTGTTCGGCGCCGCCCGCTGGTACCTGCGCCGGGCGCACCAGGGGTATCTGCTCCAGGCCGCCGCCTACTCCCGGCTGACCGAGAGCCTGGCCGAGACCGCCGAGGGCGCTCGTACCGTCGACGGGCTGCGCCTGACCGCCCGCCGTATGGACCAGCTCAACGAGGACATCGCCCGCGCCTACGCCGCCGAACGCCACACCCTGCGGCTGCGCAACGTCTTCCTCCCGCTGTGCGACGCCAGTTACGCCCTGCCGGTGGCCGCGATGCTGATCATCGGCGGCTCGCTCTACCTGCACGGAGTGGTCTCGCTGGCCGCCGTCACCGCCGGCACGCTGTACGCCTCACAACTGCTCGGCCCGCTGGACCAACTGATGTTCTGGCTCGACGAGCTCCAGTCGGCGGGCGCCGCACTGGTCCGGCTGCTGGGTCTCGCGCGGTTCCGCGGGGCCCCCTCCGTACCGGCGCCCAGGACCCTGGCCGCGGCCCCTTCGGACGGGCACGGCGGCGCCCCGCCGCGGGACATCGAGGTACGGGATCTGCGCTACGCGTACCAGCCGGAGCACGAGGTGCTGCGCGGCATCAACCTGACCATCGGGCAGGGCGAATGGCTCGCCGTCGTCGGGCCATCGGGCGCCGGGAAGTCGACGCTGGCCAAGCTGCTGGCCGGCATTTACCGGCCGCCCACCGGAGGCATCACCGTGGGCGGCCGGGACATCGCCGGCCTGACACCCGCCGAGCGGCGGGGCACGGTGGCACTGGTGACCCAGGAGCACCACGTCTTCCGCGGCACGCTGCGCGACAACCTGACCATCGCGCGGCCGGACGCCGAAGACGACGAGATGGCGGCCGCATTGAGCGCGGTCGACGCCTGGGACTGGGCCGAGGCGATGGGCGTGGACACCGCGGTCGGCCCCGGGGGACAGGCGCTGGACCCGGCGAAGGTGCAGCAACTGGCCCTGGCCCGGCTCATCCTCGCGAGCCCGGACGTCCTGATCCTGGACGAGGCGACCTCACTGCTCAACCCAACGGCCGCGCGGCACCTGGAGCGCTCGCTGGCCGCCGTCACGACCGGCCGCACGGTGATCGCGGTGGTGCACCGTCTGCACACCGCCCGGGACGCCGACCGGATCGCGGTTCTCGACGACGGCCGGATCACCGAATTCGGCCCGCACGAGGAACTCCTCGCCAAGAACGGCGCCTACGCGGGGCTGTGGCGCGCCTGGCAGGGGTAGGCGCTTTCTCGGCCCTGGTGGTCGTCTTCGCCCTGCGGGAGACCGTATCTCCCGCTGAACCGCACTACGGTCCTGGAGAGCTGATCACGGAGCCGGCGAAGGGCCTTGGCGGCCCGGGTAACTGCAGGCCCGGCCCCCGTGGCCGGGCCTGCAGTGAACCCGCCACCAAGGGCGTCACCCTGCCCCGCTACGGCCGCTTGCCCGCCGTGCCTGTCGACGTCAGGATGCGGTGGATCAGACGGGCGCCCGCCCGTGCCGTGCGGCGGTCGATGTCGAGGCCCGGGCTCAGTTCGGCGACATCGACCAGCAGGGGAGCCCCCGCGGCCGCCACTCGTGCGCAGACGTGCTCGATGATCTCCATCTGTACGCCGTAGGCGGCCGGGGCGCTGACCCCGGGAGCCGTGCCGGCGGGCAGCACATCGAGGTCGATGCTCAGGTGGACGATGTCGCAGCTCGCCAGGAACGCGTCCACGAACCCGTCGATGCGCGGCAGGTCGAACATGCGGCAGCGGGTGTCCGGCAGATACCGCACGCCGAGCTGGTCCGCGGTGCGGAACAGCCGCTCGGTGTTGCTCGGCTGGCTCACGCCCAGCACCCAGTAGTTGAGCTTTTCGCCGCGCTGCTGCTCGCCATGTGCCATTTGCAGGAACGGTGTGCCGGAGCTGGGCTGTATGTCGTCGCGCAGGTCGAAGTGGGCGTCGAGGTTGAGAACCCCGAGGCGGCCGCCCTCGTGCACCGCGCGCGTCCCGGCCAGCCCGAGGTAACTGCCGTAGGCCACCTCATGGCCGCCGCCGAGCACCACCACCGGATGGCCCCGGTCGATGAGCGGGGTGATCACCTGGCCCAGGCGGTGCTGCCCCTCTTCGAGGTGGCCGTCGGCCACCTCGATGTCGCCGAGGTCCACCGCCCGTACCGGCCTCGGAAGCGCCATGGGCGCGAGAGCGGCGCGCAGTTCACGCGGTCCGTCGGCCGCGCCCTGGCGGCCCTTGTTCCGGCGGACGCCCTCGTCGCTGCGGAAGCCGACGAAGGCCACGTCGCCCGGCTCCGCGTGGCCGGCGCCGAGGCCGACCACATGGTGCCAGCGCAGGTTGTCGGTCCCGGGTCCGTCGTCACGGCCCGTCCAGGGTTCGGGGGCCACGTCCGTCATCGACAGCGGTGTGGGGGTCGTCGTCATCGTTCATCGCTCTCGGTCATCGGAATGCGCACGCCGCGGTCGCGCGCCACGCTGGCGGCGTGGTCGTAGCCCGCGTCCACGTGGCGGATGACGCCCATGCCGGGGTCGTTGGTCAGCACCCGGGACAGCTTCTGGGCGGCGAGTTCGGTGCCGTCGGCGATGCAGACCTGGCCCGCGTGGATGGAGCGGCCCATGCCGACGCCCCCACCGTGGTGGATGGAGACCCAGGACGCACCGGACGAGGTGTTCACCAGGGCGTTGAGCAGCGGCCAGTCGGCGATCGCGTCGGAACCGTCGAGCATCGACTCGGTCTCGCGGTACGGCGAGGCGACGGAGCCGGAGTCGAGGTGGTCACGGCCGATGGCGACCGGGGCGGACAGCTCACCGGAGGCGACCATCTCGTTGAACCGCAGGCCGGCGCGGTGGCGTTCGCCGTAGCCGAGCCAGCAGATGCGGGCGGGCAGGCCCTCGAAGGAGACGCGCTCGCCGGCCATCTTGATCCAGCGGTGCAGGTGCTCGTTCTCCGGGAACAGCTCCAGGATGGCCTTGTCGGTGGCCTCGATGTCCTTGGGGTCGCCGGAGAGGGCGGCCCAGCGGAAGGGGCCGAGGCCCTCCTCGAACAGCGGGCGGATGTGCGCCGGGACGAAGCCGGGGAAGTCGAAGGCACGGGCGTAGCCGGCCTTGCGGGCCTCGTCGCGGATGGAGTTGCCGTAGTCGAAGACCTCGGCGCCGGCGTCGAGGAAGCCGACCATGGCCTCGACATGCCTGGCCATGGAGGCACGGGAGCGCTCGGTGAAGTCGGCCGGGTCCTTGGCCGCCTGCTCGTGCCACTCCGCCATGCTCACGCCGACGGGGAGGTAGGCCAGCGGGTCGTGCGCGGAGGTCTGGTCGGTGACGATGTCGATCGGCGCGCCGCGCTTGAGCAGCTCGGGGAACACGTCGGCCGCGTTGCCCGCCAGGCCGATGGAGAGCGGTTTGCGGGCGTCGCGGGCCTCGGTGGCGAGGCGGAGCGCGTGGTCGAGGTCGTCGGCGGCAACGTCGAGGTAGCGGCGGGCTATGCGGCGCTCGATACGGGTGGGGTCGACGTCGACACAGATCGCCACGCCGTCGTTCATCGTCACGGCGAGCGGCTGGGCGCCGCCCATGCCGCCGAGACCGGCGGTCAGGGTGATCGTCCCGGCCAGGCTGCCGCCGAACTTCTTGCGGGCGACGGCGCCGAACGTCTCGTAGGTGCCCTGCAGGATGCCCTGGCTGCCGATGTAGATCCAGGAACCGGCCGTCATCTGCCCGTACATGGTCAGGCCGCGCGCCTCCAGGGAGCGGAACTCCTCCCAGTTGGCCCAGTCGCCGACCAGGTTGGAGTTGGCGATGAGCACGCGCGGCGCCCATTCGCTGGTGCGCATGACGCCGACGGGCTTGCCCGACTGCACCAGCATCGTCTCGTCGTCCTTGAGCGTCTTCAGGGTGCGGACGATGGCGTCGTAGGCGGGCCAGTTGCGGGCGGCCTTGCCGGTGCCGCCGTAGACGACCAGGTTCTCCGGGTGCTCGGCGACCTCGGGGTCGAGGTTGTTCATGAGCATGCGCAGAGCGCCTTCCTGCTGCCAGCCGAGGCAGGTCAGGTCGGTGCCGCGGGGCGCCTGAATGGTACGGGGGCCGGCCTCCGGAGTAACGCTGGTCATGGTGCCTCCTGGGGAAGGGTCTGGGGGTGGGAAGCCGGTGGTGACGTACCGGCGTGTTCTCCCATGACAGGCGGCGGGCGGGGCGGGGACCAGCCCTGCCGCCCCGGTTTCTCGGATCCGAGAACGGGAACCCGGCTCACCTATAATTTCCGCGGCGGGGCATACGGGGGCGGACTGGTGACAGGGATGGTGAGCGGCTTGACCGTGAGCGCTGCGGACCTGGCCCGTCTGTACGGGGAGCGTTCGGCCGGCGCCGCCCCGGCGTACCAGCGGATCAAGGACCTGGTGGCGGAGCAGATCCGCAGCGGACGCTGGCGGGAGGGCGACCCGCTGCCCTCGGAGAGCCAGTTCGTCGCCTCGCTCGGGCTGTCCCGGATGACGGTCAACCGCGCGCTGCGCGAACTCGCGGCGCAGGGTCTGATCCGGCGGGTGATGGGCGTCGGCAGCTTCGTGGCCCTGGTCAAGGGCAGTTCGGGCCTTGTCGAGGTGCAGAACATCGCCGAGGAGGTCCGCCGCCGGGGCCACCGCTACGAAGCACGGGTGCTGTCGGTCCGTGACGAGCCCGCCGATGCCAGGGCCGGCGCCGAGCTCGGAGTCGCCGCCGGGCGGCCCGTGTTCCACTCCCGGGTCGTGCACAGCGAGAACGGCGTGGTCATCCAGTTGGAGGACCGCTACGTCAACCCGGCTTTCGCCCCTGGGTACTTGGAGCAGGACTTCACCGAGCGGACTCCGTTCGCCTTCCTCTCCGACGTCGCCCCGCTCGACCGCGGGGAGCACATCGTGGAAGCGGTGCTGCCCAGCGCCGAGGAGTGCGCCCTGCTCGGTGTCGCCGCATCGGAGCCCTGCCTGCTCATACACCGCCGCACCTGGTCGCGGGGCGCCCTGGTGAGCATCGCGCGACTGCTGCACCCCGGCTCGCGCTACCGGCTCAAGGGCGCCTTCGAGCCGGAGTGACCCCGTCCGGCCCCCGGCCGGGAAGCCCGGCGCGCGGCGCCGCCTTCGGGCCGTCGGGCACCCGGCCGGAGAGGGCGGAAGTCAGCCGGGACGCGCCCTGCTGGAGAACGTCCCGCACATGGCCGGGGCCGTGCGGGCTGTGGTGCGTGTGCCAGGTGCTGCTGAGCGCCGCGACCGGACGACCGTGGTGGTCGAAGGCCGCCACACCCAGCGAGCGGAAGCCCCTGGAGACCAGCTCGGTCTCCTCCGACCACCCCCGTTCCCGGTCCCGGGCCAGCAGGTCCAGCAGCTCCGCCTGCGACCGCGGACCCTTGCCCGTACGGGTGATGAGGTCGCCCGGCCGCGGGAAGAGCGCCCGCACCTGTGCCTCGGTGGAGTGGGCGAGGATGGCCCGGCCGTTTGCCGTGAGATGGGCCGGCAGCCGGACACCGATGTCGGTGACGAGGTGGACGTCCACATCGCCGGAACGGCCGGTCGAAGGGCGTTCCTTGAGCAGATAGACCGTCTCGGCGCCATGCAGGATGCCGAGGTGCACGGTCTGCCCGAGCCGGCCGGCGAGGGCGTGCAGGACGGGACGGGCGAGCCGCTCAAGGGGCTCGTGGCGCAGATAGGCGGAGCCGATCTCGAAGGCGGCCATGCCGAGGCCGTACGCCTGCTCCTTCGGGAGGTACGTGACGAATCCGCGCTCGGCCAGCACCGCGAGGATGTGGTAGGCGGAGGAGCGCGGGATGCCCATGTCGCGGGCGATGGCGGCGGTCTTCACTGGTCCCGGGCGCCCGGCCAGGTACACCAGGATGTCCAGCGCGCGGCCGACCGCGGGCGATGTGCTCGACGCCGGGCCCTGCGTGGTCCCCTGTTCATTCACTGGATCACCCCTTGACATCACCTGTATATACAGGAATATACAGGGTGCTCCCCGCGGTGCGCGGCGCGCTCAAGGCCACGAAGAGCCCCCACTCCGCCCTGCCTCCCCCAGCGCCGCGCACCCCCCGTCCCCACTGGTCCCAAGGGAGGACACAGTTGGCCACCGAAAAGGCGACGCTGAGCCGAGGACTCAACTCTCGGCACATACGCTTCATCGCACTGGGTTCGGCGATCGGCACCGGACTCTTCTACGGGTCGTCCGAATCCATCAAAGCAGCCGGGCCGGCCGTACTCCTGGCCTATCTGATCGGCGGCGCCGCCGTCTTCCTCGTTCTGCGCTCCCTCGGCGAGATGGCTGTCAGCGCCCCGTGCGCCGGCTCCTTCGGCGAGTACGCCACGAAGCATCTCGGCCCGCTCGCCGGCTTCACCACAGGCTGGACCTACGCCTTCGAGATGGTCATCGTCTGTATCGCGGACATCACCGCGGTCGGCGTCTATATGGGCTTCTGGTTCCCCGGTGTGCCGCGCTGGATCTGGGTGCTGGCCGCCGTCCTCGTCATCGGCGCGCTCAATCTCGTCAGCGTCAAGGTCTTCGGTGAGCTGGAGTTCTGGCTGTCCCTGGTGAAGATCATCGCCATCATCGCGATGATCCTCGGAGGCATCGCGGTGATCGCCTTCGGCCTCGGCAGCGGGAGCGCCCACGTCGGCGTCTCGAATCTCTGGGACAACGGCGGCTTCTTCGCCCACGGCGTCCACGGCTTCGTCGTCTCCTTCGCCGTGGTCATGTTCGCCTTCGGCGGCACGGAGATCATCGGTGTCACGGCAGGAGAGGCCGACTCCCCGGAGAAGACCATTCCGAGCGCGGTCAACTCCATCCCCGTGCGCATCATTCTCTTCTACGTCCTGACCCTCGCCGTCATCATGTCCGTCAACCCCTGGCAGCACGTCGGCACGTCGGGCAGCCCCTTCGTCCAGATCTTCACCGGCGTCGGCCTCAAATCCGCCGCCACCGTGCTGAACGCCGTCGTCCTCACCGCTGCCCTCTCGGCGATCAACAGCGACATCTTCGCCGCGGGCCGCATGATGTTCGGCCTGGCCGAGCGCGGGCAGGGCCCCGCGGTCATGCGCCGGCTCAGCCGCAACGGCGTGCCGTGGGTGACCACCCTCATCATGATCGGAGCGCTGCTCCTCGGCGTACTGATGAACTACCTGATGCCCGGCAAGATCTTCCTGATCATCTCCTCGATCGCCACCTTCGCCACGGTCTGGGTGTGGCTGATGATCCTGCTGACCCAGGTGAAGGCGCGACGGGACATGCCCGGCGAGGAGCAGGCCGCCCTGAAGTTCCCCGTCCCCTGGTGGCCGTACGGGCAGATCGCCGCCATCGTCTTCATGGTCGGAGTGCTGGTGGTGCTCGGCTTCTACGGGAGCACCCGCGTCGCCCTGGTCGTCGGCGTCGTATGGCTGGCACTGCTCGCGGGCGTCCACCAGTTCTGGGTGGGCCCGCGCCTCGCCGTCCGGCCGCAGCCGGACGTGGAGGGGGTGCCCGATCCGGACACCGTTCCGGCCGGGCAGCGGTAACCGAACGGGAACGCCGCGTGTCCGGGATCCCAGACAGCATGATGTCTGGGATCCCGGACACATCTGTCTTGTCACCTGTCGCATCCGCCCCTGACATGCGGCTTCATGGAAGACATGAACATTGTTGTAGGGATCGGCCCCCTCTCCGCCGAAGATGTTGTCTCCGTCGCACGCCACGACGCCCGGGTCGAGCTCTCCGCGGAAGCCCTCAAGGAGATCGCGCGCAGCCGCGAGGTGATTGAGGGCCTCGCCGACGACGTGATCCCCCACTACGGCGTCTCCACCGGCTTCGGCGCCCTGGCCACCCGCCACATCCCCACCGAACTGCGCGCCCAGCTCCAGCGGAGCCTGGTGCGTTCGCACGCCGCCGGTTCCGGCCCGGAGGTGGAGCGCGAGGTGGTGCGTGCCCTCGTCCTGCTCCGGCTGTCCACGCTGGCCACCGGCCGTACGGGGGTACGCACGGAGACCGCCGAGGCATACGCGGCACTGCTCAACGCCGGCATCACCCCGGTCGTCCACGAGTACGGCTCCCTCGGCTGCTCCGGTGACCTCGCGCCGCTGGCGCACTGCGCGCTCGCCGTCATGGGCGAGGGCGAGGTGCGGGACGCGGAGGGCGTACGTAAACCGGCCGGTGAGGCGCTGGCCGAGGCGGGTCTCACCCCGGTCACGCTGCACGAGAAGGAGGGCCTCGCCCTCATCAACGGCACCGACGGCATGCTCGGCATGCTCGTACTGGCCGCGCACGACTTGCGGAAGCTGCTGCGCACCGCCGACATCGCCGCCGCGATGAGCGTCGAGGGCCAGCTCGGCACCGACGCCGTTTTCGCCGCCGACCTCCAGGTGCTGCGCCCGCACCCGGGCCAGGCCGACAGCGCGGCGAACCTGCGCGCTCTGATGGCCGGCTCCGGCATCGTCGCCAGCCACCGCGGCCCGGAGTGCACCCGCGTGCAGGACGCGTACTCGCTGCGCTGCTCCCCGCAGGTGCACGGTGCGGCCCGCGACACACTCGCCCACGCGGAGACCGTCGCCTCCCGCGAGCTCGCCAGCGCCATCGACAACCCGGTGGTGACCCACGACGGCCGGGTGGAGTCCAACGGCAACTTCCACGGCGCACCCGTCGCCGCTGTCCTCGACTTCCTCGCCATCTCCGCCGCCGACGTGGCCTCCGTCTCCGAGCGGCGCACCGACCGCTTCCTCGATGTGGCCCGTAACCACGGTCTGAACCCGTTCCTCGCCGACGACCCCGGCGTCGACTCCGGTCACATGATCGCGCAGTACACGCAGGCGGCGATCGTCTCCGAGCTCAAGCGGCTGGCCGCGCCCGCCTCGGTCGACTCCATCCCCTCCAGCGCCATGCAGGAGGACCATGTCTCGATGGGCTGGTCCGCCGCCCGCAAGCTGCGCCGCGCCGTCGACGGGCTCACCCGCGTCCTCGCCGTCGAGATCTACACCGCTGCCCGCGCGCTCGACCTGCGGGCCCCGCTGACCCCGGCGCCCGGGACGGGCGCGGTGCTCAGCGCACTGCGGGAGACGGTCGAGGGCCCCGGCCCCGACCGCTGGCTCGCTCCCGAGATCGAGGCGGCCGTGCGCTACGTCGCCGACGGAACCGCTGTGGCCGCAGCGGAGTCGGCGGTGGGCCGGCTCAGCTGACCGTCGTCGGCCGGTTTCCCGGCGGCGACACAGGGGAGGGCCGGCGCCCGGCGGTGCTCAAACGCCGCGGGCCGGCCCTTCCTCCATGCTCCGTGGTGCCTCCAGTACGCCGCCCACGCGGCGCGTCAACTCCCGGGCGGTGCGGGAGACATGGCCCGCGATCCGCTCCCGCTCCTCCGGGCCGACGGCGGCGCCCGGGAAGGTGACCGCGACGCCCGCGATCGGGTGAGCGCTGTGGTCGAGTACGGCGGCGGCGACGGAGGAGAAGCCGCGGGTGACCTCGCCCTCCTCTGTCGCGTAACCGCGACGCCGCACCTCGACCAGCAGGTTGCCGAGCGCCGAGAGCGAGTTCGGCCCGGTCTCGTTACGGGAGACGAACGCCGATGCGTCGGGGAAGAGCGCCCGCACCTGCGCCCGGGAGAGCCGCGCCAGGACGGCCCGGCCACTGGCGGTGAGGTGGGCCGGAAGCCGCACCCCCACATCGCTGACCAGCGGCGCCCGGCCCGGCGCGCGCTCCTCGATCACGTACAGCACCTCGCGTCCGTGCAGCAGCGCGAGGTGCGCGTTGTGCCCGGTGCGGTCGACGAGCTGCGCGAGCGGCAGCCGGGCCAGCCGCTCGAAGGGGGCCTGCCGGCTGTAGCCCGATGCGAGCTCGAAGGCGCTGACGCCCAGCCCGTAACGGCGCTCCTCCGGCAGGTGGATGACGAAGTCCTCGCGGGCGAGAGTGTCGAGCAGGTGGTACGTCGTGGACCGGGGAAGCCCGACATCGCGGCTGATCGCGGCGGCGGGCACCGGGCCGGCCTGACGTGCGAGATAGCGCAGGACAGCGAGCACCTGGGCGGCAGCGGGCACAGTGGACATGCCGCGAGCGTACGCGCGCCCCGCGCCCCCGACGTGGACACAACCGCCACAAGTCTCGAATCCCAGACAGTAGGTACTCCGCCGCCGTGGCGGGACGGCCTCCGCCTGGGGCTTCATGGACACATGGCACATGCGACCACCACCCTCGTCACCAACATCGGCAGCCTCGTGACGAACGACCCCTCGCTCGATGCCGGCCCCCTGGGGCTGCTCCGCGACGCCGCCGTCCTGATCGAGGGCACGGACATTGCCTGGGTCGGACCCGCCGGCACGGCGCCGGCGGCGGAACACCGCGTCGACGCACAGGGGCGCGCCGTGATCCCCGGCTTCGTCGACTCGCACAACCACCTGATCTTCGCGGGCGACCGCACCGAGGAGTTCAACGCCCGTATGTCGGGCCGCTCCTACAGCGCGGGCGGCATCCGCACCACCGTCGCCGCCACCCGCGAGGCGAGCGACGACGAGCTGGGTTCCAATCTCGCCCGCTACGTCGCCGAGGCGCTCCGGCAGGGAACGACCACGCTGGAGACGAAGTCCGGTTACGGCCTCACCCCCGAGCAGGAGGCCCGCGCGCTGCGGGTGGCGGGGGAGCACACGGACGAGGTGACGTATCTGGGTGCGCACATCGTCGCGCCCGAGTACGCCGACGACCCCGCCGGCTACGTCGATCTGGTCACCGGACCGATGCTGGATGCGTGCGCCCCGTACGCCCGCTGGATCGACGTCTTCTGCGAGAAGGGCGCCTTCGACGGTGACCAGGCCCGCGCGATCCTCACCGCCGGCGCGGCCAAGGGCCTCATCCCGCGGATGCATGCCAACCAGCTATCCCACGGGCCGGGCGTTCAGCTCGCGGTCGAGCTCGGAGCGGCCTCGGCCGACCACTGCACCCACCTGACCGACGCAGACGTCGACGCCCTCGCCAACGGCACCACCGTCGCCACGCTGCTGCCCGGCTGCGAGTTCTCCACCCGCGCCGCCTACCCCGACGCCCGGCGACTCCTCGACGCAGGCGCCACCCTCGCTCTTTCCACCGACTGCAACCCCGGCTCCTCC
This sequence comes from Streptomyces sp. NBC_01197, assembly GCF_036010505.1. Lineage (NCBI taxonomy): Bacteria > Bacillati > Actinomycetota > Actinomycetes > Kitasatosporales > Streptomycetaceae > Streptomyces > Streptomyces sp. NBC_01197. Next base: position 6,737,875 of record NZ_CP108569.1, read on the forward strand.
TTCACCAGCTCCATGCCCTTCTGTATCGCCATCGCCGTACGTGAGATGGGCATGACCCCCGACGAAGCCCTCTGGGCCGCCACCGCCGGGGGAGCCAGGGCCCTGCGCCGCGACGACATCGGCCGCCTCGCACCCGGTGCCCGCGCCGACCTCGCCCTTCTCGACGCCCCCTCCCACGTCCACCTCGCCTACCGGCCCGGCGTACCCCTGGTCTCCGCCGTCTGGCAGGCGGGCCTGCGCCACCTGGACGCCGTGTGAGCGGCAGCCCGCGGCGAGCCGCACGACCCCACCCGAAGGGAACCACTCAGATGGGCGACGAGGCAGCCGCCGCAGCATCCGTGAACGCCGGTACGCACACGGGGGATTCACCCGCCGCCGACCAGCCCAACCCCGATCCGCTGACCGCCACCGTCCACAACAGCGTCCGCCAGCTGCGCGCCGACGCCTGGAGCTCGCTGGGCGAACTCACGCACCGGCCGCCCGGCGAACACGAGGTCGCGCGTCTGGAGGAGCTCTTCCAGCTGCTCACCCCGATCGAGAACTGCTGGGCCTTCCCCGGCAAGGCCGGCCTCGCCGAACTCCGCGGGCTGCACGAGACGGGCGACCACCGGAGGCTGTCACAGCGCGCGGAGGAGCTGAACCGGGCGCTGAGCACCGACTCGTACCACCATGCCGCCTCCCCGCCGATACCGGCCGACGGTCCGGCGGAGGCCGACGACACAGCGGGGTACGACCCGGGCGCGCCGACATCGAAGCCGTACTTCGAGGTCCTGGTCGTCGGTGAACTCGACGACGACGAGGAACGGGCACTGCGCGACGAACTTCGCCGGCAGCGCCGTGACGAGGACGAGTTCGTCTACAGCCTCGTCATCGCCCCTGGCTTCGAGGACGCGGTGGTCACCGCGCTGGTCAACTCCAGCGTGCAGGCGGTCGTCATCCGCCACCGCTTCGCCGACCGGTCCGCGCACGACCTTCAGGTGCTGCGGCGCTTCTTCGAGGGCGACGCCGGGCAGTACATCCCATGCGGCCGACAGCCCGAGCAGCGGGCGCAGTTGCTCGGCGACCGCCTGCTCGCCCTGCGGCCGGAGCTGGACCTCTATCTGATGACGGAGGCATCGGTTGAGCGGACCGCGGGTTCGCTCAGCCGCCGGTTCGCGAGGGTCTTCCACGCCCGCGAGGGCCTCCTCGAACTGCACCTGTCCATCCTGCACGGCATCGGCGAGCGGTACCGCGCGCCCTTCTTCAACGCGCTGCGGGCCCACAGCCGGCGGCCCTCCGGCGTCTTCCACGCCCTGCCCATCTCGCGCGGCACCTCCGTGGTCACCTCCCACTGGATCCCGGACATGGCCCGCTTCTTCGGACTGAACATCCTGCTCGCCGAGACCTCAGCCACCTCCGGCGGCCTGGACTCACTCCTGGAGCCCACCGGCCCGCTGCGTGAGGCCCAGGACCTGGCGGCCCGCGCGTTCGGCGCGCGGCAGACGTACTTCGTCACCAACGGCACCTCCACCGCCAACAAGGTCGTCGTACAGGCCCTGGTCCGGCCCGGCGACGTCGTGCTCGTGGACCGCAACTGCCACAAGTCCCACCACTACGGACTGATGCTGGCCGGCGCCCATGTCGTCTACCTCGACGCGTATCCGCTCGACCAGTACGGCATGTACGGCGCGGTGCCGATCGAAGAGATCAAGCGGAAGCTGCTGATGCTGCGCCGCGAGGGCCTCCTGGACCGGGTGAAACTTCTCCTCCTCACCAACTGCACCTTCGACGGAATCGTCTACAACCCCTCCCGGGTGATGGAGGAGTGTCTGGCTCTCAAGCCGGACCTGGCGTTCCTCTGGGACGAGGCGTGGTTCGCCTTCGCCCGCTTCCACCCCGTCTACCGGCGCCGCACCGCGATGGCCGCGGCCCGGGAGCTGACCGACCGCTACCGGGACGCGGACTACCCCGAGCGGTACGCCGCACACAGGCGGGAGTTGGGGGATGAACCGGACGAAGCGACCTTGCTCAGCCACCGGCTGATGCCCGACCCGGACACCGTGCGGGTCAGGGTCTACGCCACCCAGTCCACGCACAAGACGCTCACGTCACTGCGCCAGGGGTCGATGATCCACGTCTTCGACCAGGAGTTCCGGCACAAGGTGGCGGAAACCTTCCGCGAGGCGTACATGACGCACACCTCGACCTCGCCCAACTACCAGATCCTCGCCTCCCTCGACCTCGGCCGCAGACAGGCCGTGCTGGAGGGTTTCGAACTGGTCCAGAAGCAGCTGGAGCAGGCGGGGGTGCTGCGGGACGCGATCGACCAGCATCCGCTGCTCAGCCGCTACTTGCACTTCCTCACCACACCCGAGCTGATCCCCGCCCGCTTCCGCTCCTCCGGCGTGGAGCAGCCGCTGCGCACCGGGCTGGCCCGTATGTCCGCCGCCTGGCAGGAAGACGAGTTCGTCCTCGATCCCACGCGGGCGACGCTGCACATCGGCCGCACCGGGATCGACGGCGACACCTTCAAGCACGAGCACCTCATGGACCGTTACGGCGTCCAGGTCAACAAGACCACCCGTAACACGCTGCTGTTCATGACCACGATCGGCACCACGCGCAGCGCGGTCGCCTATCTCATCGAGGTCCTCGTAAAGATCGTCGAGGAACTCAGGGAGAACATCGAGGAGATGAACCCGCGCGAACGAGCCGTGCACCACAGGCGGAGAGCCGCTCTCAACGACCGTTCGGCCGCGCTGCCGGACTTCAGCGAGTTCCACGCCGCTTTCCGTCCGGGTGTGCACACCCCGGAGGGCGACCTGCGCACCGCGTTCTTTCTGGCCTACGACGACACCCAGTGCGAATACCTGCCGTCCGACGAGGTCGGAGAGGCCGTCACCGGGGGCCGCGAGGTCGTCTCGGCCACCTTCGTCACCCCCTACCCTCCGGGCTTCCCCGTACTGGTACCGGGACAGGTGATCAACGAAGCGGTGCTGCGGTACATGGAAGCCCTCGACACCCGTGAGATCCACGGATACCGGCCTGACACCGGGTACCGGGTGTTCACCGAATCCGCGTTGAAGGAACAGACCGCGCATCCCGGCCACTTGACGACGGGCGGGACCGGACCAACGGCAGCAGACACAGGCATACGAGGAAGTGAACGAGCGTGACCAGAGAGTTCAGCGTGCTCCGGGCGCACGACCGGACGGTGACGCCCTGGAAGAACGGCGGCGGCATCACCCGCGAGGTCGCCGCGGGCCCGGCCGGGGCCGGACTGGACGATTTCTCCTGGCGGGTGAGTCTCGCCGAGGTCGGGCAGGGGGGACCGTTTTCCACCTTCACCGGGGTCGACCGGGTCATCACCCTCGTGGAGGGGCCGGGGATGGAGCTCACGGTCGACGGGGCACCGCACACGGTCGCCACCCCCAACCAGCCCTTCGCCTTTCCGGGAGACGCGACCACCATCTGCCGACTGCTCAGCGGTCCCATCGTCGATTTCAACGTCATGACCCGGCGGACCAGGGCCACCGCGCACGTCGAAGTGGCCCATGAAGGCTTCTCCCTCGGCACCCGCCGTGGAGAGCTGGTCCTCGTGGTCGCCCTGATGGGCACGGTGACCTTCGACGAGCCAAGCGTGACCCTCGACCGGTTGGACGCGGCCGTGTTCTCCGGCCAGGACGCCGGCGCGGTGCGTGTCGAAGGGGCGGCAGCGATCGTCACCCTCACCCCGGCCTCCGGCTCACCCGGCCTGTGACCGGTGGGACACGAGCGCACGAGGCGATCCGCCGGCCGGCCGGGGCACGCATCAGGCGGGGGGACGGCGGCACCTGTCGCATCCGGCGGGGGGCGATACGGCCGTGCCGGCACCCCAGCACGCTGAGATCCCCAACCCCGTCGCCACCCGGCTGCGGCAGTTGGTGGAGGGCTGTCGGCTGACCCCCGCGCAGGGGCGCATCGCGCAGAGCATGCTGCGTCGCCCAGCTGAGGTGCCGTTCCTCTCCAGCGTCGCGCTGGCCGAGCTGGCGGGCGTCAGTCAGCCGACCGTCACCCGGTTCGCCATGGCTCTGGGCTTCGACGGCTACCCGGCCCTGCGCCGCCACCTGCGGGAGGTCGTCACCGCCGAGCCAGGGTCCGCTGTAGCAGAAGCAAACGTCTACCAGAAGCTGGTCCATGCCGAGATCGACAACCTCAGCAGCCTGGCCACAGCCCTCGCCGACCCGGTGTCCGTCGTCCGCGCGGGCCGGCTGCTCGCCGCCTCTCACCCGCTGCCGGTGCTGGGTCTGCGGGCCGCCGCCGCCCAGGCAGGCGACTTCGCCGGTTTCGCTCGTACGGTGCACCCCGACATCCGGTTGCTCGACGAGGGAGGAACAGTGCTCACCGACCGCATCGACGCCGCCGTGCGGGCCGGCGCATCAGCCCTGCTGTGCTTCGCCCCGCCCGGCCACCCGCGCGAGGTTGTCGACGCCCTGGCCTACGCGCGGGGGGCCGGTCTGACCATCGTCACCGTCACCGACAACTCGTTCGCGTCGGTCGTCCCGCACACCGACCTCCTGCTGTTCGCCGCCGGCACGGCGCACGGGTCCGACACCGTCTGCGCCCCTGTGCTGCTCGGCCGCGTACTGCTGCAGGCCACCTGCCGCACCCTCCCGGGCGGCCGGGTCCGCCTGGCCTGAAGGACTCGACGGCAGCCACGCCGCGGGGGCGGGGGCGGGCGAGTGCTGGGGGAGGGCTGGATGAAGACCCTCCTGCGGGCTACGGCGTCATCATCGATGGGGCGCCCGGTGCGGATCAGCCCGCGTTCTCCGGACGGATCGTGCTGATGCCGTAGCCGGCGCCTGCCCGATCCGTCGCCACCGCAGTCACCCGGGTCAGCCGTTGGCGAGGGCCTTCACGCGGGCGAGCTTCCCATTGAACCGGTCATGGTCACCGACCGTCGCTCCCTTGGAGGTGTACTGCCAGAAGGTCTGGACCTTCCAGCCCGCAGGCAGGACTCCGACGGACGAACCGTAGTGCGGCACCCACAGCGGATTGGTCTTGCCGAACCCGGAGTTGTTCCCCGTACAGGACTTCCACCAGTTGGTGGAGGTGTACACGACGACATCCCGGCTGGTCTTCGCCCTGTAGGTCCTGGAAAAGTCCCTGATCCAGTTGACCATGCCCTGGTGGCTCAGTCCGTAACAGGAGGCTCCGTAGGGGTTGTACTCCAGATCCAGGGCGCCGGGCAGGGTCTTGCCGTCCTTGGACCAGCCGCCGCCGTGAGCGAGGAAGTACTTGGCCTGGGTGGCGCCGCTGGAGGTGTTGGGAGTGGCGAAATGGTAGGAGCCCCGGATGATGCCGGCCCTGTACGACCCGTTGTACTGCTGGGTGAAAGACGGGTTCTTGTAGCTGGTCGACTCCGTCGCCTTTACGTAGGCAAACCTCACGCCGGCCTTCCGGAGCGTGGACCATGCGACGTTGTGCTGATAACTGCTGACGTCGACGCCCTCTGTGCCCCAGGCGGCGGCGAGTGCGACGCCACTCCTGCTGGTGTCCTCATGTCTGAGGATCTGGGAGCCGGCGAAGTCATCCCCGGGGTGGGAGGGCTCGGGGACGCCGGTGGCGGCGCCTGCGGAACTGGACAACACGAGAGCCAGGGCTGGAATACCCACGGCCAGAGCGGCCAGGACAGTCGACATCTGGCGAGGTGTGGCGGGCACAGACATGAGACGCCTCCAAGGGTCAAGCCCAGCCTGCGCGGAGTCCGGGGGGACACACCGTCAGGCGCGCGGAAGGCGCGGCTCATGTCACCCGATACGCCGTACGGAGGATGGCGGTCGAAGCGGCAACCGGGCCCTGACCGAGACCGATGGTCTCGGCAACGGGGCTATCTTCGGCTACGACACCGGTGGATTCGAGCACACCGTCACCGACGCCGGCGGGGCGATGACCGTCACAGGCCAGACGTGCGCGGCAACGTGGTCTCCTCGACCACCTGTCAGGACCAGGCGGCCAACCACTGCTCGCGGCGGTCGTCTGCTGAGCACGCCCGTCGACGGCGGTGCCCTCGATCTGGGTGCCACCTGGTTCTGGCCGGGGGAGGTGCGCGTTGCCGCGCGGGCCGCACGGACCGGGGGACAGCGTCTGTCCGGGAACGCAGTCCTCCACGACGGAGCGGGCGCTCGTCGTTGCCCGGACAACATGATCGACGTTCCGGCCTGCCGTTTGCTGGCCAGGGCTCAGCGCTCGGCCTTGGTATCCGCGGCGGCGCTCCCCGAAGGACTGGAGCCATGAGCCCTGGAGTGCCCCGGCCTCCGTGCACGCACCCACCGACTGCTCCCTCTTGGGCCGCCCCTTCGACCGGCAGCCAGCCCTGGGCGGCCGGACCGGCTGAACCGGGCCTCGACCGAGACGGGCGCCGACCAAGCCGGGCCGAAGGCCCCTGCCTCCGGGGAACGTGCGGCGCACTCCGTTCTGCCCTCGGCGCGACGCGACGGCGTCACGTCCGGCTGACACGGGGAGCGGGTCCGGGCGTACCGGCTACCGCTTGAAGTCCATTTCCTCGATGCGTGTCTGCACAGTGCGGCCGCTTTCCCAGGCGTTGGCTCCCGGTGCCACGTCCGGCATGGGGATGTCCGCCCGGTTTTCCCGCTTGCCGGAAGTCGAGATGCCGAGCCTGTCGTCCCGGGCCTGGACCATCTCGTCCGCGGCCTGCCCGTCCTGGGTGAAGCCCATCATCAGCTGCGGGATTCCGTAGGGGAAGTCGTCGCGGTCGTACTGCCACGTGTGGAAGGTCTTCCCGTAGGTGGTCACGAGGTCCTCGAAGTAGGCGTGTTCGGCCATATCGGGGATACCGGGGGCGGTGAGACTGCCGGACTTGACCTCGTAGTGGTGACTGTGCCAAAGCCGCTTCTCGTCATCGGGCAGACCGCGGAAACGTTCCTCGCTGATGATGTACTCGATGCCGATCAGGCGGGCGTCGGGCGCATTGCGGTCGAAGATCACGCACTGGTGCAGGTCGTGCTGGAGATGGATGCAGAAGTGTGTGGCCTCCACCTGCCGACCCATGTCGTCGGCGTACATGTGGAAGCCGTTGAGATACGTACTCATCGCGTCGAGGGGGTATTTCGGCTGCATCGCGCCGGCGGCCAGGTCCAGCGCCCGGTGTTTGAGCGGATGCCCCTTCCCGATCTTGCTGATCGTGGTCATCTTGCGGCCGAACAGGAGGCCGACCGCAGCTGTCACGCCTGCTGCGACGCCGATGCCTACGGTGGCGGCCGGTCCGAGACCGGAGCGACCCGGGCGATATGTGTTGTGGATGAACCCCATGCGTGGTTTTGTACCCCTGGCGCTGGACTCGTAACAGCCTCCGACGCGATCAGGGAACGGAAAGAGCAGCCAAGCCCCGAAAAAATAGCGCTCCGATCGGACGCTGTTGTCCCGTTGCGCCGACTGGCGCTGTCGCCCCCGGGCACGACGACGTATCCGTACTCACTGGAGTCCTGGGTTGCGCCCCTCGTCGCCTTTCGGCCCGCAGCACCCATTGCTGTTCCTCCAGTTGGGCAGCGGCTGAAGGCCGGCGGCGTCCTCCGGGTTTGTCAGCACTGTGTGTCGTCTGCCCGCGGAGATGACGAATCCATCTCCGGGGCAGATCACAGGTCCGCGCGGCTGAGCCGGCTTGGGGTTCTCCTGATCCTCCTGCACGACGTAGGGAGGCCCCCAAGGCTCGGGATCGATCGCGTAGCGGCCCCGGGGAACAGTGGAAGGTGCCTCGTGTGTCTTCTTCTCCTGCTCGCGTTCGCCGTCCGAAAGCTCAGAGGCAGCGGCAAGCCTGGCCAGCTCCGGCGTGATCGCAGCGCCACACTTGGAACAGAGGAAGACGGTCACCCCCTCGTTGTAGCGCTCAGGCCTGATCTGCAGCCGCAGCGGGCAGCCGACCCAGGGACGCGCAGAAGACGGCCGCGGGCGCCGTGACCGAGCATGCCCAGCCAGGAGCGCTTGGCTTGTCACGGAGTCGATGGTGGACAACGCCTGTGGGGCGAGGGAGGTCACGCGTCTCCCTGGAAGGACGGCTCTCACGTGCTGCGGCCCACCTACGCCACGATTGTGCTGGAGGCCGCAGAGTCTGTCCTGACCCTGGCGCGGTGGCTCGGGCCCTCCTCGCCTGCGATCACCCTCGGTTACTATGCTCACCTCATGCCGTAGGCCGGAAACAAGGGGCCGGAAGCAAGGGGCGCCGCCATCGACGGACTGCTCGGGGAGTGGAGGGATCGGCATGCCGGTCGGGACTCCCAGATTCTCCCCACGCCCGTTGAAGGGTGATTGCCGCTGCTACGCCCTTCCAGAGTTGGCCGCGGCTCGCAAAGCTGAAGAAACAGGTGGCCTGGGAAAATGCTGAGAGAGGTCACCGCGACCCGCTACGTCACGCCCCTGCGTGAGGGCGGATCGCTCCCCGGGATCGTCGAGGCCGACGACCTCGGTACGTATGTCATGAAGTTCACCGGCGCCGGGCAGGGCCGTAAGACGCTCGTGGCCGAGGTCATCTGTGGTCAGCTCGGCCGCAGGCTCGGGCTGCGTGTGCCCGAGCTCGTACAGATGCAGCTGGACCCCGTCATCGGGCTGTCCGAGCCCGACCAGGAGGTGCAGGAGCTGCTGAAGGCCAGCGGCGGGCTGAACCTCGGGATGGACTACCTGCCGGGGTCGCTCGGCTTCGATCCGCTCGCTTACCAGGTCGGCCCGGAGGAGGCCGGGCGGATCGTCTGGTTCGACGCGGTGATCAACAACGTCGACCGCTCCTGGCGCAACCCCAACATGCTTGTCTGGCACGGCGATCTCTGGCTCATCGACCACGGCGCCACCATGATCTGGCACCACAACTGGCCCTCCGCGAAGAACTACGGCAGCAAGCCGTACGACGCGTCCGACCACGTCCTTGCCACCTTCGCCCCCGATGTGGCGTCCGCCGCCGCCGAGCTGGCTCCGCTGGTCACCGAGGAGCTGCTCACCGAGGTCGCCGCCGATGTGCCGGAAGCCTGGCTGGAGGAGGAGGCCGGCTTCGGTACCACCGATGAGCTGCGGCGCGCGTATGTGGAGGTCCTGCTGGAGAGGGCCGCATCCGTGCACACCCGGATCACGTTCGGGCCGCAGACCCCCACCGGCCCGTCCCGCGCCCCCGGCTGGCTCGCCGAGCGCCTCGCGCCCCCCGCACGGCAGCAGGACGAGAAGAAGGACGGCACCCGGTGACCGGTCGTGATCCCGGTCACCGGGATGTCTACGAGTACGCGCTGGTGCGGGTGATGCCACGGGTCGACCGCGGCGAGATGTTCAACGCGGGAGTCCTGGTCTACTGCCGGGCCAGGTCGTTCGTCGTCGCACGCACGCACCTGGACGAGGCGAAGCTGAAGATGCTCGACCCGCACGCAGACGTCGTCGGGGTACGCGCCGCGCTGCGCGCCGTTGAAGGGGTCTGCCATGGTGGCGAGGCGGCCGGCCAGGCGGGCCCCGACGACGCGGGGCGCCGGTTCCGCTGGCTGATCGCCCCCCGTTCGACGGTCGTACAGCCCGGTCCTGTGCACACCGGGCTGACCACCGACCCGGGCGCGGAGGCCGACCGGCTGCTCGCGTTGCTGGTGCGCTGACGGGGTGGCACCCGGTGTGACGTTCACTGCTGATCCCGTGTGCCGTTGACACCGGGTGCCAGGCCTTCTAGCGTCTCGTCTGCTGAAGGTACTAAGCGGTTGCTCAGTAATTGGGGGCCGCGATCCGAGGGCGAGGAGAGCCAGTATGTCCACCACTGAGCAGCGTGTTGCCATCGTGACCGGGGCCGCGCGCGGCATTGGCGCCGCCACCGCTGTACGTCTGGCGGCGGAGGGCCGCGCCGTCGCCGTACTCGACCTCGACGAGGCGGCCTGCAAGGACACCGTCGAGCAGATCACCTCCGCGGGCGGCCGGTCCATCGCTGTGAGCTGTGATGTCTCGGACAGCACCCAGGTCGAAGCTGCGGTTGCCCGGGTCGCGGCCGAGCTCGGCGCCCCGACGATCCTCGTCAACAACGCCGGTGTCCTCCGCGACAACCTGCTCTTCAAGATGAGCGAGTCGGACTGGGACATGGTCATGAACGTCCACCTCAAGGGTGCGTTCCTGATGTCCAAGGCTGTCCAGAAGCACATGGTGGATGCCAAGTTCGGCCGGATCGTCAGCCTGTCCTCCAGCTCGGCGCTGGGCAACCGCGGCCAGGCGAACTACTCCGCCGTGAAGGCCGGCCTCCAGGGCTTCACCAAGACGCTCGCCAAGGAGCTCGGCAAGTTCGGCGTCACCGCCAACGCCGTCGCTCCCGGCTTCATCGTCACCGAGATGACCGCGCAGACCGCGGCGCGCGTCGGTATGGGCTTCGAGGAGTTCCAGGCCGCCGCCGCCACCCAGATCCCGGTGCAGCGTGTCGGCAGGCCCGAGGACATCGCCAACGCCATCGCCTTCTTCACCGGCGAGGACGCGGGCTTCGTGTCCGGACAGGTCATGTACGTCGCCGGCGGACCGCTCAACTGAGCCGGGACTCAAGGGAGTCACGGGAATCACAAGGGGATCGACGGAGATGACTGCACAGGACAGCGGGAAGGTCGCGCTGATCACCGGCGCGAGCCGCGGTATCGGATACGGGATCGCCGAGGCGTTCGTCGCCCGCGGCGACCGGGTCTGCATCACCGGCCGTAACGAGGACGCGCTCAAGGCGGCGGTGGAGCAGCTCGGCGCCGACCGGGCGATCGGCGTCGCGGGCAAGGCCCATGACGAGGCGCACCAGGCGGCGGCCGTCGAGCGGACCATGGAGGTGTTCGGCAGGGTCGACCACCTGGTCAACAACGCCGGTACGAACCCGGTGTTCGGGCCGATGGCCGAGATGGATCTGAACGTGGCGCGCAAGGTCTACGAGACCAATGTCATCTCGGCGCTCGGCTTCGCCCAGCAAACCTGGAAGGCGTGGCAGAAGGAGAACGGCGGCGCGATCGTGAACATCGCGTCCGTCGCCGGTGTCTCCGCCTCGCCGTTCATCGGCGCGTACGGCATGAGCAAGGCCGCGATGGTCAACCTCACCCTCCAGCTGGCGCACGAGTTCGCCCCGGTCGTACGGGTCAACGCCATCGCGCCCGCCGTGGTGAAGACGAAGTTCGCCGAGGCGCTGTACGAAGGCCGCGAGGCGGAGGCAGCCGCCGCGTACCCGCTGGGCAGGCTCGGAGTGCCCGCGGACATCGGGGGCGCCGCCGCGTTCCTCACGTCCGACCAGTCGGGCTGGGTCACCGGGCAGACCCTGGTGGTCGACGGCGGGATCTTCCTCAACGCGGGCGTCGGCTGAGTCCCGGCCCGCCCGGGGCCCCCACCCGCAGCTCCGCCCGCGGAGCCCGCTCACCGCACGGCCCCGGACATCCGTCCGGGGCCGTTGTCAGAGGTCGCCGGTAGGTTCAGTGAGGAAGAACGGATCGCACACCGGAGGTTGTTGACGTGACCGGAACCGACATGCTGCCCGCATCCTGGAGCGGCGTCCTCGGCGATGAGCTGGAGAAGCCCTACTTCAAGGAGCTGACGGCTTTCGTCGAGGAGGAGCGGGCCAAGGGGCCGGTCTACCCGCCGCGCGACGAGGTCTTCGCCGCGCTGGACGCCACGCCGTACGACAGGGTGAAGGTGCTGATCCTCGGCCAGGACCCGTACCACGGCGAGGGCCAGGGCCACGGGCTCTGCTTCTCGGTGCGCCCGGGGGTCCGGACCCCGCCCTCCCTGCGGAACATCTACAAGGAGATGAAGGAGGAGCTCGGCCACCCGGTCCCGGACAACGGCTATCTGATGCCGTGGGCCGAGCAGGGCGTCCTTCTGCTCAACGCGGTGCTCACGGTGCGCGCCTCGGAGGCCAACTCGCACAAGGGAAAGGGCTGGGAAAGGTTCACAGACGCGGTGATCAGCGCTGTGGCCGCGCGCCCCGACCCCGCGGTCTTCGTCCTCTGGGGCAACTACGCACAGAAGAAACTGCCGCTGATCGACGAGGAGCGTCACGTGGTGGTGAAGGGCGCCCACCCCTCGCCGCTCTCCGCGAAGAAGTTCTTCGGCTCGCGGCCCTTCACGCAGATCGACAAGGCGGTCGCCGGGCAGGGCCACGCGCCGATCGACTGGCGGATCCCCGACCTGGGCTGACCGGGTTCACCCGAGGTTGCGGCTAGCGTCGGTGGTATGCCGGGACGAACCGGACATCCGTGTGTGGGCGGCTACAGGAGGCAGCGGTGACGGAGGCGCAGCGGGAGACGTCGGGGGACGTCGTCATGAGCAGGATCGGCCAAGTGATCATGCTGCTGCACGGAGGCGACCGGGAGGAGGCCCGCAACCGGTTCGCCGGGTTGTGGGACGAGATCGGCGAGTCCGGCGACGCTCTGCACCGCTGCACCCTCGCGCATTACATGGCGGACACCCAGGACGATCCCGAGGACGAGCTGCTCTGGGATCTGCGGGCGCTGGCCGCGGCCGAGGGCCTGGACGACGAGCACGTCGGCCGCCCCGACGCCGCGGCAGCCGTCCGCGGCTTCTACCCCTCCCTGCACCTCAACCTCGCGGCCGACTACCTGAAGCTGGAGCGCAGAGAGGCCGCGCGTGTGCATCTGGGGCGTGCGCGGTCCGCGACGGGCGAACTGGCCGACGACGGTTACGGGGACGGCGTACGGGCGGCGATCGAGCGGTTGGAGTGGCGGCTGGGGGAGGGGTGAGGGGGAGGGGCCGAGGGGGTAGCGGTGAACGGTGCGGGCGGGTTGAGGGGGCCGTGCATCACCGGCCGTACGTCTGGTGGCAGATCCGCGCCTGGGGGCTGTCCTGCGGCCAGCCTCCGTAGCCCTCGCCGAGCGCGCAGACATCCGCGTTGGTGCCGGACGGGTGGGCCGCGTGCTTCGGGAGCCGAGGCGGCGCCGACTGCGCGGGTTGGACGCGGCGTGGATGCGCCGTACGGGGGTGTGAGGGCCGGACCGTGTGGCGGACCGGTGCCGGGCCGGTACCGGCACTGAGCCCCGGCCCGGCTTCGCCGCCCGGGCGGCGTGCGGGCGGGCGGCCCGGGGGTGGGACGGCGGTCCGGTGGCCGGGCCCCGTCCCGGGAGGTACGGTCTCCAGCGCTTCGACAGGCGGGCCCTGCACGATCTGCGGGCCGGTGTCCTGCGCGTGGTGGCCGGGCGTCCGGGACGGTCCGGGCGGGGGCGGGGGCGCCGGGGGGACGGCAACGCAGCCGGTGGCGGCCCAGACGGCTGCACCCAGCAGGGCCAGAGTGATGATCTTCGTTCGGTGCACCCGACCAACTCTGCTGCCCGCAGGGGCCGTTCCGGGTGCCGGAAGCCGACATTGCCCCCGCACGGGTGAGCGCGGCTAGGCGCCGGTGACGCCGTCGATACACTCCCGGAGCAGATCCGCGTGACCGTTGTGGCGGGCGTACTCCTCGATCATATGGGTGTAGATCCACCGCAGGCTGAACTGCTCGCCCTGCCGGCCGAGCCCCTTGGAGAGGTCGTCCAGCGAGTAGCGGGCCGCCACCTCGCGTGCGTAGGCGATCTCCCGCTGCCAGGTGCTGTACGCCTCGTCCCAGGTGTCCGCATCGGTGAGGTGGAACTCCCCGTCCGGGTCCTCCTCGCTGAAGTAGAGCGGCGGGGTGTCCTCGCCCTCCATCATCTCGCGGAACCAGCCTCGTTCCACCTCGACCATATGCCGTACGAGCCCGAGCAGGGACAGCTCCGAAGGCGGCACCGCGGCCTCACGCAACTGCTTGTCGTCGAGCCCGGCGCACTTGTGAGCCAGGGTGGCGCGGTGGTAGTCCAGCCACCCTTCGAGCATGGTGCGTTCGTCGGCCCTGAGGGGTGGTTCCTGGCGTTCCTGTGTCGTCATGCGGAGCATCATCACCCGCGGGCCGGCGGCCCCGCTACGCGATATCCGTGCCCGCCCCTGGCGGGCTGTCAGGCCGGCATTCCGCGAAGCAGCTTCCCTGTCGGGGGCCGCCCCCCAGCCGGAGCCCGACCCGGCCTCCCGGCCGGGAACCGGCTCCCGGGCCGCCCGGCCCCGCGCCGTCGTGATCGGCGGCGGAATCGGCGGGCTGACGGCCGCCGCGGCTCTGTACGGGATCGGCTGGCAGGTGACCGTGCTGGAGCGCTCGGCCACTGTCGCATCCGTCGGATCGGCCATCTCGCTCGCCCCCAATGCCCAGCGCGCTCTCGACGTCATCGGGCTCGGCGACGAGATCCGCGCGTTGGCCGCCTGGCAGGGGGACGGCGGACTGCGCACACCGGGCGGCCGCTGGCTCTCACGTACCAGCACCGAAGCGGCGCGGCGGGCGTTCGGCGGGTCCGTCGTCCTGCTGCCCCGCGCCACTCTCGTGGACCGTCTCGCAGCCCAGCTGCCCGCCGGGTGCATACGGGCCGCGAACTGGCCGACCCGGGCACCCCCGGCAGGCCGGCCGTAGTGCGTACGGTGGACGGGGACATCGAAGCGGAGCTCGTCGTCGGCGCCGACGGCATCAACTCCGCCGTGCGCCGGACGCTCTTCCCCGCCCACCCCGGCCCCGTCTACGCCGGGTTCACCACCTGGCGTGTCATCGTTCCCGCGCCCGCCCGGCCCTTCCCGCCGCACGAGACCTGGGGCCGCGGGCAGTTGTGGGGCAGCCAGCCGATGCGGGACGGCCGCGTTTACGGTTACGCCGCCGCGGCGGCGCCCGAAGGCGGTCATGCTCCGGACGACGAGCAGGCCGAACTGCGGCGCCGTTACGGCGAATGGCACGACCCCGTCCCCGGCCTCATCGAGGCGGCCGAACCGGACCTGGTCCTGCGCCACGACGTCCGGCACCTGGCCGAGCCGCTGCCCGCCCACCACCGCGGGCGGACCGTACTGGTCGGCGACGCGGCGCACGCCATGACCCCGAGCCTCGGACAAGGCGGTAACCAGGCCATCGAGGACGCCGTCGTCCTCGCCCACCACGCCACCCCGTCGGCCGAGCTCACGGCCGCCCTCGCCGCGTACACGGCGGAGCGGCTCCCGCGGACGGCGGCGATCGCCCGCCAGGCCGCCAGGACAGGCCGGCTGACCCTGCTGCGCAGCGCACCGGCGGTAGCCGCGCGCACCGCGCTCATCAGTACGTTCTCCCTGCTGGGGCCCAATCTGGTGATGCGATCCTTCGCGGACATCGCGGGCTGGCAGCCGCCGCAGCGCACGTATGCTGCCCAGGCACACGGCACCGGAAACGGCACCGGAACACGACAGGCCGGTCAGCAGCCGGCCGACAGAGCGACACGTGCACAGAGCGACACATCGACAGACGGATAGATCGACAGACGGATAGGGAGGCCCCTGTGAAGGTCGGCTGCATCGGGCTCGGGGACATCGCGCAGAAGGCATATCTGCCGGTACTGACGGCCCTGCCCGGGATCGAACTGCATCTCCAGACCCGGACCCCGGCGACCCTCACCCGTACCGCCGAGACCTTCCGCATCCCGGCGGACCGGTGCCACACCGATCTGGACTCCCTGCTCGCGCAGAACCTTGATGCCGCGTTCGTCCACGCACCGACCGGTGTGCACCCCCAGATCGTGAGCCGGCTGCTCAGGGAGGGGGTGGCGACGTACGTCGACAAGCCGCTCTCGTACGAACTCGCCGAGTCCGAGCGGCTGGTGGCCCTCGCAGAGGACCGCGGTGTGAGCCTCGCCGTCGGCTTCAACCGGCGGCTGGCACCGGGCTACGCCCAGTGCGCCGACCACCCGCGCGACCTGATCCTGATGCAGAAGAACCGGACGGACCTCGCGGAGGACCCGCGCACCCTGGTGCTCGACGACTTCATCCACGTCGTCGACACCCTCCGCTTCCTGGCGCCGGGCCCGGTCGAGCACGTCGATGTGCGGGCCCGGATCCGTGCCGGGCTGATGCACCACGTGGTGCTCCACCTGTCCGGTGACGGTTTCTCCGCGATCGGCTCGATGAACCGGGTGAGCGGCTCCACCGAGGAGATCCTCGAAGTCTCGGGCCACGGCACCAAGCGACAGGTCGTCAATCTCGCGGAGACCATCGACCACAAGGGGCAGCCGACGGTCCGCCGCCGCGGCGACTGGGTGCCGGTGGCACGCCAGCGCGGCATCGAGCAGTGCGTGCTGGGCTTCCTCGAAGCGGTGACGGCGGGCAAACTGCTCAGCGCCAGGGACGCCCTGCTGACCCATGAGCTCTGCGAGCGGGTGGTCCTGCGGGCTCAGGCGCAGGCCGTCTGACCGAGCGCAGCCCTTCGACGGCGCACAGCACGGCGAGTACGGCCAGGGCGCCGTGGACAGGCCAGTCGCCGAACCTGACGTAGAGCGTCGTGCCGTGGGCCAGCGGGATGTCGTACACCTGCGAAGTGCTGCGGCCGGTTCCCAGCAGGGGGCCGGCCCGGTCGCCGCCGGGGCCGTACACCGCGCTCACTCCGGTGAGCGTGGCGTGCACCATCGGGCGGCCGCTCTCGGCCGCCCGCAGCGCGGCCAGCGACGCGTGCTGCTCGGGCGCCCAGCTGTGCTGGAACGATGAGGTCGACGACTGGGCCACCAGGAGTTGCGAGCCGTCCCTCGTCAGCTGCCTGCTCATGTCGGGGAAGGCTGTCTCGAAGCAGATCAGCGGCCCCACCCGCAGTCCGCTGGGCAGCTTCATGACGACCTGGTGCGTGCCGTGTCTGCGGTCCTCGCCCGCGGCCCGCCCTACCGATGTCGCCCAGCCGAGCAGCGAACGCGCCGGGATGTACTCGCCGAACGGAACCAGCCGCATCTTGTCGTAGCGGTCGCCGGTCAGCCCGGTGGGACCGACGAGTACGGAACTCTTGTAGATGCCCGGTGCGTCGGACCGCCTGGCATCCACATTGACCAGGATGTCCGCGCCGGTTTCCCGGGACAGCCGGGCGATACGCGCCGTCAGATCCGGGCGGGCCGCCAGATCCTGGCCGACGCTGCTCTCACCCCACACCACCAGGCCGACATGGCGGCCCGCCAGTTGCCGGGTCAGCGCCTCACTGCGGGCGAAGCGGGCGTTGACGCCCGGTACGACTCCCGGCTGGACGACCGCGATCCGCGTGCCGCCCGACGTCTCGGGGCGCGGCACCCACATCCAGACGGCCCCGGTGAGGACGGCGCAGGCCAGCACCCCGGCCGCTGCCGTCGTACGGGCCGACTCGACCACCAGCAGCGCCACGACTCCGGTGTTGACCGCCACCACGAGGAGGCTCACCAGCCAGACCCCGCCCACCGAGGCGAGCCGCAGCGCCGGTGCGACCTGCCACTGGCTGGAGCCCAGCAGCCCCCAGGGGCCGCCGAGCCCCTGCCAGGACCTCACCAGCTCGACCATCAGCCACCCGGAGGGCAGCACGAGCAGAGCGGCCGCCACCCGCGCGGCGCTCGCCGCTCCGCCCAGCATCCAGCGGACCAGCCACCCCCACGGCGCCCAGAGCAGCCCGAGCAGCGCGGCCAGCACCACGATGAAGACATTCAGGCTCGGAATCAGCCAGTGGTGCACAGTGATCATGAACCCGGTACCGCCGAGCCAGCCGTCCAGGGCGGCCCGCCGCCCCGTGGGCGCCGCACGTACCAGCAGCATCCAGGGCACCAGGGCCACATAGGCGAACCACCAGAGGGACGGCGCCGGGAAGGCGAACATCGGCAGCCCGCCGGCCAGCAGCGCCGCGGCGCCGCGCCACCAGGGCGAGCGGCCGGCCCTGCGCAGTCGCTCCAGCGGAATCCGCATCCGGCGCCTCCTCGCTCCCGCCCGGTGAGCAGCCTCGTGCGGACAGTCTCCGCCGAGTTGTCGCTTCCCACAGTGTGGGGGAGCGAGACGGCTGCCGACAGTGCGCCCGCACACGCCCGGCGTGTCAGATCCCGCCCGGCGCGCGCCGCCACTTCTCCTGTACGACGACGCCGAGCAGCCGCCAGCCGCTCTCCGTACGCACCAGGCTGAAGGCGTAGCGGCCGCCCGAGACGAAGTCCGGCGCGGCCGGTGCCGCGGCGCCTCCGGAAGCAGCATCGGTACCCGCACCGTCGGCACCCGCACCGTCGGGCGACCGGGACTTCAGCCGCATCGGATTGAGGTAGTCGGCCTGCAGCTCCGCCCGGTCTCCCGGGTAGCCGCCGAGATCCTGGAGCCGCAGCCGCCGGTTGACGATGAGGTGCTGGCGTACCGGAAAGAGCCGCATCATGTCCGCGAGCCAGTCGGCGACCTCCGACGCGGGCCCCTCCACCCCGCCGGCCGCGCGGTAGTCGGCCCGGCCGTCCGGTGCGAACAGGGCCCGGTAGTCGGCCCATTGGCCGTCGTCCACGGCCACCGCGTATCCGGTGATCAGATCGTCGATGTCCAGCCGGTCCATCACGGTAGCGAGTTCCACGCGCTGAGTCATCGGATCAGTCTCCGGCACCCGGTGTCCCGGGCCAAGGGGTCTGCAGGACCGCCTCGGCCCCCCGTACGGGACCGTGACCGGCAGCCCACTTGAACAGCGGCTCGACATCCCACGCCGGCCCCGGGGAGAGTGACGCGGATGACTGTACGCATCGAACGCAACGGCCCCGTCACCACTGTCGTGCTCGCACGGCCCGAGGCGCGCAACGCCGTCGACGGCCCCACCGCTCTCGCGCTGGCCGACGCCTTCCGCACCTTCGACGCCGACCCGGACGCGGCGGTGGCCGTGCTCTGGGGCGAAGGTGGCACCTTCTGCGCGGGGGCCGACCTGAAGGCTGTCGGCACCCCGCGCGGCAACACCGTCACCGCCACCGTCGGCGAAGGGGACGGCCCGATGGGGCCGACCCGGATGCGGCTCGGGAAGCCGGTGATCGCCGCCGTCTCCGGACACGCGGTGGCCGGCGGGCTGGAACTCGCGCTCTGGTGCGATCTGCGGGTGGCCGACGAGGACGCCGTGTTCGGGGTGTTCTGCCGGCGCTGGGGCGTACCGCTGATCGACGGCGGGACCGTACGGCTGCCCCGGCTCATCGGTGAGAGCCGGGCGATGGACCTGGTGCTGACCGGGCGCCCGGTCGGCGCGGCCGAGGCGCACACGATCGGTCTGGCCAACCGGGTGGTCCCCGCCGGTACCGCACGGGCGGCTGCCGAGGAACTCGCCGCATCCATCGCCGCGTTCCCGCAGACCTGTCTGCGCGAGGACCGGCTCGCGCTGCTGGAGCAGGGCGGTCTGTCCGAGGACGACGCGCTGGCGGGTGAACTGAGGCACGGGCGGATCTCGCTCACGCGGATGCAGCGCGGAGTGGACGAGTTCGCCGCCGGTGCGGGAAGGCACGGATCGTTCGGTCCAACGCCCGGCCTGTGAACCGGCGTTGAGGTGCCCGCACATCACCGGGACGACCGCCGCCTGACGTGCCCGCACACGACCGGCCGTCCGTTGACCTGCCCGCACGTCACCCGCTGGCAGTTTGCCGCCATGGCGCCTATCCGCCAGCCCATTCGCCCCACGGCCGCCGCGAGCACCCCGAGACTCTTCGCAGTGCCCGGGACCACCACCCCCGTCAGCCCGGGCCCCCGGAGAGAGGGGCACCATGACCAGAGCACCCGCGTGGCGAAGAGCCAGATGGCTCTCCGCCGGACTCGCGCTCGCACTGCTCCCGGCAGGCCAGGCGCTCGCGGCGACAGGAGCGGCCCAGGCCCCCGCGCCGTCCCGTACCGCGCCGCCGTCCGCCACCGCCCACGCGACGCACACCGTCACACTGATCACCGGTGACCGGGTGACCGTCACCGACCTCGGCGGCGGACACAGCACGGTCTCCGTCGAGCGCCCGAAGGGCGCGACCGGAGCCGTCCGCAGTCAGACGTCCAACGGCCGGGTCACCGTGCTGCCCGACGAGGCTCTGCCCTATCTCCGCTCGGGCGTCCTCGACAAGCGGCTCTTCGACGTCACCGGCCTCATCGAGCAGGGGCTCGGTACGGGCAAGACCGACGGGCTGCCGCTGATCGTCACGTACGGCAAGGGCGCCCGCAGCGCCGCACCGAGCGGCGCCACGACCGTCCGGTCCCTGCCGAGCGTCGGCGGCGCCGCCGTGCGGGCCGCCTCGTCCGGCACCTTCTGGAAGTCGCTCACCGACTCCCGTACCCGGCAGGCCGGTTCGTTCGCCGACGGGGTCAGGAAGGTCTGGCTCGACGGCCAGGTCAAGGCCGACATGGCCGAGAGCAACGCGCAGATAGGCACCCCAGCCGCCTGGCAGGCCGGACTCACCGGCAAGGGCGTCAAGGTCGCTGTTCTGGACACCGGCGTGGACGCCGACCACCCCGACCTCAAGGGCCGGATCAGCGCGTCCAAGTCGTTCATCGCCGGCGAGGACACCACCGACCGCAACGGCCACGGCACCCACACCACGTCGACCGTGGGCGGCAGCGGGGCCGCGTCCGACGGCAAGGAGAAGGGCGTCGCCCCGGACGCCGACCTGGCCGTCGGGAAGGTGCTGTCCGACGAGGGCTCCGGCACCGACTCCCAGATCATCGCGGGTATGGAGTGGGCCGCCAAGGACATCCACGCCAAGATCATCAGCATGAGCCTGGGCTCCCAGGAGGCCAGCGACGGCACCGACCCCATGGCGGCGGCGGTCAACGCCCTCTCCAAGGACACCGGCGCCCTGTTCGTGATTGCCGCCGGAAACACCGGCACCCCCACCTCCATAGGCTCGCCCGGCGCTGCCGACTCGGCGCTCACCATCGGCGCGGTGGACTCCGCCGACCAGCCCGCGTACTTCACCAGCCAGGGCCCGCGACTCGGCGACAACGCACTCAAGCCCGACCTGTCCGCGCCCGGCGTCGACATCCTCGCCGCCCGCTCGCAGTACGCCGAGGGCACCGGGGCGTACCAGACCATGAGCGGTACGTCGATGGCCACCCCGCACGTCGCGGGCGTCGCGGCGCTGCTCGCCCAGAAGCACCCCGACTGGACCGGGCAGCAGCTCAAGGACGCGCTGATGTCGACGTCCAAGACGCTGCCCGACCCGGTGTACACGCTGGGCGCGGGCCGGGTCGACGTCCCCGCGGCCACCACCGCGAGCATCACCGCCACCGGCAGCGCCGACCTCGGCTTCTACTCCTGGCCGTACGAGGACGACAAGCCGGTCACCCGCACGGTGACCTACGCCAACTCCTCCGACGCACCGGTGACTCTGGCGCTCGCCGCCGACGGAGCCGCCGACGGCGTCGTCAAGCTCGCCGACACGAGCCTGACCGTGCCCGCGCACTCCACCGCGCAGACCACCGTCACCGGCGACGGCGCCAAGGCGCCCGTCGGCAACACCTCGGGGCAGATCACCGCGAGCGCCGGCGGCAAGGTCGTCGCGCACACCGCTTTCGGCCTGGTCAAGGAGGAGGAGCGGTACACCCTCACCGTCCATGTGAAGGACCGGGACGGCGCGCCGGCCGCCGCCGGTCTCGTCGTGCAGGAACTTGCCAGGGGGACCGACCCGTACAACGCGGCCGTCGGCGAGTCCGGCACCCTCACCCTGCGGCTGAAGCCCGGCACCTACTCGGTGGCGTCCTTCCTCGACGTACGCGGAGCCAAGGGCAAGGACTCGCTCGGCCTCGGCTTCCTCACCGACCCGCAGATCGTCGTCGACCGTAACCGTGAAATCACCCTGGACGGGCGCCAGTTGCACCAGATCACGGCGCAGGTGTCGCGGCGCACCGAGACCCGGCAGCTGCTGATGGAGTTCGACCGCAAGGCGAACGGCGCCGACTTCGGCGGAGCGGTACAGGTGCCCCTCGCCTACGACAGCATCTTCGCCGCGCCCACCAAGAAGGTCACCGACGGGACCTTCGAGTACCGCACCGTCTGGCGTCTCGGCAAGCCCCTGCTCGAAGCGGTCGCCGGCGGCAAGCGGATCAGCGACACCGTCGTACAGGCCGGCTCCAGCCTCCTCGACGGCCGCCACCGGGTCGGCATCGCCGACCTCGGGACCGGCACAGCGGCCGAGTACCAGGGCAAGAACGTCCGCGGCAAGGCCGTCCTGGTCCGCGCCACGGCCGGCGTCACCCCGCAGCAGCTCACCGCCGCCGCACAGCAGGCCGGAGTCGTCTCGCTCTTCGTCACCGACGACGCGCCGGGGCGGCTCAGCGCCTGGTTCGGCGCGGACGACGGCTCGGACACGCCTCTCCAGGTGGCGTCCGTGAACGCGGCCGACGGCGCCCTGCTGGCAGCCACCGCGCGCCGCCAGGGCACGGTGGAGCTCACCGGCACCCGCTACACGCCGTACGTCTACGACCTCTCCGACGGCCACCCCGGGGCGGTCCCGAAGGACCTGTCGTACAAGCCGGGCAAGAAGGATCTCGCCACTCTGGACACCAAGTTCCACGCCCCCAAGCCTGTCGACGGCGGCGAGTTCCGCTACTCGATCACCGGTACCTTCCCGATCGGCTACGGATTCGCGGAGCGTACGCACTACCCGGCCGAGCGGACCGACTACGTCAGCACGGGCACGGGCCAGCTCTGGTACCAGTCCGCCACCGCGGGGCCGACCTCGCTGGAGGAGCGCAGCGGTCTGGTCACCTACAAGGGCGGCAGCCGCAGCACACTCGACTGGTTCAAGCCCGTGCTGCACCCCTGGCTCGGCACCGGACTGGGCTGGGGCCAGCAGCGCGCGGGCAACGACCTTCAGTTCAACACCCCCGGCTGGGGCGACTCCGGTCCCGACCACACCGGATTCGGCGACGTCTGGAGCGACGACTCCCTGACCCAGACCACCGATGTGTACGCGAACGGGGTCCAGGTCGACCACAAGACCAGCTCGGGCGCCTACGCCTGGGACGCCGACCCGGCGGAGACCACGTACAAGGTGGTGACCGACACCACGAGCGACCCGGCCACCTGGGTGCTGTCCACGAAGGGCCACTCCGAGTGGACCTTCAAGTCGGCCGAGACCCCGGCCGACCACTACACCTACCTGCCACTGCTCAACCTGGGCTTCGACGTGAACACCGACCTCGCCGGTGATGTCCGTGCCGGGCACACTCTGCCCATCTCCATCAGCGCCGAGTACATCGAGGGCGCCACGGACACCGGGACGATCAAGTCGGGGGCGCTGGAGGTCTCCTACGACGACGGCAAGACCTGGACGTCCGTCGGGCTCAGCACGGCCCACGGCGAATCCACCGTCTGGAAGGGCTCGCTGCGAGTGCCCAAGGACGCCGGATACATCTCGCTGCGCGCCTCCGCCACCGACGACCGCGGCGGCTCGGTGAAGCAGGAGATCATCCGGGCGGTGGGCGTGAAGTAGCCCTGTGAAGTAGCCCTGTGAAGTAGCGCGGGGAGCGAAGCAGCAGAATCACCAGCAACCCGGGCCCTCCGCGGTGCGGACCGGGAGCCCGGTGCGGCGCAGGCCGTACCGGGCTCCCGAACGGACGAGAGAGTCCAAGGTCACAGTGGTTCTCCCAACTGCACACCTGGCCCCCTCGCCTAGCATCTGAGCATGACGGTCCTGCCCGACAACGGGTTCCCCCTGGCCGCCGGATTCCCGCATGCGACCCATGAGCAGTGGCAGCGCCTTGTGGAAGGTGTACTGCGCAAATCGGGTAAGGATGTCCCGGGTACGGCGGCGGAAGCAGCGCTCTCCACCGAACTGGACGACGGCCTTGTAGTCCAGCCGCTCTACACCGCTCCGGACGGCAGCGGGGGTGAGCAGGCCGGGGCCACGGCCCCGGCGGAGCTCCCGGGGTTCGCACCGTTCACCCGCGGCAGCACTCCGGCCGGCCGTGTGGCCGGTGGCTGGGACGTACGCCAGCGGCACAGCCGGCCCGATGCCTCGCGCACCAACGCGGCCGTGCTCGCGGACCTGGAGAACGGTGTCTCCTCTGTCTGGCTCACCGTGGGCGATGCGGGTGTCCCGGTGTCCTCTATCGGCGCGGCTCTCGAAGGCGTCCATCTCGACCTGGCGCCGGTCGTCCTCGACGCGGGCGCCGAATTCGACGGCGCAGCAAGGGGATTGCTGCGCCTCCTCGACGAGCGCGGTGTCGCCGCCGACGCGGCGCTCGGCGTCCTCGGCGCTGACCCGCTCGGCCATGCGGCCCGTACCGGTGCGTACGACGTCGTGGCCGGGCACACCGCGCGGGCCGTCGCACTGGCCGAGCTGTGCCACCAGCGGTATCCGCGGATGCGGGCGCTCGTCGTGGACGCGCTGCCGTACCACTCGGCGGGCGGCTCGGCCGCCCAGGAGCTGGGCTGCTCGCTCGCCACCGCGGTGGCGTACCTCCGCGCACTCACCGCGGCCGGACTCGACGTGGCGGCGGCCTGCGGACAGCTCGAATTCCGCTACGCGGCCACCGCCGACCAGTTCCTGACGATCGCGAAGCTGCGCGCCGCGCGCCGCCTCTGGGCCCGGGTGGCCGAGGCGAGCGGCGCTCCGGCGGCCGGGGCGCAGCACCAGCACGCGGTGACATCCCCGGTGATGATGGCGCGGCGCGACCCGTGGGTGAACATGCTGCGTACGACGGTCGCCTGCCTGGCGGCCGGTACGGGCGGCGCGGACGCGGTGACCGTGCTGCCCTTCGACCACACGCTGGGCCTGCCGGACGACTTCGCCCGCCGTGTCGCCCGCAACACCTCGACGATCCTGGTCGAGGAGTCGCATCTGGCACGGGTGATCGACCCCGCAGGCGGCTCCTGGTACGTGGAGCGGCTCACCGACGAACTGGCGCAGGCGGCCTGGGAGTGGTTCCAGGAGATCGAACGCGCCGGGGGCCAGGAGCAGGCCCTGCGGTCCGGGCTGATCGCCGGACGGCTGGCGGCCACCTGGGAGCGGCGCAGCGAGAAGCTGGCCGGACGGAGCGAACCGGTCACCGGCGTCAGCGAGTTCCCCCAGCTGGTCGAGCGTGCCGTGGTCAGGGACCCCGCGCCCGCCGCTCCCGGCGGTGGCCTTCCGGTGGTCCACCGCGACGACGCCTTCGAAGCGCTGCGGGCCCGCTCGGACGCCCATCTGGCGGCGACCGGCGCCCGCCCCCGGGTGTTCCTGGCCGCCCTCGGCCCCGCTGCCGCGCACACCGCGCGGGCCACCTTCGCCGCCAACCTCTTCCAGGCGGGCGGCATCGAACCGGTTCACGGCCCGGTGCCGGGCGAACCCGGCACGGCCGCCGTGGCGTTCGCCGAGGCGGGCACCACCCTGGCCTGCATCTGTTCAAGCGACGCCGTCTACGCCGAGCAGGCGCCGGAGACCGCCGGCGCGCTGAAGGCCGCCGGAGCGCGGCAGGTGTTCCTCGCCGGCCGCCCCGGAGACCGGCGCGACGCGTATCTGGCCGCCGGGGTGGACGAGTTCGTCTTCGCCGGAGGAGACGTGGTGGCCGTGCTGACCTCCGTCCTCGACCGTATGGGAGTGGCGTAATGCAGATCCCGGACTTCACCGAGATCGAACTGGGGCCGGGTGCCTCCGACGGACCCACCGACGAGCAGTGGCGGGCGGCGGTGAAGGAGAGCACCGGCCACAGCGTCGACGAGCTGGTGTGGCAGACCCCCGAGGGCATCCCCGTCAAACCCCTCTACACCGGCCAGGACACCGAGGGGCTCGACTTCCTCGCCACCTATCCGGGCATCGCGCCGTACCTCCGCGGCCCCTACCCGACGATGTACGTCAACCAGCCCTGGACGATCCGTCAGTACGCCGGCTTCTCCACCGCCGAGGAGTCGAACGCCTTCTACCGCCGCAACCTGGCGGCCGGTCAGAAGGGCCTCTCGGTCGCCTTCGACCTGCCGACGCACCGCGGTTACGACAGCGACCACCCGCGCGTCACCGGCGATGTCGGTATGGCGGGCGTCGCCATCGACTCGATCTACGACATGCGGCAGCTCTTCGACGGTATCCCGCTGGACAAGATGTCCGTGTCCATGACGATGAACGGAGCGGTACTGCCCGTACTGGCGCTGTACATCGTCGCCGCCGAGGAGCAGGGCGTACCGCCGGAGAAGCTGGCAGGGACCATCCAGAACGACATCCTCAAGGAGTTCATGGTCCGCAACACCTACATCTATCCGCCGAAGCCCTCCATGCGGATCATCTCCGACATCTTCGCCTACACCTCGCAGAAGATGCCGCGCTACAACTCCATCTCCATCTCCGGGTACCACATCCAGGAAGCGGGCGCGACAGCGGATCTGGAGCTGGCCTACACGCTGGCCGACGGTGTGGAGTACCTGCGGGCCGGTATCGCCGCAGGTATGGATGTCGACGCCTTCGCACCGAGGCTCTCCTTCTTCTGGGCGATCGGCATGAACTTCTTCATGGAGATCGCGAAGCTGCGCGCGGCCCGGCTGCTCTGGGCCAGGCTGGTCAAGGAGTTCGACCCGAAGAACGCCAAGTCCCTCTCGCTGCGCACCCATTCGCAGACCTCCGGCTGGTCGCTCACCGCGCAGGACGTCTTCAACAACGTGACCCGCACCTGTGTCGAGGCGATGGCCGCCACCCAGGGCCACACCCAGTCGCTGCACACCAACGCACTCGACGAGGCACTGGCTCTGCCGACCGACTTCTCCGCCCGGATCGCCCGCAACACCCAGCTGCTGCTGCAGCAGGAGTCGGGCACCTGCCGCGTCATCGACCCGTGGGGCGGCAGTGCGTACGTGGAGAAGCTCACGCACGACCTGGCGCAGCGCGCCTGGCAGCACATCGAGGAGGTCGAGGCGGCCGGCGGTATGGCGCAGGCCATCGACGCGGGCATCCCCAAGCTCCGGGTGGAGGAGGCGGCCGCCCGTACCCAGGCCCGTATCGACTCCGGGCGCCAGCCCGTCGTCGGCGTCAACAAGTACCGGGTGGAGACCGACGAGGAGATCGACGTACTCAAGGTCGACAACTCCTCGGTGCGCACCCAGCAGGTCGCCAAGCTGAAGCGGCTGCGCGAGGAGCGCGACGAAGCGGCCTGCCAGGAGGCGCTGCGGGCGCTGACCGCCGCCGCCGGCCGCGAACCCGGGCCTGACCTGGACGGCAATCTGCTGGCCCTCGCGGTCGACGCGGCGCGGGCGATGGCCACCGTCGGTGAGATCTCCGACGCCCTGGAGAAGGTCTACGGGCGGCACGCGGGGCAGATCCGTACGATCTCCGGTGTGTACCGGACCGAGGCAGGGGAGTCGCCCTCCGTGGAGCGGACGCGCCGGCTGGTGGACTCCTTCGAGGAGGCCGAGGGGCGCCGTCCGCGCATCCTCGTCGCCAAAATGGGCCAGGACGGCCACGACCGCGGCCAGAAGGTGATCGCCACCGCCTTCGCCGACCTGGGCTTCGACGTGGACGTCGGCCCGCTCTTCCAGACGCCGGGCGAGGTGGCACGGCAGGCCGTCGAAGCGGATGTGCACATCGTCGGGGTCTCCTCGCTCGCCGCGGGACACCTCACGCTCGTGCCCGCGCTCCGGCAGGAGCTGGCAGCGGAGGGCCGGGAGGACATCATGATCGTGGTCGGCGGGGTCATCCCGCCCCAGGACATCCCGGCCCTGCACGAGGCCGGCGCCGCCGCGGTCTTCCCGCCGGGCACCGTGATCCCGGACGCCGCCTACGACCTGGTGGTCCGGCTCGCCTCCGCCCTCGGGCACGAGCTCTGAACGATGGCACCGCACATCGATCCGGACCGCTATGCCCAGGGCGTCCTTGACGGGTCACGGGCCACCGTCGCGCGGGCCATCACACTGGTGGAGTCGTCCCGGGCGGACCACCGGGCCCTCGCCCAGCAGCTCCTGACGGCGCTGCTCCCGCACTCCGGGAAAGCCCGCCGGATCGGGATCAGCGGGGTGCCGGGCGTCGGGAAGTCCACCTTCATCGACGCCTTCGGCACTCTGCTCACGGGCCTGGGCCACCGGGTGGCGGTGCTCGCCGTCGACCCCTCGTCCAGCAGGACCGGCGGCTCCATCCTGGGTGACAAGACCCGGATGGAGCGGCTGGCTGTGGACCCGGCGGCCTACGTCAGGCCCTCACCGACCGCCGGCACCCTCGGCGGGGTGGCCCGCGCCACCCGGGAGGCCATGGTCGTGGTGGAGGCGGCCGGGTACGACGTCGTCCTGGTGGAGACCGTCGGGGTCGGCCAGTCCGAGACCGCCGTGTCGGACATGGTGGACTCCTTCCTGCTGCTCACCCTGGCCCGCACCGGCGACCAGCTGCAGGGCATCAAGAAGGGCGTGCTGGAGCTCGCCGACGTCATCGCCGTCAACAAGGCGGACGGCCCGCACGAACGCGACGCGCGCTCGGCCGCCCGTGAACTCGCGGGCGCCCTGCGGCTGATGCACCCGGCCGACGCCGCGTGGACCCCGCCGGTGCTCAGCTGCAGCGCCCGGGAGTCCCTCGGTCTCGACACCGTGTGGGAACGGCTCGAACAGCACCGCAAGGTCCTGGACGCGTCAGGCCGGCTGGCCGCCAAACGGCGTGACCAGCAGGTCGACTGGGCCTGGACGATGGTGCGCGACGGGCTGCTCAAGGAGCTGCACGACCACCCTGACGTCAAACGTCTCGCCCCGCAGCTCGAACAGGAGCTGCGTGGCGGCACCTTGACGCCGACCCTCGCCGCCGAGCGGATCCTCGGCGCGTTCCGGGGGCCGACAGCGGGCTGAGATGCCGGCCGGCGCCGATGCCGCTCACCATGTGGTGAGCAGCAGGTGGTTGACGAGCAGGGCGAGGAGCGCCTGCAGCGTCAGCCAGCGGCGCCGGTCCGCGGCGGGGAGCAGCGCCGCCGCGGGCAGCATCCAGAGCGCGAAGGGAATCCAGATGCGCTCGGTCTCCGCCTTGCTCATGCCCGACAGATCAGCGATCAGAAGCGCGAACAGGACGGCCAGGGCGAGCATCCCGAGCCGGTCGGCGGCGTCCTCCCGCGCCCCGCGCCAGCGGCGGACCGCCCCCGGGAGCGAGCCGCCCGCCCGCCGCAGCCCGGCCACGGACGCCACTCCGGTGATGATCACGGCGCAGGCGAGGTTGCCCCACACCCAGTAACTCTGCGGCCGGTCGCCTCCCACGCCCTGGTAGTAGCGCTCCACCAGCAGGCCGTACGCCTCCCACCAGTTGAAGCCCGCGAGCGTGAACACGAGGGCGACGAGCCCCACTCCGGCAAGCGCGGGCCCCAGTGGGCGGGCGTTGCGGGCGAGGAGGAGGACCGCGACAGCCGGCACCGCGAAGAGAGTCAGCCCGTACGAGAGATAGAGCGCCCAGCCGAAGAGCAGTCCCGCAGCCAGCGCGACGAGTGCGGGGGCGCGGACCGTACGGGTGGCCGCCAGGGCGAGCAGGGCGACCGCCCAGGCGACGACCGCCGCGAAGTAGCCGTCGGCCGACGTCCCGATCCAGACGGCGGCCGGTGCCAGGACGAGGAAGGGCGCCGCCCTGCGCGCGGTCCGCTCGCCGGTCAGGGCGCGCAGCGCCACCAGAACGGCGACCGCCGCCGATCCGCCGGCCGTGATGCACCAGACGCCGGCCCAGCCACCGCCGCCCAGGCCGATCCGGTCCAGCCAGACGAAGGTCAGCGTGGCGCCCGGCGGATGCCCCGCCACGTGCGCGGGCCAGTTGTGCGGGTCTCCGATCAGGATGTGCTGGTTGAACTCCCGAAGCGTCGGCCCGATGTGCGCGAACCGGTCGATGACACTGAGGTACTCGTTCCTGTTGACGAGCCGGTTCGCGACGCCCCGCTGCCAGCCGTCCACCAGGGCCAGCGACCAGATCCAGACCATCGACGCGGCACAGACCACCGGCGTCAGCGCCCGCCAGGGCAGCCGGGCGACGAGCACCGGCCCGTAGACGATCACCCCGGCCGCGACGGCGACAGCAGCGGGGGTGCCCAGCCCCACATGCGGGAGCCAGTAGGCCAGCAGCGGCGGCCACGCCACATGCAGGGTGCCGTCGGCGTTCTGGATGACGGTGCCGACGACGGCGGCCGCGGCGACGAGCAGCGCTGCGGCGATCGCGGCGACGACGTCGGTCCGCCGTCCCCGGCGCGCCGGGGACGCGGGCTCGGCGGATTTCTCGGCGAGGGGGGCGGGGGCTGTCACAGGCCCACGCTAGGCCGCCGGACGCCGGGAGACACCGAGGCGAAGCCGTCCGTCACCGAACCGTCAGATCTCCTCACGGGGTCCGCCCGACGTCAGAGTTTCGTCATCGGTTCCGGGCCCCGCGAGGCCGGCGCACCGGCTTAACGTCGGGGCGCGGCCGTGGACGACCACCGCCGGAACCCCCCGGGAAGTGCCATGCGCGCCAAGCCGAATGCCCCGCAGATCCTCTCGCCCGCCGCCCCCGGCTTCTGGCGCAGTCCGCTGCGCGGGCCGTGGCTGACAGCGCTGCTCGGCCTCGTCCTGCTGGCCGGGATCACCGTGCTGGTCGTGACCGGGCTGCTGTCCTACGCCGCCTACAACCCGGATCTCGCCGCGGTCAACGACAAGACCCCGGGCAAGGGGCTGCTCGGCTTCTACCTCTTCGCATGGCCCACCGGCCCGCACTGGCTCTACCGCCTCACCCAGGGCACGCATGTGACGCTCGGCGTCGTGCTCGTCCCGGTACTGCTCGCCAAGCTCTGGTCCGTCGTCCCGAAGCTCTTCGCGCTGCCGCCCGCCCGGTCGGTGGCCCACGCACTGGAGCGGATCTCGCTGCTCCTGCTGGTCGGCGGGGTGCTATTCGAGTTCGCCACCGGCCTGCTCAACGTCCAGCTCGACTACCTCTTTCCCGGGTCGTTCTACGCGCTGCACTTCTACGGGGCCTGGGTGTTCACCGCCGCCTTCGCCGCGCACGTGGCCCTCCGGCTCCCCATGGCGGTGCGGGTGCTCCGCGAGAGGGGGCTGCGGGCGCCGCTGCGGGACCCCGCGGCCCGGCAGCAGGAGCCGCGCGACACCTCCGGCCTGGTCACGCCCCACCCGGCGGCCATGACGCTCTCCCGGCGCGGTCTCCTGGGGCTGACCGGCGGCGGATCACTCCTGCTGCTCGCGGTGACGGCGGGCCAGAGCACCGGCGGACCGCTGCGCCGGGTGGCGCTGCTCGCACCGCACGGCGGCGAGGAACCCGGGCGCGGCCCGAACGGTTTCCAGATCAACAAGACCGCGGCACTGGCCGGCATCGGAACCCGGGACACCGGCGGTGACTGGCGGCTGGAGGTGCGGGGCCCCGGGGGATCGGTGCGCCTGACCCGCGAGGAGCTGCTGCGCCTCCCGCAGCACGGCGCGCACCTTCCCATCGCCTGCGTGGAGGGCTGGTCGACACCGGACCAGGGCTGGCACGGCGTACGGCTGCGGGACCTGGCCGCCCTGGTCGGCGCGGCGGACCGGCCGCCGGGAGTGCTCGTACGGTCCCTCCAGCGGCACGGTCCCTTCCGCGAGGCGGCGCTGCGGGACAACCAGGTCCGCGACCCGGACTCGCTGCTGGCCCTGCGTGTCAACGGCGCCGATCTCTCGCCCGACCACGGTTACCCGGCACGGATCATCGTCCCGGCGGCTCCGGGCGTCCTCAACACCAAATGGGTGGCCTCGCTGACCTTCGGGGAGCTGTGATGCGGCGGTTCGAGCGCTGGTACGGGGCAGGTCCGCTGCAACTCGCCGTGCTGCTCGTCTCCTTCGCCGTGGCGGCATACGCGGGGGTGCGGCTGCTCGCGGGCGACTGGTCCGGGATCGTCGTCTGGTTCGCCGGCGCCGCCCTGGTGCAGGACCTGGTGCTGATCCCGCTCTACTCGCTGGCCGACCGGGCCCTGCGGGCGCTGCCCGGCGTGGTCCGCGGGGGGTGGACCAACACCCTCAGAGTGCCGGCGGCGCTGTCCGGACTGCTGCTGCTCGTCTGGTTCCCACTGATCCTCGGGCCGCCGGAGCGCTACGGGCGCGCCACCGGGCTGCCCGGCGGAGTGTTCCTGACCCGGTGGCTGCTGATCACGGCGGCGCTCTTCGCGCTCGCGGCCGTCCTGCGCGTGGCCAGATCCCTGCGCCGATCGCCGGGTACGGCATTTGGGGCATATCGTGGGAGACGTAACGACTCGGGCTCTAGGGGGTCGTAATGGTGGCAGCACTTCTCACCGCGATAGTGGTGATCCTCTGTTGCGCCGCTGTGTACGGAATCTCCGCGGCGCGCGTGATCAAGCAGTACGAGCGTGGTGTGGTCTTCCGGTTCGGCCGGCTGCGTGAGGCGGAACGGCTGCCGGGATTCACCACGGTGATCCCGGGCGTCGACCGGCTGCACAAGGTGAATCTGCAGATCGTGACGATGCCGGTCCCGGCCCAGGAGGGCATCACGCGGGACAACGTGACGGTACGTGTCGACGCCGTCGTCTACTTCAAGGTGGTCAACGCGGCTGATGCGGTCATCGCCGTCGAGGACTACCGGTTCGCGGTCTCGCAGATGGCGCAGACCTCGCTGCGTTCGATCATCGGTAAGAGCGATCTGGACGATCTGCTGTCGAACCGCGAGAAGCTGAACCAGGGCCTGGAGCTGATGATCGACAGTCCGGCGATCGGCTGGGGTGTGCAGATCGACCGGGTGGAGATCAAGGACGTGTCGCTGCCCGAGACGATGAAGCGGTCGATGGCACGGCAGGCGGAGGCGGCCCGTGAACGGCGTGCCCGGGTCATCAACGCCGATGCCGAGCTCCAGGCGTCGAAGAAGCTGGCCCAGGCCGCCGAAGTGATGTCCGAGCACCCGGCAGCCCTCCAGCTCCGTCTGCTGCAGACAGTCGCCGAGGTCGCGTCCGAGAAGAACTCCACGCTGGTCCTGCCGTTCCCCGTGGAGCTGCTCCGGTTCCTGGAACGGGCACAGCGCTACCCGCAGATGCCGGGGGCGGAGCCCGAAGGGAAGGCGGCCGGCACCGCGAAGAGCGATACCCCCGCGGCCGACGGCGTGGAGGCCGCCGTACCCGGGCTCTCCGCCGAAGAGATCGAGGCGGCGAAGGCGGACCTGTCCTCACTCGGAATCCCGCTGCCGGGGCTGGAGGCGCTGGAGCAGTCCAGGCCAGCGGACTCCGGTCCGTCCACCGAAGCGGATCCCGGCCGCGCCACTGACGCGGAAGCGGAGGCTGGCCTGCCCGTACCGGATGACACCCCGTCCGGAGAGCGGCTTTCCGGTCCGGACGAGGGGTCCGGAACCGGGAAGTGACGGCACGCGCCGTTCAGTAACCGGTCCACAGCCCGTGTCCCCGCTGACCCCGCCGCCCCCGCGCCCTCAGCCCCCGGCCGGGCCCGCGTCCGGGCTCAGTACGCCCGTACCGACCAGGATGAACAGGGCGGCACCCAGCAGGATCCGGTAGACCACGAACGGCATGAAGCTCTTCGACGAGATGAACTTCATGAACCAGTTCAAGTCGAGGTTCTGAGCGGCTCTGACCTGCTGTTTCCACCACTCATCAAGATTGAATGGGAGAGCAGTGGGAGATGGCACTTTCCAGTGCTCTTCCTCGCCGGCCCCGAAGCGCAGGCACCTGGTTTGCAGCAAATCGGCGATCTCCTGCTCCATGGTCACTCCATGGTCAGGGGAACGTGCGAGTAGAGACCTTCCACGCCGGCGGCCTCGTGGCCCATGCGGGTCTCCACGGCTATGCGACTGTGTCGATCTTCGTCCAGCCACTCCTTGCCGCGTGACGAAGCAGGTACAGCCGCTTCCCGGCGTACGCGGTCGCAGGGACCTCCGGAAGGGGACGGCGGGAGGTAACCAACTGGGGCTGGTTCAGGCGAACCCTCGTTGGAACCGGCCGCAAAGGGCACCTGAACTGCGGTTTTACGGTCAGTGTGGTCGCTCGACCTGTTTCCCGGGGTGCACGACGTGAACGATGTGGCGAGACTGGGAAAGCGGAGCTGACCTGCGCGTTTTCGGACAGAGTGCAGCGCGAAGGATGCCTTGGCCCTCACTCCGAGAGCGTGGGCGTCAGACGTGCTGACGCTCGTCTGACGCCGGTTCCGACGAATCGTCAGGTATCCCGGCCCATGCCGAATAGGGACGGCCGAGTCGCTTGGGGGCGGATGCTCAGTTCCTGAGCCGCAAACGTAGCCCGCTACGGCTTTCCGCTGCCGGTCGGCTGAGCCGGGTAGTTCGCAGTTGGAGCGGCACGGCGCTGCGGACAGCGCGTAACCGAGATCGTCGTACGCGGTCCGGGCACTTCAAGCAGCGGCTCGCCGACGAGCTCAACGCCCGCGCTACTTCCCTGGCCGCCCCCGTCGGCCGCCGGAGCAGGCCCCGGCTCCGCGCCGCCGGGCGGCCGTCACCGTGTGTGTCGTCGCCGCGGCGGCGGCTGTGGCGCTCGCCCTGTCGGGGAGCGCATGGAAGACGTTTCCGGTCTCAGTGGCACGGGTCCGCTCTGGGAGAGGGTGTCGACCGAGAGTAGCGTCCCGAGCTCGGACACGTGGGAAGTGCATAGGAGTGTGTAGATATTGCAGTGGGGTGTCGGCAACGGCCAGCACTTCGCTATCGCCCAGATCTCGGTCGGGCTCCCGCCCGGGGAGTACGGCCTTCAACAGCGGTGCGTCGGAGGGGTGGAGCAGGATGGGCGCTCCGATACGGTCGTCCAGCGCCGGGGCGGCGTTGATGTGGTCGTTTTATGCGTGAGTGCATACAACGGTGGTCACGCGCCGCTCTCCCCCCCCCGCCGGTGGCGGTCGCCGTCGCGTCGATGCCCCGACCCACCTTGTTGTTGCCGACCAACCAGACCTTGTTGTCCGCCTCCCCACTGCTGTCGTCCAGCTGGAAGGTTCCGGAGGTGACGAAGCGCTCGACTTGCGCGGTCACAGGACCACCACCGAGCGCAGGACCTCGCCGCGATGCATCCTCTCGAATGCTTCCTCCACCTCGGCCAGGGAGATCCTCTCGCTGACGAAGCCGGCCAGGTCGAAGCGGCCCTGCAGGTAGAGGTCGATCAGGGCGGGGAAGTCGCGGGAAGGCAGGCAGTCGCCGTACCAGGAGGACTTCAGCGCCCCGCCCCGACCGAAGACGTCCAGCAAGGGGAGCTCGACGGTCAGCTCCGGGGCGGGGACACCGACGAGGACGGCGGTGCCGGACAGGTCCCGGGCATGGAATGCCTGCTTGTACGTCTCCGGGCGGCCCACGGCATCGATCACCACGTCGGCGCCGAAGCCACCCGTCAATGCCCTGATCGCCTCGACAGCGTCGTTTTGGGAGGAGTTGACGGTGTCCGTGGCACCGAACTTCGCGGCCCACTCCAGCTTCCGCTCGTCGACGTCGACAGCGATGATCTTCGAAGCGCCGGCCACCTCGGCGCCCGCGATGGCGGCCATGCCCACGCCACCGCAGCCGATCACCGCAATAGAGTCGCCCCGGCCAACGGCGCCGGTGTTGACCGCGGCGCCGAAGCCCGCCATCACACCGCACCCGAGCAGGCCGGCCGCAGCGGGCGCGGCGGCCGGGTCGATCTTGGTGCACTGCCCGGCCGCGACGAGGGTCTTCTCGGCGAAGGCTCCGATGCCCAGGGCCGGGGAGAGCGGGGTGCCGTCGAGCAGGGTCATCGGCTGGGTGGCGTTCTGAGTGGCGAAGCAGTACCAGGGCTTGCCCTTGCTGCAAGCGCGACACCGGCCGCAAACGGCACGCCAGTTGAGGACAACGAAGTCGCCGGGGGTGACGTCGGTGACGCCCCCGCCCACCGCTTCGACGACACCGGCGGCCTCGTGGCCGAGCAGGAAGGGGAATTCGTCGTTGATGCCCCCCTCGCGGTAATGCAGGTCGGTGTGGCAGACGCCGCATGCCTGCACTTGCACCAGCGCCTCACCTGGGCAGGGGGCCGGCACCAGGATGGTCTCCACCGATACCGGGGCGCCCTTGCCTCGAGCGACCACACCTTGCACTTGCTGAGCCATACGAGGGGTTCCTTCCGCCATGGGGTGATGGATCGTGTCAGGCTCTGTGCCATCTGATTTGCGTGCATCTTCGAGTGGAGCCGCTTGATCGCCCAGCAGGTCTTCCACTCGCAGGAGGGGGCTGATGGCCCAGAAGTCGCTTCGTCGCGGGCCCTGTCGGTCTTGCCGGCTGAGATCCCTTCCAGGGTTGCCTCCTGCTCCGGGGAGGCGGAGTGGTTCAGGCCGCGCGATCGGGTCGCGAATCGACCGACACCAGTCCACGTTCGGGCGGCCCCGGCTCCTCAGCAGGGACGGAAAGCAGGCGGTGGCGCGCAGTTGCATCGTGATGGATCAGGGTGTGGGCACCGGTGAGCGGGAGCCCGGAGCCGCCGCGGCGGTTGGCGACGATCTCGGCTGCGATGGACAAGGCCGTCTCCTCGGTGTCCGGGCACCCATGTCCAGGCCGATCGGCGAGTGCAAGCGGGCCAGTTCCAGCTCCGTGAGGCCCAAGCCTCGGAGGCGGTCCAGACGGTCGAGATGCGTACGGCGCGAGCCCATGGCGCCTACGTAGGCCGCCGGGAACCTCAGGGCCCGCTCGAGCAATGGCACGTCGAACTTGCGTTGTGGGTGAGCACACAACGCACCGTCGCCCAACTCCCCACGCGATGACTGGCCTTGGCCGTCAAGCAGGTCGCTCGGCCTATCCGACTGGTCCTCACATTCAGCTCACGGTTTACCGGTCACGGTCACGGTCGTGGGTGCTTCCTGGTCGCGCGGCACCGTGGCGATGCTGGACAGCGACATTCCCTTGGTCTCCGGCGCCCAGGCCATTGTCACTAGCCAACCGAGCGCAGAGATTCCGGCGCCGACCGCCAGCACAGTTGCGGAGCCACCGTGGAGCAGTGCAGAGGGAAAGAGGTAGGTGCCGGCTGCCGAGCCGATCCGGCTGACGGCAGTGCCGACGCCGACCGCGGTGGCGCGGACTTCGGTCGGGAACAGCTCGCTTGGGTATACCAGTGCGAGGAATCCGGAGGCCCCATTGACAAGAGCAAATACTGCGAGTCCCAGGAAAAGGCCGACCGACCCGGCGCCCGGAACGAAGGCCGGGAGCGCAAGGGCCGCTGTGATGATGGCAAATGACCAGAGCAGCAGCGGCCGGCGGCCGATCTTCTCTATCAGCCACAAGCCGGGGAAACTGCCCACCACGAACAGCATCATGATGATTACGGAGCCGCCGTAGAGGTTCGCATCACCGGTCATGCCGAACGAGGAGAGTAGGTCCGGAGCGAAGATGTAGACGGCGAACAGTGGTATGACCTGCGCGGTCCAGAACCCGGACACAAATATGGTCCGAGTGAGATGGGGCTTTCGGAAAATCGTGCCGAAAGAGGTGCTGGCAGGCCGTTCGTCGGAAAGATGGCTGACGTTGTACTGAGAGCCGTAGACTTTTTTGATCGCGGCGTTGGCCTCCTCGACCCGGCCCTTGCTGAGGAGCCAGCGAGCGGACTCCGGCGTACCGAAGCGCAGTAGCAGGGTGATCACGGCGAAGAGCGCTGGGCTGGCCAGGAGCCAGCGCCATGTGTCGGGGCCGAGGTCGCGCAGCAGGAAACCGACGGCATAGGCCGCGGCGGCGCCAACAGTCCAGAAGACGAGGGCCAATCCGAGCAGCCGGCCCCGGTGGCGCCGTGGCAGATACTCGGCGAGCAACGCGGTCGCGATCGGGTAGTCGGCGCCGATGGCCACGCCTGCTATGAAGCGCAGCGCGATGAGCCACCACGCATTCGGTGCGAACGCCGACCCGACCGACGCCACAGCGAGGACGACGAGATCCGCAACATACATGACCTTCCGGCCGATCAGATCGGTCACATAGCCGAAGACCAGGCCACCGACGAACACGCCGACCAAGCTTGCGGCCCCAACGAGCCCAATTTCAATGTCCGTCAGGTGCAGCGCGGGTTTTGCTGTAAGGAGGGCTATGCCGATGACCGTGAGTGCATACCCGTCGATGAAGGGGCCGCCGCTCGAGTAGGCGGTCAGTTTCTTGTGGAACGACGTCAATGGTGCGTCGTCTATCAGGTGAGCCTTGTCAGTGGATTTCACGTGTGGCCTCTCTGTCGGCCTACCAGTCGAGAAAGTGGCACCCGGCTCGAGGTAAGAGCCGGGACCAAAAAGGCACGTGGCACGGCAACACCTGGCAAGCGTCGCGGCAGCCGCACCCACCGCCGATGTCGGCGAACGATTAGTCACAGACAGCCGGCTGACCACCGGCTGACCACCTATCTGTGGCCTAGAAGGGTGCGTCACCCTTCAGCGTCACACGGTGCATCTTGCGGTAATGCGGGTGGTAGTCACCGACGGCGTAGTGCTGCACCGACCGGTTGTCCCAAATCGCGATCGCATTCGCGTCCCACCGGAAGCGGGCTTGGAACTCCGGGACACGGGCGAGCCCCACGAGGTAGCGCAGCAATGATTCGCTCAGCTGGTGGTCGACCCCCGCGATCCTCGTCGAATACAGCTCGTTCACATACACGAGCTTGCGCCCCGTTACGGGGTGCGTCCGCACCACTGGGTGCCGTCGGGGGGGATACTTCTCCCGCGTCTCGGCGTAACGCTTCTCCCCCTCCTCACCAGAACGTACGTGGTCGCTGAGCTCCCGCTCCCAGTCGTGCACCGCATCGAGCGGATCGATCAGCTTCTTCACATCTTCCGGAATAGCGTCGTAGGCCGCAGTCATGCTTGCCCACAGAGTGTCGCCGCCGCACGGTGGCACCTCCTGAGAATGCAGGCACGTAGCAGCATTCGGCGTCGGCTGCCAGGTCAGATCGGAGTGCCAGACGTCTGTTCCGGAGGCACGACCCCTGGATTCAAGTACTTCGATGTACCGATTATCGGGAAGCGACGGAAAGAAAGCGCTCACCTCTTGCGGTTCACCGAAGATCCGAGCGAACCTCAGTTGATCACCTGGTTCTATCTGCTGGTCGCGCAGAAACAGCACTTCACGCTCCAGGAGCGTCTGCCGCAGCTCGTCCTGGCACTTCGGCGATAGCTCATCCCGGAGGTCGAGCCCGTGGACGACACCTCCAATCGTCGGAGTAAGTAGCTCGAGTTTGAACCCTGTGGGGCATACGGATTTCATTGCGTGGATTCCTTTCTGGGCCAATGTGACAGTTCAGGACGAGAGGTTCGGGTGTGTGGTGAGCAGGAGATGACTCGAAACTGCGGTCGGCGGTCTCTTTCTCGGCCACGGCCGCCGGTCGGATGCGGCGCTGACCCGCCGAACAGGACAAAAACCATAGCCGGGGCCGTGGCCGACAGTGATGAGCCAAGTGACCAACACCGGCCGAGAATTCCCCGAATCGCATCCGTGTGGTGTCGCAGTGTTCGCTCTGCCTGCTCTTATTCGCCAGCTGCTCATAGCGGCGGCATGTCATTGACTAGCTGTGGCACACCGGCCTCGGCGCCTCCCCCGAGAGGTAGGTCCCTAAGGGGTTAACTATCTCGCTCGAGAATTTGTATCAGCAAGTTACTTGTCCCACAAGAGAGGACGCCGTACCGAAAGGCCCCGGTCGCCTTTGGGGCGGGGGTGAGCTGCAGAGATGCGGTCTGGGCGACCGGCGGTGGTCCAGAGATCTTCCGTTTCCGTGCCGGCGATGGAATCGACTTCGAGTCGTGATGCGGGCCGTGGACCTGCTGGGACTCGGGCACGGCGACGACGAGCGAGAGCTGGGCGTCTTCGAGGAAGCGACAGAAGGGCGTCCTGGCCATAGGCGGAATCCGCGGTGGGTCAGGTGGCGGGGGGCGCGGACGCCAAGACCCGAAGGATCATGTCGCGGGCGAGGTCGCCCTTGACGGCGAAGGTGGGCTCGTCAGGAACGCGGGCGGCCCGGCAGCGATCGCGGTCGTTCGTCCAGGACTTGGGCGGGGTGGAGCTACGGTCAACCAGGTCGTGTCCACGTGTAGTGACGTAGGCAGCGAAGACGCCGATCTGGCAGTTCTCGGTCTGGCCCGCGGTGCCTGAGTGCTGGCCCTGCGCGGCGGCAGAGGTGGTGCCTTCTTGACGAGGCCGGCGTCATCGATGATCAACACATCTTCTGGCGCTCCGAGTTGCTCGCCGGCGTATGCCTGCAGGTTGTCGCGGAGGTGGTCGGCGTCCCAGTGGCTGCGAGACACCAGGCGCCGCGGCCCGTCGAGGGTGGCGCGGGTTGGTCGAGTAGCAGAGGACCTTATTTGAGGCGGCGACCCTGCGGTCACGGGTGAGCACCAAGGGGTGCGAGGTGAACGGGGATGCCGTCGGCAGACTTCGAAACGCCGATCAGTGGCGCCACCTGTCGCAACGTGGCCCGGACCTGCTGTCCCTCGTCCCCGCGTGGCCGGGCCGTCGCCCAGCAGCCCAGGTCAACTCCCCTGAGACGCACAGGGGTGAGAGCCGGTCGCGCTCAACCCATATTCATATCCTTGAGCAAATGGTATTCTAGTACTTAACTAATTTCGCCTGGTCAGCGCCCCTGTGGCGCCTTCGCCTCACTCGCATCTCACCGATTTTCGAGCCACCACGGTTGGACTCAAGACAGGGTCTGAGAGAGAAGGGCTTCGAACATGCGCCAACAGGTTGGTGGCGCCGGGCTGCTCGCACCGACGCAGACGGCACTCCCGCCATTTCGCCTGTGCAGGCCGAGGACACTCGACGAGGCACGGCGGTTGCTCATTGACAGCCCAGACGCGACCGTCGCGGCCGGCTGTACAGATCTGGTCGCCGCGTTCCGCGAAGGGTGCTCCCCGAGCACGCTCATCTCATTGCGACGAACCGACGGGTTGCGCACCGCCGAGCACTGTGCCGGAGAGCTCCGCCTCGGTGCGTTGCTGACTCACCACGAAGGTTCCCAGCATCCAACAGTCAACCGGGTGCTACCCCCGCTAGGTACGGCCTGGTCGAGCATCGCCACAGTCCGTATCCGCTTCCAGGCGACGTTGGGCGGGAACATCATGGCTCGTCGCCAGCGGTACGAGATGGCCGTCATCCTGGGCGCCCTTGAGACCCAGCTGCAGTTTTCCGGACCAGCAGGGGAGCGGAGTTGTAGCCTCGATGAGTTCGTTCATGCCCGTCCAGCCGAACCCGCTCTACTGCACCACCTTGTGGTGAACACCGAATCGCTGTACTCGTTCAGCTACGACCGCTCGCTGCGCCCGCTGACCACTGTGGCGCTCGCGATCAGGTACACCAGTGGCGGGTTCCGCCTGACAGCCGTCGTCGGATCGGAGTATCGCCACCCCGTCCTGCTTCGCGCCGAGATCGCGGCCGAACGAATGACTGCGGCCGATCGAGCCGATCTCGCCCACCACATGGCGGCCCAGATGCCAGACCGGGTTGGCGACTACGCCGGCAGCATCGAATATCGCCGCAAAGTCGTCGAAGTTCTGCTGCGGCGTCAACTTGAATCCGGACCGGAGGCAATGTCATGAGCAGCGATACGCAACCGATCGAGGACATCGACTCCGGTGAGAGTATGCGGGTCGAGTTCGTGCTCAACGGTGAACAATGCCTCGTCGAGGTGCCAACCAGCACGATCCTGCTGACTATGCTGCGCCGGGACCTGAACTTGACTGGTGTACGCGGCTCCTGTGAGCGGGGCGTGTGCGGCACGTGCACGGTTCTGGTGGACGACCGGCCCGTCGCGTCCTGCTCGCTGTTCGCCTTCGATGTTGAGGGAACCACCGTGGAGACCATCGAGGGCCAGCAGGACGGGGACAACCTGAGCCCGGTCCAACGAGCCTTCTCCGAGTGCGGTGGTTTCCAATGCGGTTACTGCACACCCGGAATGATCATGCTCGCTACTGCGCTACTGCGAACCAACGTGAAGCCGGACCGGGAGGAGGTCCGGAAGTGGATCGCTTCGAACATCTGCCGATGCACCGGCTACGAGATGATCCTGGAAGCAGTCGAACGCGCCGGCGAGCTGGCCGAGGCCTCCGACGGGGAGGACAACTCGTGAGCACCGTTGTGGGACGGGACGATCCTCGCCGCGACGCACTGGCGAAGGTGACCGGCAGAGCGCGGTACGGGTACGACGTCAGTGTGGCGGGGATGCTGCACGCAATGGTACTGCGCAGCCCGCACGCGCACGCGCGGGTGGTGTCGATTGATGCCACGAAGGCGGAGAAACTTGAGGGCGTACACGCCGTGCTCACCCGGGGCCACCTGGACGGACTCGACCCGATGTGCGGCGCATACGTGAGGGACCAGCCGTTCGTGGCGCTGGATACCGTTCGCTATGTCGGTGAGGTGGTGGCAGCCGTCGCCGCTGAAGACGAGCACATCGCGCTCGCCGCCCTGGACCTCATCGACGTCGAGTACGAGAAGCTGCCTGACGCCTCGTCGGTTCTGGACGCCCGCGGCGATGACGCGCCCGAACTGTTCCCCACCCCACCACAGGCTTTCATCCCGCGGTACGGTCCGGGCGCTTCCGCCGCCGTGCGTACGGCCCGCAACGTCAGCTTCGAGTACCGCTACACCACAGGGCCGATCGATGTATGGCACGAGTGTGACCATGTCTTCACCGATACCTTCACCTTCTCGCGGATGCAGCACATGCATCTCGAGCCATTCGTCAGCGTCGCGGTCGCGCCGGCTGATCGGGTGGAGGTGTGGACGAGCACCCAGGAGCCGTTTCAGCTTCGCCAAGAGCTCGCCCGGATATTTAAGGTCCCAGAGAACACCGTGCAGGTACACGTCGAAATGCTCGGTGGAGGTTTCGGAGCAAAGACCAACTGCCGCACTGAACCGATTGCCATACGCCTCTCCCAGCTCAGCGGAGGGCGCCCCGTCCGGTACTGCCTGACGACGGAAGAAGCCTTTCTGACCGTCAGCCAGCACGAGGCGATCCTGACGCTGACAACGGGGCTGGCGGCTGACGGTACATTCCTGGCGCGCAAGAGTGAAGTACTCCTCAATGCCGGAGCCTATTCCGACTACAGCCCGCTGGTGGCAGAGAAGGCCGGCTATCGGATGCCGGGAGCCTACCGATGGCGTCATATTGACACGGCATGCCAAACCGTCATGACCAACACCGTCCCAGCTGGCGCTTTCCGCGGATTCGGTGGGACACAGGCGACCTGGGCCAATGA
Source organism: Streptomyces sp. NBC_01197 (assembly GCF_036010505.1). Classification (NCBI taxonomy): domain Bacteria; kingdom Bacillati; phylum Actinomycetota; class Actinomycetes; order Kitasatosporales; family Streptomycetaceae; genus Streptomyces; species Streptomyces sp. NBC_01197. The sequence goes on from NZ_CP108569.1 coordinate 6,780,686, forward strand.
GCGGCAGCTGGACCTTATCGCCGCCCGGTTGGGAATGGACCCCCTCAAGCTCAGGCTGAAGAACGTTCTTGACCTCGGTGAAAGAAGCGTGCCAGGGGAGACCCCCCTCGATAGCGACTTTTCCTTGGGACTGGGTCTCATAGCTGATGCGATCGGATACCACGAGCGCAGTCTCGTGGCTAACCGGGGAATGGGCATCGCGCTGGCCTGTAAAGACGGTGGCGGCATGAACAAGTTGAGCGAGGCCCGCGTCAACATTGACACTGCTGGCAACGTCTGTCTGCAATCGGCGCTGGTCGAGATGGGACAGGGCGGGCACAGCGCGCTCATCCAAATCGTTGCCGATGTTCTGCGGACGGATCCAAGCAAGGTCAAGTATGTCTCGGTCGACACTGATCACTCACCGTACGATTCGGGGACACACTCGTCCTCCGGAATCGCAGTGATGGGCCGCGCGGTCCAGCAGGCGGCGGAACAGGCCCGGCACACGGTCCTCGACTTTGCCGCCAAAGAGCTAGGAATCTCGCCCCAGGAGCTTGAGCTGCGCAATTGGGAGGTCGTTGCCAAGGGGCAGGTGTACTCGCTCACCCCGTTGACTCGCCGAGTATTCGGTGGGAGGAGTTATGAGTTCACTGGCGATGGCCACTATAAGCCGGACTCTTCAGCCGAGTCGGCTTTCGAGACGCCCTGTGCCTTCTGGGAAGTTGCCTGGGCCGCAGCTGAAGTCACCGTAGATCCGGAGACCGGAAGGGTCGAACTCCTCAAGCTCGTGATCAGCGGGGATGCCGGGAAGGTGATCAACGCCCTGGGGGCGCGAGGCCAAGACGAGGGCGCGGCAGTCATGGGCATAGGACAGGCCCTGTTCGAAGAGCTGCGCTACGAGGGGAGCGAATTGCTCAACGGCGAAGCCCTGAACTACCGGCTGCCCATGGCCGACGACCTGCCGCGCTCGTTTGTCTCCATTACCCAGGAGCAAGGCCACGGATCAGGTCCCTTCGGCTCCAAGGGCCTTGGCGAGGGCGGCATGCTCCCCGTGCCGCCGGCTATCGCCGCGGCGATAGCCGACGCTGTCGGAGCACAGATCACCAGCCTCCCCATGAGCCCCGAACGAGTACTCACTGCCATCGAAGCCGTCCACGAACACGACTGCGAGCCGTGATGGTCGGCACGCCCAAGTGAATTTTCACGCCCAAGCTCGTGCCGAACGACCAGGGTTTCAGGGGGCGGACTACGAAGGGGCCCGTAGAGCTCCGCGGAGTCGCCGGGCGGAACGCTTTCCCGGACCTCACAACAACGATCGAGGACGTCATCGTGGACGGAGACCGGATCTGCTACCGCTGGTCATAGATTGGACAAGGGTTCGTACCTGGGGATTCCGCCTATAGGCAGGCCAGTCACAGCAGCCGGGATCACGATCAGCCGGTGAGTGGCGGCAAGATCGCCGATGAGTGGGGCACCTTGGAACAAGGTCAGCGTTCTGCACAGTAATTGGGAATCTTGCCCATAGTCCCGCGGGTCGCCGCCGACTGACACCGGGGCCTGCGGTCGAAGGCTTTCGTCCCCGCCGCGGTGACGGCCGGTGGCATAGTGTTCGCCCTTGCTGACGTCAAGGCCGCAGAAGACGTCCATGCGATGTGCCCGGACGGGCCTCTGCGAAGGGCACCTGTGCAGTACACGGCCGTCCTGCTCACGGGAAGCCCGGTGAGAGGCTGACACTCCTCTCGCGTGACGCTCGGTTGACGCTCCGACCGCCGGATCGGCTTCCCGAAGAGCCAGAAAATGGCCTCTGGCCTGGCATTTCTCTATATCCCACATGATGTGACACATTTTCGATGACGCATCACGTGGAGTGGTGGCGATCTTGGAGCCGGCCGCAAAGGGCTCCTGGTCTGCGATTTTGCCCCTGCATATTATGTGCGGTATGTGCGTTACGGGCGATATCTTGACGCTGAAATGACGCTCGTTCTGATGGCGTGTCGGGTGCACCGGCGGGCTGGCTGGTCAGGCCATTGGAAGAGCAGTGTTGGTGAGCGAGGAGCTCTTCTTTTCGCCACCTCAGCGGCGGTCGTCCGCGCTGATAGAACGTCGTCAGGCTGCGGGCTCGAGGGAAGTCAGTTCCTCAGAGCGTGGACGCCCGAAATGCTTGCCGAGCTCTACCTTCGCGGCGTGGCCTGGCTGCCCGGAGGAGTCGGGCGTTGGCCGTATCGCCCGTGAGAGGCCAGTTTGCCCAGTGCCGTGGGGATATTTCCACGGCACCGTACTTGCCCCTCGCTCGGCTTCCCCAGGCTCCCGTTTCCGATGGTCGGACAGATGTGATCAGTCGATGTCCGGATCATCGGACTCTTCGAGGAGTCGGGCCGCGAGGTCGTCGGCCCACTCCACGGCCCAGGCACGAAGAGCGGTGATGGTGGCCTGGTCCAGGCCGTAGGCGGCGAAGGCTTCGTCGTCGGTCCACTCGGATCCGGCGAGGTTTGCCTGCAGGTCTTCGCGCTCGAAGCGGCCGCGGGCGTGGCGACGGCCGAATTCCTCGAGATCGGCGGTGTTCCAACGGCGGGAGGCTGCGAACACGTCGATCAGGTCACGGGGTGCTCCGCGGTCGGCGAGGGCGCGGACCTTGGTCCCGATCACGTCCTCCTCCGCGAGGACGGGCCCGTACGGGCTCTGGGCGACCGGCCGCCAGAAGATCTCCTTGAGGACGTCGACCTCGCAGTCCTGCCCGGTGGCCGGGTCGGTCACGGTGAAGCGGGCGGACAGCGGGGCGGTCTCCAGCGCGTGCACCTTCCAGCCGCGGGCTTCCAGGCCGGCGCGGAGCGTGGCCGCGATGTCGGCCATGGGCGCCGGGTTCTCGGTGGCGACATCGAGGTCCTGGCTGGGGCGGTTCACGAGGCGGTGCGCCCGCACGGCATACCCGCCAGTGAGGACCAGGGGATACGGGGAGCCGAGGGCGATCACATCCGCCAGGAGCCGCGCGTGCAGCTCCGGCATGTCCGTCACGCGGCTGCCTGGGTGCGGGAGGCGAGCTGAGCGAAGGCGTCCTCCCACACAGTGCGCACGGTGCGGCCGACGAGAGTGCGCAGCACCGGCCACAGCTGGAGGAGCAGGTCCTGGTTGAGGTAGCGGGGCAGGTCGTCGTGCAGGCCCTCATGCAAGACAGTGCGGTACAGGCCCATGCGCTGGCGCGGCTTGCCCAGGTCGTACGAGGTCATCCCGGACCAGGCCATGTGCAGCGGCAGCTCGACGACCCCCTGGGTCGGGCCGTGCAACTCGTCCAGCGACTCCGGCAGACGGCACCGGAACTTCTCCCGGTACAGCGCGAGGTCCTCGGCGTCCGTGCCCGAGAGGTTCGTCGACGCGGGTGCGGGGTGGTGCGGGCTGGAGGGCATGCCTCCCATTATGGCGGCAGCTTCCCGCTCGCCGAGCAGCTGGACGCGGCCGATCACCGGCCGACATCCATCGGCAGGAAAGTCGGAACAGTCCGCCGCCGCGGCAAACTCGTTGGCGCGGGCGTCTCTGGACATGCGGACGAGGGCAATGCGGTAAGGGCTGAGTTGGCTCCGCGATTACCGCTGCGCGGGACGGCAACCGAGGCCCAGATCCGCGCCTTGGTTGCCGGGAAGGAGGCCGGCTGCACCGACGTACTCACCGTGGCCGGGCTCCCTGTTCCGGCCACGGCATGGGACTCGCCGAGGTCATGGTCGCGCTCGGCATCGCCTCCCAGACCAGCGGTGTGTGGTCCATGCCCGTCACGCTCCCGACCCCCGAAGACGAACTGCCACTTGCTCGCACGCGGAACTCCGGTCTGGCCCGCCTGCGGGCAGCACAGGGCCGCCCGCTCGAAGGCTGACGAGCGACCCAGTTGCTGGGTTGTATGTAGCAGGCGTACAGGCGTACAGGCGTACAGGCGCATGTGCGCCCTCGTGCATCGCGGGCCTCCGCTTCTGCAGTGGAGAACCCAGGCCTTGAGGAGGCTGCTGTGGCAAGGATCGTGGAGGGGAAACACCGGTCGCCGATCGGGGACCAAGGGCACCAGCCGAATCGGCCCGTACCGCCCCCTCCTCCCCCTTTGCTTCCACCCCTCCGCCTGCCTGGTCATCGACGGGAAGGTGGTCGCCTTCGCCGAGGAGGAGCGCTTCTCCCGCCGCAAGCACCACAAGGACTCCCGCTCCTGCGCGGTGGCCGCGGCCTACTGCCTGTCCGAGGCCGGCATCACCCTGGCCGACGTTGACGAGATCGCCATCGTCTTCAACCCGGCCTGGCCTACGCCGAGCAACATCTGCACGCCGAACTCCTCGCCCCCGCCCTGTTCGGCCACCACCGGCCCCGGCAGGCCACCGTGGTCGAGCACCACCTCGCGCACGCCGCCTCCGCCTTCCACCCCAGCGGCTTCGACGAGGCCGCCGTCCTGGTGGTCGACGGCTCCGGCGACGGCGTCTCCGCCACCCTCGCCCACGGCACCGCCGACGGATTGAAGGTCCTGTGCCAGTTCCCGTTCAGCCAGTCGCTGGGCTGGTTCTACGAGACCGTCGCCGAACACCTCGGACTCGGCAACTGGACCAGCTCCGGCAAGCTCATGGGCCTGGCCGGCTACGGCAACCCCGACCGCTACACCCTCGACTTCCTCACCGCCCGCGCTGGCGGCTCGTCGAGAAGGAGCTGAGCGACGTCACCGTGACGGCCGCAGTGGCACTTGCCACCATCAGCCCGGACCCGGAGAAGGCGCTCGCCGGCCGTGTCCAGGGCCTGCTGGCGCGCCTCAGCCTCGACTGACCCGGGCCGGCCGCCAAGCAGAAGGGCCCGCACAGCTGCTGCTGCGCGGGCCCTTCTTTCTACTCCCGACTTTGCAGGTGCGCACTTCTGGCTGATCGTCTCCCGGTCTCCTGGGTGGGAGACGAGTGGGAGATGATCATGGCGTGGTGCTGCAATCAGGCGCTAGGAAATGCTAGATAGCGCTACCTGTGCGGCCCTGGTTCAGCCGCCGGATTCGCCCGCGTGCGGGCTCAGCACACCCATGCTGACCAGGACGAACAGCAGGATGCCGAGCAGAATCCGGTAGATGACGAACGGCATGAAGCTCTTGGTGGTAATGAAGCGCATGAACCACGCGATGACCGCGTATCCCACGGCGAACGCCACGACCGTCGCGAGCAGCGTCGGCCCCCACGGCGTACCGCCGCTCCCGGCCGCGTCCTTGAGCTCGAAGGCCCCCGAGGCGAGGACCGCGGGGATCGCCAGCAGGAACGAGTACCGGGCGGCGGCCTCACGGGTGTATCCCATGAGCAGGCCGCCGCTGATCGTGGCGCCCGAGCGGGAGACGCCCGGGACCAGCGCGAGCGCCTGGCACAGCCCGTAGACCAGCCCGTCCCGGACCGTCAGCTCCTGGAGTGACCTGCGCCGCCGGCCCGCCCTGTGCCTGCCGCCGCTCTCGTCGCGGGCGGCCAGCCGGTCGGCCGCGCCCAGCACCAGGCCCATCCCGACCAGGGTGCAGGCGATGACCCGCAGGTCCCGGAATGATGTATCGATCTGGTCCTTCAGCAGGATCCCCAGCACACCGATCGGGATCGTCCCGACGATGACGAGCCAGCCCATCCGGGCGTCGTGGCCGCCGCGCAGCGAGCGGTCGGTGAGCGAGCGGAACCACGCCGAGACGATCCTGGCGATGTCACTGCGGAAGTAGATGATGACCGCGGCCTCGGTGCCTATCTGGGTGATCGCGGTGAAGGCCGCACCCGCGTCGGGCCAGCCCGCGAAGGCCGAGGTCAGCCGCAGATGGGCGCTGGAGGACACGGGCAGAAACTCGGTCAGCCCCTGCACGAATCCGAGGACGAACGATTCGGACCAAGACATGGGTGGGGGCCGTCCAAAGGATCAAGGGGCTGATGCGAAGGGAACGTAACCGCCGAAGGTGTACGGTCGGCGACCCTCTCGCGTACGGACGGCCAACTGCCCCCGCCGCGGCCCCGGGCGGTGTCAGTGGCCGCGCAGCCGGTGCCGCTTGCGCCAGCCGATCCACGCGGCGCCCGCCCCGGACACCACGATGAAGCCCATCGAGACCAGGAAGGCCGGTGAGGTGGGCGACGACGCCCGGCTGCCCGCCACCACGTACGCCGCCGTGTTCGGGACCGACCCGAGCCCGGTGGCCAGCAGGAACGGCAGCCACCCCATCCGGGACACCGCGGCGCAGTAGTTGGCGGCGGCGAACGGCACTCCGGGGAAGAGCCGCAGCGCGAGCATCGAGCGGAATCCGTGCCTGCTCAACTGCCCGTCGACCGCCGTCAGCCAGCGCCCGCGCAGCATCGGCCGCAGCGCGCTCTGCCCGAGCAGCCGTCCAAGACCGAAGGAGACACCGGCCCCCAGCACCGTCCCGGCGACGGCCGCGCCCAGGCCGGCCTGGCTGCCGAAGAGGGCGCCCGCCGCGAGATTCAGCAGCGGCCGGGGTACGAAGGCGGCCGTGCACGCGCCATACGCGGCGGAGAACAGTACGACGGCGGAGACACCGCTGAGTTGCGGCGGCCAGCCCGCCGCGAGCAGCCGCTGCGGCTGGAAGAGGAGCATCAGGGTCGCCGCGGCCACCAGCACCACCACGAGCAGGGAGAGCCGGGACCACGGCGAGGCAAGTGCTCTGACGCAGCGCGCGGTCAGGCCGGCGGAGGGTCGGGCAGCGGACTCCAGCATCCCGGGAGAGTAACCGATACCCGGGTGTGATCGTCGTAATGGTTCCGGGCTCCCGGCGGCCCCGGGGGGCGCTCCGTGGCTGCTCACGGCCCGTCACGGGCCGCCCCCGCACGAGCGGGCCGCCACGGATCTCCGCACGAGCGGGAAAACCGGTCGACGTACCGACGGCCCCGGAGGAGTATCGGGGCATGTTCCGGTACGCCTTCCTCGCAGGGCCGTCCGCAGTCGCGGACGCGCCGAAGGCTGCCGGTCTCCTTGGTCCCATCGCACCGGCCACAACGGCCGTTCACCGTGCGGCCGTTGGCACAGCGCCCCTCGGCGGCGCCCGAAGCTGACCCTTCCCGGATTGTCCGGCGGACCCCGCAGGGGGAGGGTCGGCCGGATCCGGGGGTCCCGCCACTTCGGTATTTCCCGAATTTCGCGAGGAAGAAAAAGGCCATGCCCAAGACGGCATACGTGCGTACCAAGCCCCATCTCAACATCGGCACCATGGGCCACGTCGACCACGGCAAGACGACTCTGACCGCCGCCATCACCAAGGTGCTCAGCGACCGTGCGGACAGCAGTACCTCCTTCGTCTCGTTCGACCGGATCGACCGGGCGCCGGAGGAGGCGCAGCGCGGTATCACCATCAACATCACGCACGTGGAGTACGAGACCGACACCCGCCACTACGCCCACGTCGACATGCCGGGACACGCGGACTACATCAAGAACATGGTCACCGGCGCCGCCCAGCTCGACGGGGCGATCCTCGTCGTCTCAGCGCTCGACGGGGTCATGCCGCAGACCGCCGAGCACGTTCTGCTGGCCCGCCAGGTCGGCGTCGACCACATCGTCGTCGCCCTCAACAAGGCGGACGCGGGGGACGAGGAGCTGACCGACCTGGTCGAGCTGGAGGTCCGCGAACTGCTCTCCGCCCACGGGTACGGCGGCGACGCGGCCCCGGTCGTACGGGTGTCGGGGCTGAAGGCGCTGGAGGGCGACCCGCGCTGGACGGCCTCGGTCGAGGCCCTGCTCGACGCGGTGGACACCTACGTCCCGATGCCCGAGCGGTACACCGACGCGCCCTTCCTGCTCCCGGTGGAGAACGTGCTCACCATCACCGGACGCGGCACCGTCGTCACCGGCGCCGTCGAGCGCGGCAGGATCCGCGTCGGCGACCGGGTGCAGGTGCTGGGCGCCGGAACGGGCCCGGCCGGCACGGTCGTCACCGGCCTGGAGACCTTCGGCAAGCCGATGGCGGAGGCCGAGGCGGGCGACAACGTGGCCCTGCTGCTGCGCGGGGTGCCACGCGACGCGGTGCGCCGCGGCGATGTGGTGGCGGCGCCGGACAGCGTCACGCCGCGACGCCGGTTCACCGCGCGGGTGTACGTCCTGTCGGCGGCCGAGGGCGGCCGGACCACTCCGGTCTCCACCGGGTACCGGCCGCAGTTCTACATCCGTACCGCTGACGTGGTCGGTGATGTCGACCTCGGGGGCCTCGCGGTGGCCCGCCCCGGCGAGACGGTGACCATGACCGTCGGACTCGGCCGTGACGTGCCGCTGGAGCCGGGGCTCGGCTTCGCCGTCCGCGAGGGCGGCCGCACGGTCGGCGCCGGGACCGTCACGGAGGTCATCGGCGACGGGGTGTAACCGGTCCGTCCGGGCGCCGGGACGGGAGATGACCGGCCCGCCCCGGCGCCCGTCCCCCGTACGCGGGGGGAGACGCGCGCCGGTCGCCGGGGCACGGACGGCACAATGGGACGGTGAACGAGGCGATACCGGTGATCCGGGACGTGGACCAGGGCACCGCGAGACTCCTGCCCGACGTCGACCGGGAGCGGGCCTGGCTGCTCACGGTCGACGGCGCGCCCCAGTCGTATGTGGACCTGGACGACCCGGGGTACCTGGAGTTCGAGTACGTGCGCAGGCTCGGCCACGTCGTGGACTGCGCGGCCCGCCCCGGAGACCCGCTCGACGTCGTGCACCTCGGCGGGGGAGCGCTCACGCTGCCCCGCTACGTGGCGGCGCTCCGGCCGGGATCGCGGCAGGAGGTGGTGGAGGCGGACCGGGGACTGCTCGCGCTGGTCGCCGAGGAACTGCCCCTGCCGCACGGCTCGGGGATCACCGTGCACGCCATGGACGCGCGGACCTGGCTGGAGGGCAGGCCCGCGGCGTCCGCCGACGTACTGATCGCCGATGTCTTCGGCGGTTCCCGGGTGCCCGCCCACCTCACATCCGTCGAGTACGCGCGGTCGGCCGCCCGGGTGCTGCGCGACGGCGGGGTCTACGCGGCGAACCTCGCGGACGGCGCGCCGTTCGGCTTCCTGCGCACCCAACTCGCCGCATTCTCGCAGGTGTTCGCCGAGGTCGCGCTCATCGCCGAGCCGGCCGTGCTGCGCGGCCGGCGCTTCGGCAACGCTGTTCTCGTCGCCTCGCACACCGAGCTGCACACCGCGGCGCTGAGCCGCCGTATGGCATCGGACGCCTTTCCGGCGCGGGTCGAGCACGGCGCCTCGCTGGCCCGGTTCACAGCTGGCGCCCGGCCGGTCACGGACGCGGACGCGGTCGCCTCACCCGAGCCGCCCGACGGAGCTTTCAGCATCGGCTGACGTTCCGGCGCCGGGCACGCGCTCCGGGGTGAGGACATCAGCAGCCGTGTCCGTCGCGGCCGTACCCGAAGCCGCGAGGCCGGCGGCCGTCCGGTCCGCAGGCGTCCGGCGCGTCAGATTCCGTACGTCGGGCACACACAGCACCGCGGCCGTCAGCAGGGCCACCAGCCCCGCACACCCCCACAGCGAGGCGGTCCGTCCGAACGCTTCCTCCGCGGGGCCCGCCAGCGCGGTGGCCAGCGGGAGCATCGCCAGTGAGCCGAGCCAGTCGTAGGCGGAGACCCGGGAGAACTTGTCCTCAGGGATCTCCTGGTGCAGCGCCGTCATCCAGGAGACGCCGAACGTCTCGACCAGTACGCCGCTGAAGAACATCACGCCGACCAGGGCGGCCAACGGGACCGGCACGGCGAGCGCCGCCGACGGCAGCGCCAGCGGGAAGACGCACAGCGTCCCGGTCAGCAGCAGCCGGCGTGGTTTCCAGCGCGTCATGATCAGCGCACCGCCGACCGTGCCCGCGCCGAAGGCGGCGAGGGACAGTCCCCAGGGACCGGCGCCGCCCAGCGAGTCCCGCGCGACCAGCGGCCCGTACACCGCCTCCGCGGCGCCTATGACCGCGTTGACCACGGCGAACTGCAGAATGATGCTCCACAGCCAGGGCCGCCCGATGACCTCGCGCCAGCCCTCCCGCAGATCGGCGAGCATCCCGCCGCCCGGTGCGCGCGGCGGGATATGGCTGACGTCGAGGAAGCCCCGGAGCGACCCGGCGGCGGCGAAGGCCGCCGCGTCGACGGCGAGCACCCAGCCCGGTCCGATGGCGGCGATCAGCGCGCCGCCCAGCGCGGCGCCGCCGATCCCCGCGCCCTGCATGGCCATCCGGTAGAACGCGAAGGCCCGGCCTGCCTCCTCGCCCCGCACGGTGGACAGCAGCATTCCCTCGGATGCGGGCGAGAAGAACGCCTGGCCCATACCGCACAGCGCGGTGAGCACCATCATCTGCCAGAGCGGCGGGTGGCCGGTCAGGACCAGGACGGCGAAGGCGGCCTGGGAGACGCAGTTCAGGCCGTTGGCCGCGACCATCACCCGGTGGCGCGGCAGCCGGTCGGCCAGCGCTCCGCCGATCAGCAGGAAGAGGACGAGCGGCAAGGTGCGCGCCGCCGCGAGCAGGCCTACGTCGCTGCTGTCGCCACCCGTGTCCAGCACCGCGAACGCCGAAGCGATCAGGGCTCCGTTGCTGCCCAGGCTCGTCACCACGGCGGCCGCCGTGAGCAGGGTGTAGTTGCGCCCGGCCCACGTGGGGCGGCGGGAGGGCGGAGGGGCGGTGGCAGCAGACGTCACTCTGGGACTATCGCCGCCGCCGCTCCTCCATGCCAAACGCATTCGCGACACCGATCCGCCGAAAATCGGGCGTAAACAGGCGGATTAGGTCGGATTCCGTCACAGGCCGAGTCTCAGCTGTCGCTCGCTCCGGTGGGCTTCCCCGCGAGCCGCACCGTGCTGAGGATCTTGTCGACCGTCGACTGGGGGATCGCCCCGGCGACGCCGGTGCTGTTGTAGAGCGAGAACGCCACGAAGTCGCCCGCGGAGTTCTTGAATCCGAAGGTGATGGCCTGGCCGTCGGTGGTGCACTTGGACTTCTTCGGGACGCCGGTCGCCCAGGCGCGGGCGAGGCTGCCCGTGACCCCGGACCTGGTCGTGTACGGCTTCGCCTTGGAGGTCTTCACCAGCTTCCTGTTCGGCTGGGTGTACGCGCCGTAGACCCACCAGGGCACTTCCTTCTCGGCGACGTCCTGGGTGTTCTTGGCGCCGTCCGCTCCCTTGGTCCCCGCGCCGCCGAGCCCGGTGTCCTCCGTGTAACCGTCCTTGTCGGAGTCCTCCGTGCACCACTTCGACTTGTAGAAGGCGGGCGCCGACTGGCCGACCAGCGTCTTGCCCTTGTCGTCCTCGAAGCCGCTGAACGTGCCCGAGGACGCCACTTCCCACTCCGGCGGCACGTCGAAGGCGGTGCCCCACTTCGGGTTCACGACGACCTTCCATCCGGCGACCGTCGCCTTGGGGGCCTCGCCACCGGCGCGCGGGTTGGGCGCGGGCACCGGGTTCTTCTGGTCCGTGGACGCGGACGCGGAGGGGGACGGCGACTTGCCGGCCTGGACCGTACCGCCCTTGTCGCCGTCGCCCTTGAACACGACCACACCGGTGATCACCGCGGCGGCGACGACCGCCGTCGCGGAGATGATCGCGATGATCGTCGTCTTCTTCCTGTCCTCGGGCGAGCGGGGCGCGCCGGGCGGCGTTCCCACCGCGTACTGAGGCACCGTCGGCTGCTGGTACGGACTGGGCTGCTGGTAACCCTGGGGGGCTCCCTGCTGCGGAGGTCCTGGCTGAGGTTGTCCCTGCTGATAAGGGTTCGGCTGCTGGTACCCCGGCTGCTGATAGGGATTCGGATTCTGGTCCTGCGGGTTCTGCTCGCCCCCGGGCGGCTGCTGTCCTGGCCACATGGCGAGTAACCATAGAGGTGACAGGGCCACGTCGCTACGGCCGCCCCCGCCCCGGGATGGCCAAGCGAGCTACTCGCGGGTAACCTCCCGTTCCATGACCGCAGACCAGATGTCCGCAGGCGAACTGCTCGCCGCCACCGTGCCCATGGCGAGGACCCTCAACCTCGACTTCATCGAGACGACGCCGGAGCGGGCCGTCGTCCGGCTGCCGGACCAGGCCGACTTCCACAACCACGTCGGGGGCCCGCACGCGGGCGCGATGTTCACCCTCGCGGAGTCGGCGAGCGGCGCGATCGTCATCGCGGCGTTCGGCGAGCAGATGACGCGTGCCGTGCCGCTCGCGGTGCGCGCCGAGATCGACTACAAGAAGCTCGCCATGGGCGATGTCACCGCGACCGCCACACTGGGCCGCCCGGTGGCTGATGTGGTGGCGGAGCTGGACGCCGGGGAGCGCCCCGAGTTCCCGGTCCACATCGCGCTCCGGCGCGCGGACGAGGCGGTCACCGGTGAGATGACGGTGGTCTGGACCCTGCGTCCGAACTCCTGACTGCTGACCTGCCTGCCGGCTCCTGGGCCCCGGCTTCCGCTGGACAGGGCGCCCCCGCGCGGCAGGGGCGCCCTCTGCTGTTCGCGACCGTCGCCGGGCGAGCGGGTAGGCTTCCAGCAGGCGGCGCGGGGGGCGCGGGGGGCGCGCCTCCCGGCAGGCACGGGTACTTCGAAGGGCAGGGGCCGGCGTTGCACATCCAGGCGTGGCTGGAGACGATTCCGGCGATAAGTATCTATCTGCTGGTCGCGGTGGTCATCGGGGTCGAGAGCCTCGGAATTCCGCTGCCGGGCGAGATCGTCCTGGTCAGCGCCGCCCTGCTGGCCTCCCAGCAGGGCCATATCGACCCGCTCGTACTGGGCGTCTGCGCCTCGGCGGGCGCGATCGTCGGCGACTCGATCGGGTACGCCATCGGGCGCAAGGGCGGACGCCCGCTGATCGCCTGGCTCGGCCGAAAATTCCCCGGACACTTCAGCGGGGCCAACATCGCCATGGCGGAGCGGTCCTTCGAGAAGTGGGGGATGTGGGCGGTCTTCTTCGGCCGTTTCGTCGCCCTGCTCCGGATCTTCGCCGGGCCGCTGGCCGGCGTACTGCACATGCCGTACTGGAAGTTCCTCACGGCCAACGCACTCGGCGGCATCCTGTGGGCCGGCGGCACGACCGCCGCCGTCTACTACGTGGGCGTCGTCGCCGAGTCGTGGTTCAAGAACTTCTCGTACGCGGGCCTGGCCGTGGCCGCCGTGATCGGCGTGGCCTCGATGCTCATCATCAAGAACCGGGCGAAGAAGGCGCACGCCAAGGCCCAGGCGGCTGCCGAGACGCCGGAATCCGTACCCGCCGACTGAATCGGCGGCCGGCGTGTCGTCACGGACGGCAGCGGCTCAGCGTTCCGGCTGCCCGCGCGGGTAGTGGATGACCTCGCAGTCGTCGAGAGTCACCATGCCCTCGGTGATCAGCTCATCGAGCTGCGGCAGGAACGCCCGGATCCTGTCGGCGGTGTCCACGATCACCACGGCCACCGGCAGATCCTCGCTCAGCGACAGCAGCCGCTGGGTGTGGATCAGTGACGAGGCACCGAAGCCCTCGATGCCGCGGAAGACACTCGCACCTGCCAGTCCGGCGCGGTGGGCCCTGTGCACGATCTCGGAGTACACCGGCTTGTGGTGCCAGAGGTCGGACTCTCCGACGAAGATGGTCGCCCGCAGGGCGGCGGTACCGCTCGGCCCGGTCATGTCTGCCTCCACGCCACTGCGCGGCGTGACACCCACACCGCGCTCCACACCGCTGCGAGAGCCGCGAGCAGTGTCAGTCCGAGATACGCCAGGCCGGTACGGGCGTGGCCGCCGTCCACCAGCCGCTGGACGTCCACCGCGCAGGTGGAGAACGTGGTGAATCCGCCGAGCACCCCGGTGCCGAAGAACGGGCGCACCAACCGGTGCGCCGCCCACACATCGGTGATCACCACCATGAACACCCCGATCACGGCGCACCCCACGACATTCACCAGCAGGGTCGTCCAGGGGAAACCGCCGGCCGCGGTTGGCCAGAGCAGCCCGGCGCCGTACCGGGCCGACGCTCCGGCGACGCCGCCGAGTGACACCACCCCCGGCACCGGCCACGGACCGAGCAGCGGGCCGTGGCGCCGGGCACGCCGTGCGGCGGGCAGCGGCGGCGTACCGCCGGGGCCCGGTCCGGGCGGCTGATCCACTGTGCGGTCCGCACCCATGGACATCCGTCTCCTGGTCGCAGGGCTGCCGCGCACGGCACGGCTGCGATTTCAGGCTAGCGTCGGGCGGCCGGGCCCCGCCATCCGGACGTGGCGCGCTCAGCCCACCTCGCGGTGGCCCTTGACCAGCTCCAGATACATCGCCGCGTTGAGCTTGATGCCCTCGCGCTCCTCGTCGGTCAGCTCGCGCTTGACCTTCGCCGGGACCCCGGCGACCAGCGATCCGGGCGGGACCCGCATCCCCTGCGGGACGAGGGCCTGGGCGGCGATCAGTGAACCGGCCCCGATGTGCGCTCCGTTGAGGACTGTGGCGCCCATCCCGACGAGTACGTCGTCCTCAACCGTGCACCCGTGCAGTACCGCGTTGTGCCCCACGGACACCCGCTCGCCGACCGTGACCGGGAACCCCGGGTCGACATGCACCGTGCAGTTGTCCTGGATGTTGCTGTCGGCGCCGACCACGATCGGCCCGCAGTCGGCCCGCAGCACCGTGTGGTACCAGACGCTGGAACCGGCGGCCAGCGTCACATCGCCGATGACGACGGACGTCGGCGCCGTGAAGGACTGCGGGTCGATCACCGGCTGCCGGCCGCCGACACCGCTGATCAAGGACTGCTCCGCCACTGCTGTCTCCTTGCTTCCCGCTCTACCGGGACCGGGGATTGCTCCATGTGGTGCGCGCCGCGCCCTCCGGCACCGTAAGCGACGCTGGGTCGAAGATCACAGTCCGCCCCTCTGATCGCCGCCCGGCCCGCTGAGTACGGTGTGGGGGTGGCCCGGAACAGAAACACGTTCTCATCGCTGACATCCCGTGCACTGCACGCCGGATGGCAGTGGGTGCAGCGGGCGGGCGCGGTGACGGCGGAACGGCCGGGGAAGCTGCGCTTCCGCCGGATCGGCGCCGGAACGAGACTCGCCTTTCCGCAGGGCGCCGTCTTCGGTGAACCCTGGATCGAGCTGGGTGACCACTGCATCATCGGTGAACAGGTCACGCTCACGGCCGGGATGATGCCCGATCTGGACCTCGGACCCGAGCCGATCCTGACGCTGGGCGACGGTGTCGTGCTCGGGCGAGGCAGCCATGTGATCGCCGACACCAGGGTCACCGTCGGATCGGACACCTACTGCGGCCCGTACGTCTACATCACGTCCACGAACCACAGTTACGACGATCCGCACGAGCCCGTCGGCAAGCAGTGGCCGCGGACCGAGCCCGTGGTCATCGGGCCAGGATGCTGGCTCGGGACCGGCGCGGTCATCCTGCCGGGCGCCCGGCTCGGCCGCAATGTCGTGGTCGCGGCGGGCGCGGTGGTACGCGGCGAGGTGCCCGACCACGCGGTGGTCGCCGGAGCGCCCGCGCGGATCGTACGGAGCTGGGACGCGGAGAACGGGTGGCAGCCCCCGCTGCGTACACCCGCCCCCGTGCCCATACCGGCGGGCGTCACCCCGGAGCAGCTGCTCGCCCTCGGCAGCCTGGAGCCGGACGTTTCCTGACCGCTCGGGCTCCCCGCGCCTCTTCGTCAGCCGGTCGCGAGCAGTACCGTCCCCACCAGCGCGAGCCCCGCCCCCGCGGCCTGTACCGCGCGCAGACGCTCCTTGAGGAATCCGCGCGCCGCCAGCGCCGTGATCACCGGGTAGAGGGAGGCCAGCACGGCGGCGACAGTGACCGGTCCCGAGTGGGCCGCGAGCGAGTAGGTGCCGTTGGCCGCCACATCGGCGAGGCCGACGAAGGCGAGCGCCGGCAGCGACCGCAGGATCAGCCCCGCCCCACCGCCCTCGGGCAGCGCACGCGTCCCGCGCCGTACCGAGACGTACAGGGCCGTCCCGCCGACCGCCACATTGGCGACGCGCTGGACGAACAGGGCGAGGAAGAGGCCGGTGACGGTGGTGGACGCCTCGGAGATCAGGGACATCACCGTGCCGAAGCCCACGGCGGCGACCAGCGTCAGCGCGACCGCCTGCCGCTGCACGGGCGCTCCCCGCAGCTCGGGCCCGCCCGCGAGCACCACGCCCGCGAGGGCCACCGCGATCCCGGCGAACTGCGGCAGGCCGGGCCGTTCACCGAGCACCAGCCCGACGCCGACCGGGACGACGACACCGAGTGAGCCGAGCGGTGACACCACGCCCATCGGCCCGAGTGCCAGAGCTTTGTAGAAACTGAGCATCGCCACCGGCCCCGCCACGCCGGCCGCCACGGCGAACCAGAGCTGCGGGCCGGATTCACTCCAGCCGCCGGTGGCCACCACGATCGAGCCGAGCACCACCACCGCCACCGTCTGCGAGACGACGACCACCGTCAGGGCGGGTATCCGCCGGGTGAGGAGTCCGCCGCCGAAGTCGGCCAGCCCCCACAGCAGGCTGGTCGCCAGGGCGAAGAGGGCAGTCATGAGGGCCTCGCAGTACAGTGCGGTGAATCGGTGAGTGCACCACACGGTAGTGCAGGATATTGAACTCTGTCATCCAAAATAATGGACGGCCCGAATAATGGACGGAACGTGTCGGACTTCGACCAGCTCACGCAGTCGCTCGCCCGGAACCTCAAGCGCTGGCGCGGCGAGCGGGGTTTCACGCTCGACGCGCTGGCGGCCCGTGCGGGGGTCAGCCGAGGCATGATCATCCAGATCGAGCAGGCCCGGACGAACCCCAGTGTCGGCACCACGGTGAAGCTCGCGGACGCCCTCGGGGTCAGCATCACCACGCTCCTCGACTACGAGCAGGGACCGCAGGTCAGAATCGTCCCGGCCGACCAGGCGGTCCGTATGTGGGGTACGGAGGCGGGCAGCCACACGGTTCTGCTCGTCGGCGACGAGACGCGCGGTCCGCTGGAGATGTGGGCCTGGCGGCTGATGCCCGGTGAGGGCAGCGCATCGGACGCGCACCCGCCGGGGACGGTGGAGCTTCTCCACGTCACCGCTGGTGAACTCACGCTGGTCGCCGACGGGGTGGCGCACTCCCTACCGGCCGGGACCTCGGCGACCTTCGAGGCCAATGTGGAGCACGCCTACCGCAACGAGGGCACGGAGACGGTCGAGATGACGATGGCGGTCTCCATCCCGCCGGTCGGCCGGCAGCGCCCGTAGTCCGGCCCGCCGGTGGTCCCTGAGGGGGCCCGGCCTGCTCTCCCCGGCTCGCCGCCCCGGGCGGAACGGGTGTGCGGCAGGCCGAACCGGGGTACGCGCGGCGGCTGTTAGCGTGAGCCGTATGCGCGCTCCCATCGGTACCTTCGAGGATGTCCGCCACGCCCGGGACTGCCTGGACCTGCTCACCGCACCGGTCGCCGACGCCGTGCGGCACTGGCAGGGGGACGTCCCGGTCCAGGAGCTGATCTACGTGGACAGCGACCCGGAGATCGCCGACACCGCTGCCTTCGTGGCGCACTACGGCCCTGAGCTGCTCGACGTCTCGGCGAACTGTGTCGTCGTCGCCGGCAAGCGCGGCGGAGAGACCTCGCTCGCCGCCTGCCTGGTGCTCTCCCGCACCCGCCTCGACGTGAACGGCGCCGTCCGCAGGCGACTCGGCGCGCGCAAGGCGTCCTTCGCGCCCATGGGCACGGCAACCGGCGAGACCGGCATGGAGTACGGCGGGGTCACTCCGGTCGGACTGCCCGCCGCCTGGCCGCTGCTCGTGGACTCCGCCGTGGTGGACCTGGAATGGGTGCTGGTCGGCAGCGGCAGCCGCAGGGGCAAGCTGATCGTTCCCGGCAAGGCGTTCGCCGGGCTGCCGGGCGCGGTCGTCATCGAGGGGCTGGGCGGCTGAGGCAAGCCGGGACTGCTGTCGGTCCCGGCGGGGCCGGTCAGCCCAGAGCCGGGAGCTCTATGGCCGGGCACCGGTCCATGACCATGTCACGTCCGGCCTCCCGCACCCGCCCGTACGCCGCCTCGTCGATCACTCCGAGCTGGAACCAGACGGCCTTGGCGCCGATGGCCACCGCCTCGTCGGCGACCGCGCCCGCCAGATCACTGTTGACGAAGACATCGACCACGTCGACCGGGAACGGGATGTCGGAGAGCGACGCGTACCCCTGCTCGCCGTGGACCGTCTCCGCCTTGGGATGGACCGGCACGACGCGCTTGCCGTAGCGCTGGAGCACCCCGGCCACGCCGAACGCCGACCGCCCCCTGTTGTTCGAGAGACCCACCACCGCCCAGGTGTCGCCGGTCGTGGTGAGGATCTTGCGGATGGTGTCCGAGTCTGCGTACATGACCGGACAACGGAGTACCGGCCAGGACTGTTCCCGCAGGGCCGCATAGGCTGGCCCGATGCAGGAGCAGTACCGGACAGTCGCCCGCGAGGGTGTGCACGAGACCGAGGTCAGCAGATCGCGCTTCATCTGCGCACTGGCACCCGCCGCGACCGAGGAGGAGGCGCAGGCCTTCCTCGTACGCGTCCGCAGGGAGCACCCCGGCGCGTCCCATCACTGCTTCGCGTACGTCATCGGCGCCGACGCCTCCGTACAGAAGGCCGGCGACGACGGTGAGCCCGGCGGGACCGCCGGTGTGCCGATGCTCCAGATGCTGCTGCGACGCGAGGTGCGGTACGCCGTCGCCGTCGTCACCCGCTACTTCGGCGGGGTGAAGCTCGGAGCGGGCGGGCTGATCCGGGCCTACGGAGGAGCTGTCGGAGAGGCCCTGGACGAGCTGGGCACCGTCGTCAGGCAGCGCTACCGGCTGGCCACGGTCACCGTCGACCACCAGCGGGCGGGCAAGCTGGAGAACGACCTGCGGGCCACCGGCCGCGTCGTGCGCGAGGTCCGTTACGCGGAGGCGGTGACGATCGGCATCGCACTGCCGGACGCGGATGTCGCGGGCTTCCGGGCCTGGCTCGCCGACAGTACGGCAGGGGCCGCATCGCTGGAACTCGGCAGTGAGGCGTACGGCGACATCTGAAACCGGCGGCACCTGGAACCGCCGACGTCTGAAACCGGCGACGGCTGAAATCGCCGACGACCCTGTGTGCCGCCGTGCGGCGGTGGCCAAGTCACCGGACCGAGCCTCAGCAGTGTGTCCTGAGTACCTATGAGCTACCTGGCAGTACCCCGCACCGTTGAGGAACAGCGCCAAGCACGGCCGTCCCCGTGCGGGAGACGAGATGGGGTAGATCAATGTCTGGTGTTGTCCTGTACGCGCAAGACACGCACAGCGAGGCGCACGCATCCGGCCACGCCGGAGCCCAGGAGGAAGTGCTCACCGAACTGTGCTCGGTGCTCTTCGCCTCCCTGCCGCGCCGGGATCAGCGCAGGCGGGGTGTGGAGTACGTACGCGGACTCCTGGCGGCCGAAGGACGCAAATCGATCCGGAACATGGCCGCGCTGACCGGCGGGGCCACCACCGAACAGGGGCTGCACCACTTCATCAGCGGTTCCACGTGGGACTGGGCGGAGGTGCGCGGGCAGCTCGCCCGGTACCTGGCACGGGTAGCGCTCCCCAGTGCGTGGGTCGTGCGACCGATGATCATCCCGAAGGCCGGGGAGCACTCCGTCGGTGTGGACCGGCGGTACTTCCCCGCTTTCGGCCAGATCCTCAACGCCCAGCAGGCTTTCGGGGTCTGGGCGGCGTCCGACCGGATGAGCAGCCCGGTCAACTGGCGGCTGCACCTGTCCGGGGCGTGGCTCGACGACGGGCAGCGCAGGATACGGGCCTCGATTCCCGCATCGCTGAGTCCGGAGGAGACGCTGGGCGAGTGTGCGATCGAAGTGTGCCGGGAACTGGTGGTGGGACAGGGGCTGCCCCGTCTCCCGGTGGTGCTGGACTCCCGCGAGGCGGACGCCGCCACCACGGTCCGGCAACTGCGCGGCGCGGGACTGCCGTTCCTGGTCCGGGTGGGCGGCACCCAGCTGCTGAGCGCGTCGGAGGCCGCGGCGCCGGCCCGGCACGCCGAGCTGCCCGCGCACCAGATCATGGGCGCGGCGAAGCAGTTACGGCGTGAGGCCGTCTGGACCGACCATGGCCCGGCGGGGGTGGCGCGGACGAGCCTGGTCGCGGCCCTGCGCGTCGGGCTGCCCGCCCGGGCTTCCCGCTTCGGGGCTCCGGAACAAGTCGGTGCCCGGCGCGGTCTGTTGCTGCTCGGTGAGTGGAGGGACAGCGGGCGCTGGCCCAGCGGGCTCTGGCTCACCGACCTGACCGACGCGCCGCCTGGCGCGCTGCTGCGGCTGAGCAAACTGATCGGCCGGGTCGACCGCGACTGCGCCGAGATCGCCGACCAGGTGGGTATCAGGGACTACGCGGGGCGCTCCTTCGGCGGCTGGCACCGGCACCTCACCCTGGCCTCGGCCGCCCACGCGATCACCGCCGTGGCCGGCGCGGCAGCACAGGAGTCCCGGGCTTCGTGACGTCGCGCGGGCGACGCCGCGGCGGGCGCCAGACGTCCGGGGCTCCGGGAACGGTGGCGGCGGACGACAGCCCCCCGCCCCGGAGGGCATGGCGGATCCGGGAGAGGCGCAGGGCCAGTTGCACCTCGAACGCCCGCTCCGGCTGCTGCCAGCCGGCACCCAGCAGTTCGCCTATGCGCTCCAGCCGCCGGGTGACCGTGTTGGGGTGCACATGCAGCCGTTCGGCCGCGTACGTCGGGCTGGCGCCCGTCTCGAAGTACGCCTCCAGGGTGGGGACCAGTGCGGTGAGGCGCAGCCGGTCGTAGTCGGCCACCGGCCCGATCGTGGCGTCGATGAACGCGCCGACGTCATGGCTGCCCGACAGCAGTACGCCGAGGCCGCCCAGCTCGCGTGGCGAGGCGGCACGGCCGACGGCTCCGAGGGTGGTCATCGCGTCGAGGCAGCGCTTGGCCTCCTGGTGGGCGCCGGAGACCGGCAGGGCTTCGGTCACCGGGCCGGCCGCGGCCACCGTCACGCGCCGGTCGAGAAGCGGGGAGAGCTCGGCATGGACGGCCCGGGCCGCTGCTCCCGCTTCGTTGCCCGGAAGCAGGAGAACGACCGAGCCCTCACGCATACTCATGAGCCCGTTCACGCGCTCTGTGTACGTGACCGCCCAGGCGCTCAACTCCCTCCCGCACGCCCGCTCGGGACGGGCGATGACCACGGTGTGCGACTTGTGCAGGTCGATGCCGCAGCGGCGGGCGCGGGCCTCCAGAAGATGGGACGGGTGCCCGGAGAGCGCCAGCAGGTCGTCCAGAAGGCTGTGCCGGATCCGTCCGTGGGCGCCTGCGCTCCGGCCGGCCTCCAGAAGAAGCGCGATGGCGGTGAACCGTGCGCCCAGCCCCAGTAACCGCTCTTCGAACTCGGTGAGCCGGTGCCCCGGGAACATGAGCAGGGTGCCGAGGTGCTCCTCACCCGCGACGATCGGTGCGGTCCAGGAGCCGTCGGCCAGCGCGACGGGGTCGCCGGCGGCTCGCGCCCCCGCGGTGTCAGGAGAGGACGATGCCGGAGTGGACGTGGCAGGAGGGCGAGCGGTCTCACCGAGGTCCGGCGGTGGCTCACCGGCCGTGGCGAGGAAAGTACCGTCCAGGGCGTGCACCCGTACCGCCCCGTCCAGCCGTCGGGCCAACTCCGCGAGGAGGGGTTGCGGGCCTCCGCCGTTCAGTACCAGTGCGGTGAACCGGCTCTGCGTCTCGCTCAGTTCGCGCTCCAGCCGGAGAGCGGGCCCCTCCAGGGCTGCGACCGTGGCCGCGTCGAGCAGGCGCGCGCTCTCGATGGCCGCGCCCGCGAGGTCTCCCAGGGAGCTCATCAGCGAGATCTCGTCGGCGCTGAAGTGACGCACGTTCCGGGCGGCGGCACAGAGAGCGCCGACCGGCCGGGTGCCCCGGCTCAGCGGCACCGCCACGATCGCGCGCAGCCCCTCGGCCCCGGCGACCTCGTCGAAGGCCGGGTGGTGGCAGAACCGTCTGTCGGCGGGGTAGTCGGGCGTCCAGAACGGCGCGGAGCTGACGAGGGCCTCACCGACCGGCCCCGTGTCGGCCGGCAGCCTCAGGCCCACCGTCCTGGTCGATGTGTGACCATCGACGCTGCGGACGTGTACGAATCCCTGCTCCCCGTCGGGGAAGCCGACGAAGGCCAGGTCGAGGCCGAGCAGCAGACGGGCCCGGCGCGTGACGACTCTGAGCACGGCGTCGAGTTCCTGCGCGGTGGCGAGCTCGCGTGCGGTGTCGACGAGGGCTGAGAGTCTCGTCTCCCGCTGCTGGCGCCGGCCCGACTGCGCGTGGATCCGCAAGGCCAGCCCCCTGGCCCGCTTCAGTACCTCCCGCCTCGCGTCGGCGACACCTCCTTCAAGGACTCGCGTCACCAGTTCTTCCACCTGCTCCACCGGTGCTTCTTCGGCCAGTAACTCCAGCACGGCAAGCGCGTCGGATCCCACCCTGATCTGCGACAAGATGCTCCCCCTTTGTCATGTTCTCGCAGCTGCGTTCCCCTTTGCGCAGCCCCTCGGAATTTACGCAGCCGACCTGACGGAGTCAACAGTTTGTTGAACGACGGAGGGAGGTGCGAACGGGGCGCGGCACAGCGGACGCCCTGCCTCCGGCCCTCGCCGATTCCCCGGCGGAAACCTGATGGAGTACCCGCCACTTGACGGATTGCGCCGACTGACCTTGGCGGGTGCTTCGTCCGCGTCACAGGATCGGGGCAGTGCGAAGCGGGCCTGCGCCTCCCGGCCGGCCGGGCCCCGTGCGCCTTGTTCATCCACTGAGGGAGAGCGCCATGTTGAACGTCGCCGTGGTCTATTACTCGTCAACCGGGAACGTACACCGGCTCGCCGATGCGGCAGCCGTCTCCGCGGGGAAAACGGGCGCCGAGGTGCGCCTGCGCCGGGTGGCGGAAGTGTTTCCGCAGTCGCAGGTGGCCGGGAACGAGGCCTGGGCCGCACATCTGGACGCCAGCCGTGAGGTACCCCTGGCCGCCCTGGACGACCTGGAGTGGGCGGACGCGATCCTCTTCGGCACGCCGACCCGGTTCGGCCTCCCCGCCGCGCAGTTGAAGCAGTTCCTCGACACCACCGTGGGGCTTTCACTCCAGGGCAAGCTGGTGAACAAGGTCGTCTCCTCGTTCACCTCGTCGGCAGCCGGGCACAGCGGGCAGGAGAGCACCATCCTGGCGCTGAACAACACCTACTACCACTGGGGCGCGATCATCGTGCCGACCGGCGCCGTGGACCCGGTCCTCTCGGCACCGGGCAACGGCAACCCGTACGGGGTCAGCAGCGTCTCCGGTAACCGGCCCGGCAACGTCAGTGAGGAGAACCTCGCGGCCATGGAGTTCCACGCCCGCCGGGTCGCCGGGATCGCATCCGCCCTCAAGCGGGGCTTCCAGGCCGGCTGACGTCTCCGCCGCCGTGCCGACCCCGTCAGCACGCGGCGCAGCCCGCGCCGGAAGGCACACCATCACAGGAGGTCCGACGCATGGAGAGAAAGATCGCCCTGGTCACGGGCGCAGCCGGCGGAATCGGCGAAGCCGTGGTCCGGGCACTGGGGGAGCGCGGCGTACGGATCGCCGCGGTCGACCGGGACGGCGAACGACTCAGCCGCACGGTGGACGGTCTCGTCGCCGAGGGGCACCACGTCGACGGCTTCGTCTGCGACGTCACGAACAGCCGGGCCGTCGAAACGACGGTCGAGAGGGCCGAGGCAGAGCTGGGGCCCGTGGACCATCTCGTCAACGCGGCCGGTGTGCTGCGCCTCGGGGCGGCCCGGAGCCTCACCGACGAGGACTGGGTATCGACGTTCGCGGTCAACACCACCGGTGTCTTCCACATGTGCCGCGCGGTCGCCAACCGGATGGTCCCCCGCTCGCGCGGCGGCATCGTCACCGTAGCGTCGAACGCGGCCGGCACCCCCCGTACGGACATGGCCGCGTACGCCGCGTCGAAGGCGGCGGCGTCCATGTTCACCAAGAGCCTCGGCCTGGAACTGGCGCGGTACGGCATCCGCTGCAACGTGGTCGCGCCCGGCTCGACCGACACCCCGATGCTCACCTCGATGTG
The DNA here is from genome assembly GCF_036010505.1 of Streptomyces sp. NBC_01197. Classification (NCBI taxonomy): domain Bacteria; kingdom Bacillati; phylum Actinomycetota; class Actinomycetes; order Kitasatosporales; family Streptomycetaceae; genus Streptomyces; species Streptomyces sp. NBC_01197. Next base: position 6,804,640 of record NZ_CP108569.1, read on the forward strand.
GCAGGACGAGAGCGGGCCCAAGGGCACCATCGAAGGCCGGCCCGAAGCCTTCCGCGTGGGCATCCCGCTCGGCAGGCTGGCCCGTCCATCGAACATCGCCGACGCCGTCGTCTTCCTCCTCTCGGACCAGTCCTCGCACATCACCCTGCACGACCTGACGGTCGACGGGGGTGCCGCACTCGGTGTCTGACCGCCCCACTGACCCCAACCAGCGGAGAAGGACCTTGCCCGGCATACCCCGAATCGATCCGTACCCGATGCCGACGTCTGCGGAGCTCCCCGCGAATGTCGCGGAGTGGACCGTTGACCCGGAGCGGGCCGTGCTGCTCGTCCACGACATGCAGCGCTACTTCCTGCAGCCACTGCCCACTGCCCTGCGTGACGAACTCGTCTGCAACGCGGCGACGTTGCGTGACCGCTGTGCGGCGCTCGGCATCCCCGTGGCCTACACGGCCCAGCCCGGCGGGATGACGGGGGAACAGCGCGGTCTGCTCGCCGACTTCTGGGGCCCTGGCATGCGCACCGCCCCCGCCGACCGGGAGGTCGTCGGGCCGCTGGCCCCGGTCCCCGGCGACTGGGTGTTCACCAAGTGGCGCTACAGCGCCTTCTTCCGGTCCGACCTGCTCAAGCACATGCGCGGGGCCGGCCGGGACCAACTGATCATCTGTGGTGTGTACGCACACGTCGGTGTGCTGATGACCGCTGTCGACGCTTTCACCAACGACATCCGGACGTTCCTGGTGGCGGACGCCGTCGCCGACTTCTCCGCGGACCAGCACCGACAGGCCGTCGAGTACGCGGCGAGCCGCTGTGCGATGGCGGTCACGACCAAGGAAGTCCTGCTGTGACCGGAACCCGAGAGCGCGCCCCCCTGCCCCCGGGCGGCCCCGATCTGCTCGGACAGGTGCTCGGCGACCGGCCGCCGCCGTTCGCACTGCTCCACCGTCCCGCGGCGACGGGCCGGGGCACGCTCGACGTCCTGCTCGGTGAGGTCTCGACGCCCGCCACGCTCGCGGAGATCCCGCTGCCGGAAGCCCCTGCCCGGCCGGGTGCTCCCCGGCACGAGATGCTGGTCCTCGTCCCCTACCGTCAGATCGCCGAGCGCGGCTTCGTCTGCGCCGACGACGGCGCGCCGCTGATCGCCATGACCGTCGTCGGCCAGGCGACCACTACGGTCACCGATGCGCTGTCCCGGATTCCCGACACCGCCATCGAGCTGGCCGACGGGCACTTCGACATCGACGACGACACCTATGCCGACACCGTCCGCCGGGTGATAGCCGACGAGATAGGCCAGGGCGCGGGGGCCAACTTCGTCCTCAAGCGCACATTCGTGGCCGACATCACCGGTTATACGCCGCGCAGTGCGCTCACCCTCTTCCGCCGGCTGCTGCTGGGGGAGTCGGGCGCGTACTGGACGTTCATCGTCCACACCGGGACGCGTACGTTCGTCGGGGCCACACCGGAGTGTCACGTCAGCCTGCGCGACGGAACCGCCGTGATGAACCCCGTCAGCGGTACCTACCGCTACCCGCCGACGGGGCCCACCCTGCCCGGCGTGCTGGAGTTCCTCGCCGACCGCAAGGAGGCCGACGAGCTCTACATGGTCGTCGACGAGGAACTGAAGATGATGGCCCGCGTCTGTGAGCAGGGCGGCCGGGTGACGGGCCCCCGTCTCAAGGAGATGACGCGCCTCGCGCACACCGAGTACGTCATTGAGGGGCGCAGCACCAGGGATGCGCGCGAGATCCTGCGCGAGACGATGTTCGCGCCCACGGTCACCGGCAGCCCGCTGGAGAACGCCTGCCGGGTCATCCACACGTACGAGCCGCAGGGACGCGGCTACTACAGCGGGGTGGTGGCGCTCATCGGGCAGGACGGGACCGGTGCCCGCGCCCTCGACTCCGCGATCCTCATCCGTACCGCCGACATCGGCGAGGGGGGACGGGTGAACATCAGCGTCGGCGCGACGCTCGTACGCCACTCCGACCCGGCTTCCGAAGTGGCGGAGACCCGCGCCAAAGCCGCAGGGCTGCTCGCGGCGCTGCAGGCCGACGCGCCGGCGACGCTGGCATCGCACCCCCAGGTGCGGGCGGCGCTGGAACGGCGCAACGCCACCATCGCCGGCTTCTGGCTCGCCGACGGCGAGGCGGACCGGCCCCGCGGCCCCGGCGAGGACGCAGCGAACGGCGCGCCGTCCGGCAGGGGCAGCAAGGTGCTCGTCGTCGACGCGGAGGACACCTTCACCGCGATGCTCGCCCACCAACTCCGTTCGGTGGGGCTCTCCGTGACGGTGCGGCGTTTCGACGAGCCGTACAGCCTCGACGGCTGGGACCTGGTCATCATGGGGCCGGGCCCCGGTTCCCCGCACGACAGCGGCCATCCCAAGATCGCACACCTGCGGGCGGCGATACGGACCCTGCTCGCCGAGCGGCGGCCCTTCCTCGCCGTCTGTCTCAGCCATCAACTCCTCAGCCGTGAGACCGGCTTCGAGGTGGTCCGCCGGGCCACGCCCAACCAGGGCGTGCAGCGCGAGATCGATTTCTTCGGCCTGCGGGAGCGGGCCGGTTTCTACAACACCTTCGCCGCGGTCTCCTCCCACGACAAGGTCGACTGCGGTGCGGCCGGGATCGTGGAGGTGAGCCGCGACACCCGCACGGGCGAGGTGTACGGCCTGCGCGGCACCCACTTCGCCTCGATGCAGTTCCACCCCGAGTCCCTGCTCACCCAGGACGGCGTACGCATCCTGGAACGGCTCATGGCGGAGGTGCTGAACCCATGACGTCCGTGGACGCGTTCACGCCCGGCCCGACTCCACGTGCCGTACCCGCCCGTATGACGGACTCCGCGCCGGTTCCTGGACCCGGGCCCGCGCCGGCGGTGTCATCTGCCCCAGACCTCCACCCACCTGTGCAGCCGCAGTCGAAGCCGAGGACATCCTGATGTTACGGATACCTTCCAGCAACAACGGCCTCTATCTCGGATCGGTGCCCGAATCGGCCGCCGCGAAGAATGGCGGCACACTGATCACGCTCGACCACGACATGGTCACCCTCCCCGGCGTCGGCCGGACGCTGACCGTCGCCGAACTCGCCGAGCACGTCGACGACATGGCGGGCCGGCTGTGGGCCGCCGGGGTCCGGCCCAGTGAACACGTCGCCATCCACCTGAGCCCCGGATTCGACATCTACGTGCTGGCGACGGCGGCTGCCCGTATCGGCGCCGTGCCGGTGATGCTGTCACCGGCTCTGAAGGGCGAGAGCGTCGCGGCGCTGCTCGAACGACTGGATCAGCCGCATCTGCTCACGGACGCGGCGAAGCTGGACGGGACACTGTCCGCCTTCCCGGTCGCCGATCTCGCCGACCGCGTCATCGTCGCCACCGGCTCCCGGCCGGACGCGGTGTCCCTGGACGGGCTGGCCGGGGCGCCGCGGCAGCGGCCCGTCATGCTCCACCCCGACCAGCCCGCGCTGATGACGCACACCTCCGGCACCACAGGGCTGCCGAAGCTCGTCGTGCACTCCGCGCGCACCCTGCGCGGCCGGTTCCGCCCGCAGGAGCGGCTCGCCTCCTTCGTCCACCGGCGCGAGACCGTGGCCATCCATGTGTCGTACGTGCACTCGCGGATGTATCTGGCGCTCGCCGTACTACTGCCACGGGCCATGCCGCTGGTCATCATGAACGACTCGGACCCCGCCGGGGTCGCCGAACTCTTCGCCGAGACGCGTCCCGGGTTCATCGAAACCCATCCGAACTCCTTCATGGAGTGGGAGGAACTCGTCGACCACCCGCGCAGACCGCTCGCCAACGTCCGTTATTTCAGCAGCACGTTCGACGCGATCCACCCGAGCACCATGGACCGGCTGCTGCGGGCGTCGGAGCGCCGCTCGCCGCTGTTCTTCCAGATCTACGGCCAGAGCGAGTGCGGTCCGCTGGTGGGCCGCGGCTACACCCGGAAGAACGCGCACAAGGCCGACGGCCGGTGCCTGGGGTTCGCCATGCCCGGCGTGACGAACTTCCGGCTGGTGAGCCGCAACGGCGCCCGGCCGTCCCGGGAGACCCCCGGGTACATCGAGGTGAGCACCGGCGGCCGCGCCCTGACCTACTTCGGGGAGCGGGACCGCTTCGACCAGCAGGTGCACGGCAGTTGGTGGCGAGGCGGCGATGTCGGATACCGCTCCAGGTTCGGCTGCCTCCATCTGCTGGACCGCGAGGTCGACGTCATCCCGACCATCCACAGCACCCTTGAGGTCGAGGACACCCTGCTCGGCCGGCTGGAGGAGCTGACCGAACTCGTCGTGGTGGCGGGCCCGCGCCAGGAGCCCGTCCCGGTCGTGTGCACCAGGGACGACCGGCCCCTGGAAGCCGAACGGTGGCGGTCGGCCGTGGCCGATCTCGCGCCGATGGCGGCCCCGGTCCAGATGCCGCTCACGGAGCTGCCCCGTACGGCCACCATGAAGATCAAGCGCATCGAACTGTCCCAGTGGCTGCGGTCGCAGGAGGGCCCGGAATCGTGACACAGCAGATGACCGGGGCCGACGCCCGGCCCCCCTCGGCGGACTTCGACGTGCTCGTGGTCGGTGCCGGACCGAGCGGGCTGACGGCGGCCTGCGAGCTGCTGCGGCGCGGGGTCCGGGTGCGCCTCATCGACCGGGCGCCGCAGCCCGTCCGGGCCCCGAAGGCCCTCTCGCTGTGGCCGCGGGCGCTCGACATCCTGGAGGACGTGGGGCTGTACGAGGAGATCCGGCGGAGTTCCACCCGGATCGACGCCTTCAGTTACTTCTCCGACCGCAGGCTGCTCGCCTCCTTCGGCTTCACCGAGGACCTGGCGTCCCGGATCCTCCCGCAGTACGAGACCGAACAGGCGCTCACCGGACAGCTGGAGAGCCTCGGCGGCAAACCCGAACGCGGCGTGCGGCTCCTGGCCCTCGACGACGTCGACCACTCCGGGGATATCGGGGCCACCGGCGGTGTCACCGCCGTACTCGAGCATGCCGACGGGGGAGTGGAACGCGTCAGGGCGCCCTTCGTCATCGGCGCCGACGGAGCGGGCAGTTCGGTGCGCGGCCAGCTGGGCATCGGCTTCGAGGGCAGCACGTACGAAATGGCCTTCGCGCTGGTCGACACCCGTATCGAGGGCCACCTTCCGCCGGACGAGATCAGCTACTACCAGTCCCCGGCGGGGACGCTCGTGATCGTGCCGATGCCCGGCGGTGTCTTCCGCTTCCTGTCCGTCATGCCCGGCGGCCAGGAGGTGAGCGTGCCCATGATGCAGGCCGTACTCGACGAACGGGGGCCACGCGGCGTACGGATCACGGAACCGGTCTGGCAGACGGTCTTCCGGGTCCATGCCCGGCACGCCACCGACTTCCAGCGCGGACGCGTCTTCCTCATGGGCGACGCGGCGCATGTGCACAGCCCGGCGGGCGGCCAGGGCATGAACAACGGGCTCCAGGACGCCAACAACCTGGGCTGGAAACTGGCTTCGGTGATCCATGGTCAAGCGCCGGGCTCGCTGCTGCGGAGCTACGGGCCGGAACGCTCCGAAGCGACCCGCCGCATCGTCCGTGACACCGATCTGCAGACCCGGGCCTGGATGGTCGACAGCCAGCTGCGCATCCGGGCCCGCGACGCCGCCTTCCGGCTGCTCGACAGGTCCGGCGCGGTGTCCCGGCTCTACGCACCCGTGATGGCGGGCCGGCGCCTGGCCTATACGCCGGCCCGCGACACCCAGTACCCGGCCCGCCGGTCCGGCTGCCCGCCGCGGACCCGCCTTCCCGGCGGTCTGAAGGTCGGCGCGGTCTTCCCCCGGGAGCGGGCGGTGCCCCTCGGTATCTCGGGCCCGGACGTGGACCCCTCGGCCTGGGCGCTCGCCGTCCTCGCGCCCCGGGAGGCTTCCGCCTGGCTGACCGAGGTCGGGAACCTGGCCGCCCGGTGGCCGCTGGTGCGCGTCGTGCGGACGGCCCGCGCCGATGTCGCGACGCACGGCGGCTGCGGCCGGCCGGGCTACTACCTCGTCCGTCCGGACGGGCATATCGCGGCGCACGGCCACGAGCGGGACCTGAACCGGCTGGAGGCCGAACTGGGGTCCGCGCTGCTGCCGCGAACCTGAGCATCTGCCGCACGGCACAGGGCCGTTGGGGTTGCGTCCTCGTATCGAAGACATTTAATATCCAGGATATGAGGATGCATGAGGGCGTCGAATGGGCGCTGCACAGTTGCCTCAACCTGGCGTGGGCGGGGGACGAGCGGGCGATCACCGCCGCCCGGCTCGCGGCGTACCACGATCTGCCCGCCGCGTACCTCAACAAGCAGCTTCAGGCGCTGGCCCGGGCGGGCATCGTGTCGTCCGCTCCGGGCCCGCGGGGCGGGTTCCGGCTGGCCCGCAGACCCGAGGACGTCACCCTGATGGATGTGGTGGCGGCGATCGAAGGACCGGAGCAGGCCTTCCGCTGTACCGAGATCCGGCAGCAGGGGCCGGGCGCGGGGATGCCGGACAACTACGGCGAACCGTGCACCGTCTCGCGGGCCATGCGCAGCGCCGAGCTCGCCTGGCGCCAGGAGCTCGCGGGCCAGACCCTCGCGGACGTCAAGGCCACGGCCGAGCGCACCGCTCCCGGTGTACCCGCCCGCGTGCGCCGCTGGTTCGCCGACTCGCGCACCTGACCCGCACCGGCCCCCGGGCGGCCGCGGGAAGACCTGCACAGCAATTCTGGACATTTCTTATCCTGATACCCAAGGGGTTCAACCATGAGTGCTCAGCCTGAACTCATCTGTGTCCGCGAGGTGTTGCCCCGGTGGACGGCAGATCCGCGACCACTGCGGCAGGGGATCGGGGGCACTCCGTGACGGACCTCGAATCTCCGGTGTCCACCACCGGACCGGACAGGTCGCCGCTGAAGGGGTGGCTCGCGGTCTCCGCCGTCACCCTGGGAATCTTCGCCCTGATGACGTCGGAACTGCTGCCGGTGGGTCTGCTCACGCCGGTCGGATCCGAGCTGAACGTGTCCGAGGGTACGGCCGGACTGATGGTGACGGTGCCCGGCCTGGTGGCCGCGGTATCGGCGCCGCTGATCACCGTCGCCGCCGGCCGGCTGGACCGCCGGTGGGTGCTGGCCGTACTGGTCGGCCTGGTCGGCGTGGCCAACCTGGCCGGTGCCTTCGCCCCGGACTTCGCCACCCTGCTCATCGCCCGTCTCTTCATCGGCGTGAGCGTCGGCGGCTTCTGGGCGATCGCGGGCGGCCTCGCCCTGCGACTGGTGCCGGAGAAGCATGTCCCCCGGGCCATGTCGATCATCTTCGGCGGTGTGTCGACCGCATCCGTTCTCGGGGTGCCCACCGGCACCCTGCTCGGCGACATGAGCGGCTGGCGCACCGCCTTCGCCTCGGTCGGGGCCCTCGGCCTGGCGGCGCTGGTCTGCCTGGTCCTCATGGTCCCGCCGCTGCCGGCCACCCGGACGATCACCATGGCCGAACTGCCCGCGCTGCTCCGGGCCAACGCGGCGATCCGTATCGGCGTACTGGCCACCTTCCTGCTCATCACCGGCCACTTCATCGCGTACACGTTCGTCCGCCCGGTCCTCCAGGACATCTCCGGTTTCGACGGCGACATGACCAGTTCGCTGCTGCTCATCTACGGAGTGGCGGGCATCCTCGGCAATTTCGTGGCCGGCTCCCGGGCCGCAACGAACGTCCGGCGGACCCTGTTCGTCATCGCCGTCGTGCTGACGGCCGCCATGGTGCTCATCCCCGTCCTCGGCACCGGACACATCGGAGGGCTCATCCTCCTGGTGGTCTGGGGCCTCGGGTACGGAGGAGTCTCGGTGAGCCTGCAGACCTGGATGCTCAAGGCCGCCCCGGAGGCGGGCGAGGCCGCCTCGTCCCTCTTCGTCATGATGTTCAACCTGTCGATCGCCCTCGGCGCACTGATCGGCGGCCGCGTCGTGGACGGCTCAACGGCCGGTGTGCTGTGGCTCGGAGGCGCCCTCGTCCTCCTGACCGCGGTGGCCGTCGGCTCGTCCAGGAAGGCGCAACTCGCCTGAGAGCGTGTGCCGGTGGCCCCGGGCGGGATCCCGGCCCGGCACCCGCACCCCTCCATGAACCGCCGCGTTGCGCCGACCGTCCTCGGCGCAACGCGGCCCGTACTCCAAGGTGCTCGCGTGCGGCTCCCGGGGGTGGTGGCCCGGCTATACGACCACTCCCACGAGGTCGGTGTCGGTGGTGAACGGGCGTACCGCGGCCGGGACATGAGCCACCGGTGGCAGGGCGAGCACGGCGCGGGCGATCTCGTCGGAGTCGCCCAGGGTCACCGAGTCCACTCCGGGCCGGATTCCGGCCGCGGTCACCCAGTGCACGGACTCGGTGGGGACCCCGTAGGCGAACCGGCGCGGGTGGGCGTGGCCCTGTGGGCCGAGGACGTGGTAGGGCCGCGGGGTCACGGCGAGCCCCCCGGTCTCGTAACCGCCCTCCTGGCCGCCAGGGATGCGGTAGGCGGTGCACTGGCCGGTGTTCAGCAGATGGCGAAGCAGCGGATCGGCGGTGCGGCGCAGATCGGGCTCCGGCAGCCTGGCCTCGATCAGTACCTGTGCCCGTACCGGAGGGCCGGGCACGAGAGTGGAGTCGGCGACGAAGGCCGGGTTGCCCGGGTCGATGCGAATACGGGTGCCCGGGCCGGTGAGCTCCAGGACGCCCGCTTCGATGAGCGCGCCCATCTCCTCGATACGGGAGGCAGGCGGGCCGATGGAGAGGTAGGCGTTCAGCGGCGTGTACCAGCCTTCGAGGTCGTCCCGGTGCGAGTCGCCGTGCAGGCCCCCGTGGTCGACCGCGAGCCGGACTTCGTTCCGAAGGTCCCGCAGGACGTCAAGCCCGGCCTTGAGCGGACCGCTGACGTTGCCGGCCCTCGCCTGCCGCACGTCCTGGGCCAGATAGTCCAGCAGCCAGGACCGGAACTCTTCGCGATCGGTGAAGACCCGGTCCCCGTAGGGCTTGGTGAGCCGTTCCCAGCTCCAGCGGTCGGCGGACCCGATACGCCATACATCCAGCAGCGCCGCCGGGTCCTGTCCCAGCGGGAGGGCAAGGTACTGCCCGGTGAAGGGCTCGCGGTCCGCGCCCCGCCCCCGGGCCTCCAGCAGGGTGCTGTAGTACACGCTCTCGACTTCCCGGGAGATGACCGGCCACAGCTCCGCGGCGAAGCGGACCCCGCCGCCCTCCGCCGGCCTGCTGCGGAGTCCGTCGATCAGTGCCGGGGTCAGGAGCCGCGGGGAGTACCGTCCGAACGCGCCCTTCTCGTTCTCCCCGCGGGCCTGATACGGAACGCCGCGACGCGAACTCGCGTACAGCAGCGGTTCCTGACCCGAAGGCCGGTAGACCAGGCGTCCGCCCTCCCGGCCGAACGTCCCGCCGCGCCCGACGGTGAAGAGCGCCATGTGGTCGAAGAAGTTGAGGCCCAGACCTCGCAGCAGCACCGGGCGGCCCGGCTGGATCCCGCTGAGGTCGAGGTCCGCCGGGTTGGCGGGGGTGATGTACGTGAGGTGGTGGATACGGGCGAGACTCGCCGTCCGCTCCTCCTGCGGGGTGAGGCGGGCCGAGACATGGCCGAGTGCGAGGACGATCGCGTCCAGGTGGTCGAGTCTCGTACCGTCTTCGAGCCGGACGCCCTGCGGGCCGCCGGGTACGCCGTGTGTGTCGGCCATGGCGACCGCACGCGACCGGTGCACCCGTACCGTCACATGGGCCGGCGCGTGGGCGGCCATGTGATGGAACCGGTCGGCCAGATAACTGCCGTAGAAGGCACGGGTCGGATATGTGTCAGGCCCCAGCCCCCGTGCCTCGGTGAGGGTCGCCGCGTCGATGACGCCCGGCCCCTCCCCGCCACCCTCGCCGGCCGGGGCCCCGACCAGCTCCTGGGCCCAGTCGTAAAGACTCGGGCCCGGCTCGACCGGCCCCTCGATCTGTGAACTTTCGTCCGTGTAGACGGTTATCTGGGAGGCCACCGTGTTCATCAGCAGGTGGCGGGACTGCTCGGTGCGCCATACGGCGCCGGCGCCCGGAGCGGCCGGGTCGACGACGTGCACGGTCACCGACGGGTGCGAGGGGGAGTGCCGCTCGTTGGCACACAGCCGCTCCAGCACGGACAGTCCGCGGGGGCCGGCGCCGACGACACACACTTCGATACGGCTGCTGCTCATAACGGACACTCCGCTCTCGGTCGGCTGATGACGATCAGTGGGGTGGATCGCTGGGTGGTCATGCTTCCGCCCAGCGGGGGGCTGGTACGGCCGGGTCCTGGCCGGGGGCGGGGCACGCACCCGGTCCGGGGACGGGGCACGCATCATGGCCGGGCGCGGGTAGCGCATCTGCCGAATCGAAGGACCGGGCACCGTGCATCCAGCCCACCTGGTCGTGCAGTTCGGTCGCCGACAGGGCGGAGAGCAGCGCGTTCCTCGCACGGGCCGCCTGCCCGGCCGGATGCCACAACTGGGTGCTGCGGCGGGCGAGAAGCTGGATCTGCGCCGTCCGGTCGCGCCGTTCGGCGTTGTACTTCTCGAACCGTGCGGGAAACTCATCGGCGGGGACACCGAGCATCCCACCGAGCAGCACGGCGTCCTCCAGCGCCTGGCAGGCACCCTGGGCCGCGTAGTGCAGCATCGGATGTGCGGCGTCCCCCAGCAGGGCCACCCGTCCGTCCGTCCAGTCACGCACCGGTTCGCGGTCCACGAGCACCCAGGACCTCCAGTCCTCGCCCAACTCCAGGAGCCGGTGCGGAACTTCACCCAGGGCCGTGAACTCACGGCGGACACGCCCCCGCGTGACAGGCACACCGGCGAACGCCACCGTCGCTCCGTCGTCACGGCTGGCGGCGAGATTGAGGTACTTCCCGCCGGCGATCGGATAGTGCACGAAGTGACAGCCGGGGCCGGCCCACCAGGTCACGGTGGCGGAGCGGAGCTCCTCGGGCACCCGGGTCATCTCGATGACGGCCCGGTAGACGGTGAGTCCGGAGACGACCGGCGGTCCGTCGCCGACGAGTTGGCCGCGTACCGCCGAGTGGATGCCGTCGGCGCCGATCAGTCCGTCCGCGCGGATCCGCCGCCCGTCGTCGAGGACGGCCGTCGCGCTCACCCCGTCCTGTTCGTAGCCGGTGACGCCGCTGCCGCTGCGCAGTTCGACCCCACTGTGACGGCGGCACGCGTCCAGCAGCAGGCCGTGCAGTTCGGCCCGGTGCACGACGACGTACGGATTGCCGAAGCGGCGCCGGTACTCACCGGTGAGCGGCATACTCGCCACGTGCTCACCGGTGACGCCGTCCATGAACCGCAGTGCTTCCATCCGTACGGCGGTCTCCCGGACGGCGTCCCCCAGACCGAGGCGGTCGAGGGCGTGCAGGCCGTTCGGCGCCAGCTGGATACCGGCGCCGATCTCGGCGAACCGGTCGGCCCGTTCGAGGACCAGGACCTGATGTCCCCGCCCGGCGACGGCGAGTGCGGCGGCCAGGCCGCCGATGCCGCCGCCGACGACCACTGTCTTCGTCATCCTGCTCCCTCCGTGCTCTGTCACGGGTGCCGGCCCTCCGCTGAGAGGAGCCGCGCGAGCTCAAGCCTTTTGATCTTGGTGGTGGCCGTCTGCGGCAGATCGCCCAGACGCTGGTGCACGGGCGCGGCCATCGGCGGCAGGTCCGCCACCGCGGCGTCCCACGCGGCCGCGTCCAGCGGACTGTCGTCCTTGGTGCAGACGACGGGCACCGCGGTGCCGTCCGCGCCGCGTACGATGACGACCTCGTTCAGCTCGGCCAGCCTGCCGAGCAGGGTGTCCTCGGCCGCCAGCGTGCTGCCGAACCCCTCGATCAGATCCACCTCCCGGTCGAGGAGGTGGACGCACCCCCACCTCGTGCGGTATCCGACGTCGCCCATCCGCCACCAGCCGCCGTCGGAGACCTGCTGCTCATAGCGGTCGTGCTCGCCCAGGTAGGTCACGATGCGGCCGTGGCTGCGCACCTCGATGTAACCCGGGTTGGACTCCGACGGCGGCCTGCCGTCACGGCTGACGACACGGGCCTCCGTCATACCGGGGAACGGCATTCCGACGCAGCGCCCGTCCGCCTCCGGGTGCCGCCGCCGGGTGAACGCGCGCACCACGGCCGGGCCCACCTCGCTCTGCCCGTAGAGCTGGCCGAAGACCGGGGCCGTACGCCGTGTCGCCTGCAGTAGTCGGCGCACGGTCCTGGGGTGGATGGCGTCGAAGGTGCTGCTGAAGAGTTTGACGTTCGCCAGCGGCTCCCGCGGGTCGTCGGCCAACTCCTCCCACTCCATGAAGGAGTTGGGGTGGGCCTCCAGGACGCCGGGGCGGACACGGGCGAAGAGGTCGCCCGCCCGCCGCACGTCGGAATCGGCGAGCACGACGATCGGGAACCCGCGCATCAGCGAGATCGCGAGCGCGGTGAAGAGCCGGGAGTGCACGAACGTCACATGCAGGGCGATGGTCTCGCGCCTGATCAGGATGGGCGCGACGGCCAGCAACTGGGGCCGGTACCGGGCCTGCAGGCTGTGGCCCGTATGGACGGCGAGTTTCGGGGTACCGGTGGTCCCCGAGGTGTGGGTGATGAGTGCCGGGCGCTCAGGTGGCAGGGTCACCGGGGCGACGCGGCCGGCTCCCGCCAGCGAGGCCAGGGAGACGGCCCGGTCATGGTCTCCGGTGGTGAGCAGTACCCGTTCCGCGAGCTCGAAGACCGTGTCCGGCAGCTCTTTCCCGAGCTTGTCCGGGTCGGTCACCAGGAAGGGTCTGCCCACCCGCCGGACCAGTTCCGCGACCGTCGTGCCGTCCAGCGCCGGGGACAGGAGTACGGGTACGGCGCCGATGCGCGCCACCGCACAGGCGAGGAGGATGATGTCGAACCCGTCGGCCTTGTGGACGACCACCTTCTGGCCGGGTCGCACCCGCGCGGCCCACAGCCGGGAGGCGAAGTCATCGACGATGTCCGCCACCTCGGAGACGGTCATCCGCAGACCTGCCGAGGGGGCGATGCCGAGTTCGTGGTCGAGAATCAGAACATTCGCCGGATGGCGGGCCGCCGCCCGCTCGAAAAGCGTCCCCAGCCGGAATCCGCGATTTCCTCTGCGTTGTAGAAGCATTCCGCCAAGCTCTCGTCGGTGGACATAGGAATGCGGCCGTCGCGCGCTGCTCACTGCTTCGGCCGGAAAGTTCAGGAGGCTGGTGCGGTGCCGCTCAGCCCCCGTCGACAACGGCTTTGATGCGGTCGAGTGTGGCCGCCAGATCGCCCTTCACCTTGACACTCCATTCGGTGAAGAACCGCCGCTTCTCCTGCTCGTCCATATCCGCCACAATGCCGCGGATTCCTTCGGTCGCCTGGTCCATACGGAAATGGTGGGTGAGGGTGCAACCACCCTCCGCAGGCTCGATGTCAAAACCCCAGACGCTCTGTTGCCGGTTCCCCGCGGTGTCGCGCATGGCCCAGCGGAACGTCAGACCGGGGTCGGCGGCGACGACTTCCGACTGGGTGATCCACTTTCCCCGTACGACCGGCGCCCAGGAAACGACACTCTCGTCGCGCAGGTTCTCCCCGCGGAAAACGGCCCCGACCGTGGCCGGTTCACCGGAGATCCATTCGCCGCCCAGACATTCGGGGCTCCATTCGCCACTGCGCGGGAGATCGCTGATGATCGCGTAAACACCGTCCGGTGCTGTGGAAAGGTGGATGCTGGCACCGAGTTCGAACAGCGGCGATTCACTACTGGTGTTTCGGTCCATGCCCGGAAGCTTGCAGATGCCCCATGTCGCAGGTCAAAGGCCGGGGCGCGGGTCCGTCAAGTCGCCGCCGCCGGGCCCCGCCCCGCGCCCTCATTCCGCACCGATGTCCCGGGCGAAGTGGTGGGCCGAGATCACCATGCGGTGGGAGTGGTAGAAGCGGTGGGCCCCGTGATTGGCAACCCCAGAGTCGAGTTCGATCCGAGTGCAGCCGGCGCGCCGGGCCCGCGCCTCCAACTCCTCCATCAGCAGACTTCCGACGCCACCCGACCGCAGCCGGGGATCGGTGACCAGATCGTCGACGAACAGCAGACGGCCGCGGCTCGTCGCCAGCGTCCGGTGAGTCGCCACGCCCACGCACCGCCCGTCCGGGGTGTAGGCGGCGGTGAAGACGAGACCCTGCCGATGGGCCTCCCCGGCGAAAGCCGTGAACGCCGCTTCGGTGAGACCGGGCCGCAGCGTTCGCAGGAGCGGTCCTATCTCGGTGTGCATGGCTGCCTGTCCGGGCACGACGTCGGCTGTTGTCAGGTTCACAGCGGCAGCCTACGACCCGGCCGACGGGCCGTCGGAGTGTCTGCCGGTGCCCGCCGCACCGGCCGCCGGAGTGTCTGCCGGTGTCCGCGTCACCGGCGGACGGACCGAGTTGACGAACATCGGTTCCGGTTCGCGGCGGCCCGCGTCGGCCGTGTCAGGATGCTGAACCATGCGCGCCGCCTACATAGAACAGCTCGGCACTCCGGACGTCATACGCTACGGCGAGCTGCCGCCGCCCCGGCCGGGCCCCGCCGACGTACTCATCGATGTGCTCGCCACCACGGTCAACCCGGTGGACACCTTCGTCCGCTCGGGCGCCTTCCCCACCCCCGTCGACTTCCCGTTCGTGATCGGCCGGGATCTGGTCGGCAGGGTCTCCGCTCTCTCCACGACCGCTCTCTCCACGACCGGTTCGGGAACGCGGGAGTTCGCGGTGGGGGACCTGGTGTGGGCCAACAGTCTCGGGCACGGCGGCCGGCAGGGGGCCGCGGCCGAGCAGGCCGTGGTGGCGGCCGACCGGCTCTACCGACTTCCCGACGGGGTCGACCCGTACGAGGCGGTGGCCCTGGTCCACCCCGCAGCTACGGCCTGTCTCGCCCTGTTCACCCACGGCAGGCTCCGCGCCGGTGAGACGGTCCTCGTCGCGGGCGCCGCCGGGAACGTCGGGAGCGCGCTGGTGGTCCTGGCCGTCCGGGCGGGGGCCCGGGTCGTCGCCACCGCCGGCGCGCGCGACGCCGAATACTGCCGCTCACTCGGCGCATCGGAGGTCCTGGACTACCGGGACCCCGACCTCTTCGGGCGCATCCGGGCCGCCACGCCCCAGGGCGTGGACCTCTACCTGGACACCGCGGGCGAGAACGATCTGTCGAACGCCGTCGGCCTGCTGGCCCGCCGCGGCAGGATCGTGCTGCTGGCAGGGGCCAGGTCCCGCCCTGTTCTGCCGGTGGGACCGCTCTATATGAACGACTGCTCGGTCGTGGGATTCGTCATCTCCCACGCGACCGCGGCAGAGCTGGCCGAGGCCGCCGTCACCGTCAACAGCTTTCTGAGCGATGCCCGCCTGCGCCCCCGCGCCCTCGAGACGCTTCCGCTGAGCTCGGCCGCGGAAACCCACCGCCGGATGGAGGCAGGCCGGCTCCACGGCAGAAGGGTCGTTCTCCGGCCTGACCACTGACGGCCTCCATGGCCGCGCCCCTCGGCACCGGTGGCAGACTGAGGGCCGTGATGGACTCGGCGTGACGGGGCGGAGTGAGGGAAAAATGCAGGTCGGAGCAGCGCATTGAGGATTCTGCACACATCGGACTGGCACCTCGGCCGCTCCTTCCACCGGGTCGGACTGCTCGACGCCCAGGCCGCGTACCTCGACCACCTGGTGGCGACCGTACGGGAGCACGAGGTGGACGCGGTCCTGGTGGCCGGGGACGTCTACGACAGGGCGGTGCCCCCGCTCGCCGCGGTGGAGCTCTTCGACCGTGCACTGCACCGGCTCGCCGAAGCGGGCGTCGCGACGGTGATGATCTCGGGCAACCACGACTCGGCCCGCAGGCTCGGAGTGGGCGCGGGTCTCATCCGGCTGGCCGGAATACATCTGCGGACCGATCCGGCGGGCTGCGACACGCCGGTGCTCCTCTCCGACCCGTACGGCGATGTGGCGTTCTATGGGCTGCCCTATCTGGAACCGGCCCTGGTCCGTGACGAGTTGAAGGCAGCCAGGGCAGGGCATGAAGCCGTGCTGACCGCCGCGATGGACCGGGTACGCGCGGACCTCGCGGTACGGGCCCCCGGCACCCGCTCCGTGGTCCTCGCCCATGCCTTCGTCGCCGGCGGAGAGCCCAGCGACAGTGAGCGCGACATCACCGTCGGCGGAGTGGCCGCCGTACCGGCCGGGGTCTTCTCCGGCGTCGACTATGTCGCGCTCGGCCACCTGCACGGCAGCCAGACACTCACCGAGCGGGTCCGCTACTCGGGCTCCCCGCTCGCCTACTCGTTCTCCGAGGCCGCCCACCGCAAGACGATGTGGCTGATCGATCTCGGCCCCGCCGGAGAGATCGCCGCCGAGCGGATCGACTGCCCCGTCCCCCGGCGGCTCGCCAGAATCCGGGGCCGTCTCGACGCACTGCTGGAGGATCCGGCGCTGGAGAGGCACGAGGAGTCCTGGGTGGAGGCCACACTCACCGACCCGGTGCGGCCCGCCGAGCCGATGGCCAGGCTGAGCGCGCGCTTCCCGCACACGCTCAGCCTGGTCTTCGAGCCGGACCGGACCACCGGGGACCCGCTCGCCTCCTACGCCCAGCGCCTCAAGGGGCGCACCGACCAGCAGATCGCGGAGGACTTCGTGGCGCACGTACGGGGCGGCGCCGGGCCCGACGCGGCGGAGCGCGGAGTGCTCTCCGGAGCCATCGACGACGTCCGGGTGGATGACGGGGCGAACGAGGTGGCGCGATGAGGCTGCACACCCTGCGCATCGCAGCCTTCGGCCCCTTTGCCGCACGCCAGGAAGTCGACTTCGACTCCCTGTCCGAAGCCGGGCTCTTCCTCCTCCACGGACCGACCGGCGCAGGCAAGACGTCGGTACTCGACGCCGTGTGCTACGCGCTCTACGGAGCGGTACCCGGCGCGCGGCAGGGCCCCGGGAACACCCTGCGCAGCGACCACGCCCCGGTGGACGAGCCCACCGAGATCTCGCTGGAACTGAGCGTGGGCGACCGCCGCCTGGAGGTCACCCGGCTGCCCGCACAGCCGCGCCCCAAGAAGCGCGGCGAGGGCTTCGTCACCGAGAAGGCACAGAGCAGACTGCGCGAGTACGACCGGCGGACCGGCAGCTGGCGGTCGCTGAGCAAGTCCCACCAGGAGATCGGCGAGGAGATCACCCAGCTCATAGGGATGAGCAGGGAGCAGTTCTGCCAGGTGGTGCTGTTGCCCCAGGGCGACTTCGCCCGTTTCCTGCGAGCGGACGCCGAGGCGCGCGGAAAGCTCCTCGGCCGGCTCTTCGACACCCGGCGCTTCGCCGCCGTCGAGGAACGTCTCGCCGCGCTGCGCCGGGCCGCCGAGACACAGGTGCTGGCCGGTGACGAGCGACTGCTGACTCTCGCCCACCGGATGGCCGAGGCTGCGGGCGACGCGGCCGGCGACTGGCCACTGCCCGGAGACCGGCCGGGCGAACCGGGCCTCGCCGAGGCCGTCATGCAGTGGGCCGCGGTGGCGCGCTGCGGAGCCCACGAACGGCTCGGCATCGCGCAGGCGGCCCTGTCCGAAGCGGAGCGCCGGCAGGCCGCGGCCCGGACCGCCCTGGAGGACCAGCGCGAACTGGCCAGACTCCAGGAGCGGTACGAGCAGACGCGCCGCCGCGCCGATGAGCTGGCGAACCGCAGTGGCGAGCGCGCGGAGGTACGCGCCAGGCTGGACCGCGCGCGCCGGGCCGAACGAGTCGGCGACGCGCTGACGCAGCGCGACGAAGCGGCCCGGGAGCACCGCGACGCGGTGGCCGCCCGGGAGCGCGCACGGCGCGAGCTTCCCGCCGAGCTGGCCGACGCGGGCGCCGACCAGCTGCACGCCCTGGAGCGCAGGCTCCGCCAGGACCTCGGGGCGCTGGACGCTGCACGGCGGGCCGAGCGGCGCAGCGCGGAGATCACCGCCGAGCGCGCGGATCTGGACCGCCAGGCGCACGCCGATGACGAGCTGATCCGCGAGACCGCCGGCTGGCTGGCCGACTGGGACACCGTCCTGCGCCGCTGCCAGGACCGTATCGACGCCGCGCAGGAGGCCGCGACCCGCGCCGAGCAGCTGGCAGGACAGCTCGAACCGGCCCGCCGCCGGCTGGAGGCGGCGCGCGCCCGTGACCGGCTCACCACCGAAGCGGCGGCAGCGGAGGGACGGCTGAGCACGGCGCGCGAGCGGGCGAACGCCGAGCACGAGACCTGGCTCGACCTGCGGGAGCGCCGTCTGAGCGGTATCGCGGCCGAGCTGGCGGCCGGACTGCGGGACGGCGAGCCCTGCGCGGTGTGCGGCGCCGTCGGGCACCCATCACCCGCCAGGCGCGGGGCAGGTCATGTGGACCGTGCCGCGGAGGAGGCGGCGTACGAGACACACACCCGTGCCGACGAGGACCGTGCCGAAGCGGAGCGCGCCCTCGGCACCGTCCGCGAGGCGGTCGCGGAAGCGCGCGCGGGGGCGGGCAGCGCCACCACCGGTGAACTCGCCGACCTGGTCGACCAGTTGCAGCGCGACCATGCTCAGGCCCACGCCACGGCCGCCGGAATGCACGCCGCCCGGGAGGAGCGCGGCCGGGCGGAGCGCGAACACACCGAACGGACCGCCGCCCAGCAGCAGGCCGAACGCCGCTCCGCCGCCCGTACCTCACAGCGCGAGGCACTGGAGCGGGAGCAGTCCGCGATCGAGGAGGAGCTGGTGCGGGCGCGCGGCGGGGCGGGCAGCGTCGCCGAACATGCCACGCGGCTTGAGCACCGGATGCGGTTCCTGGACCGGGCGGCCGATGCCGTGCGCGCGGTCGACACCACCGCCCAGCGCCTCAAGGAGGCCGACGACCGGCTCGCCGACGCCGCCTTCCGGGCGGGGTTCGACACCCCGCAGGCGGCCGCCGCCGAACTGACCGGCGACGGCGAACAGCGCCGCCTGCAGCAGCGCCTCGACGCCTGGCAGGCCGAGGAGGCCGCACTCGCCGAGCGGCTCGCCGAGCAGGACGCGGCCGAAGCCGCCGGCCGCCCGCCGGCCGATCCCGGCGCCGCCCGGGCGGAGTTCGACACCGCGGAGCGCGACTTCCTGGAGGCGTCGTCGGTACTGGACGCCGCGGCCAAGCGCCGCACCGCGCTCCGGCGCCTCTCCGAGCAGGCCGCCGACGAGCTCACCGGCCTCGGTCCGCTGCGCGCCGAGTACGACAGGGTGGCCCGCCTCGCCACGCTCGCCGCGGGGACATCGGCCGACAACGAACGCAAGATGCGCCTGGAGTCGTACGTCCTCGCCGCCCGCCTGGAGCAGGTCGCCGCCGCGGCCACCGTCCGGCTGCAGACGATGTCGGCCGGGCGCTACACCCTGGTCCACTCCGACGCGAGAGCTGGCGGCCGGGGCCGCTCCGGGCTCGGGCTGCACGTCCTGGACTCCTGGACGGGGCGGGAGCGCGACACAGCGACGCTGTCCGGAGGCGAGACGTTCTTCGCGTCACTGGCCCTCGCGCTGGGACTGGCCGATGTGGTCACCGACGAAGCGGGCGGCATACGGCTGGACACGCTCTTCATCGACGAGGGCTTCGGAAGCCTGGACGACCAGACGCTGGACGACGTGCTCGACGTCCTGGACTCCCTGCGCGAACGGGACCGCAGCGTCGGCATCGTCAGCCATGTCGGCGACCTGCGCCGCCGGATCCCGGCCCAGCTGGAGGTCGTCAAGGAGCAGAGCGGATCGGCGGTCAGGCACCACGCGGCCGGGCGGTGACCTTCCGTACGGAAGCAGGCCCCGCGGAAGCAGTCTCCAAGTAGGCGACTGCCAACCAGAAGCAGCCATTCAGCAGCAGTGGTCCAGTACGGAGCAGCCCCGCCGGGCCCGCGCATCCCGCGGGCCCGGCGGTCGCTGTACGGCGCCGGACGACTCGCGCCGGCACACCCGTCGCTACAGCTTCGAGATCTCGTCCACCAGGTCGTCGAGCCCCAGCGACCCCTGCGACAGTGCGGCCATGTGCCAGGTCTTGGCGTCGAACGAGTCGCCGTGCGCCTTGCGGGCGTTCTCGCGGCCCAGCAGCCAGGCGCGCTCGCCCAGCTTGTACCCGATGGCCTGGCCCGGCATCGACAGATAGCGGATGAGCTCGCTCTCCACGAAGTCCGCGGGCCGCCCGCTGTGGTTCCCGAAGAACTCCTGCGCCAGCTCCGGCGTCCATCGCTCGCCCGGGTGAAACGGCGACTCGGCCGGAATCTCCAGTTCCAGGTGCATGCCGATGTCCACGATCACCCGGCAGGCGCGCATCATCTGCGCGTCCAGATATCCGAGCCTGCGCTCCGCGTCCGGCAGGAATCCCAGCTCGTCCATGAGGCGCTCGGCGTAGAGAGCCCAGCCCTCCGCGTTGGCGCTGACCATGCCGACACTCGCCTGGTAGCGGGAGAGCTGGTCCGCGACGTGCACCCACTGGGCCAGCTGGAGATGGTGCCCGGGCACCCCCTCGTGGTACCAGGTGGAGACCAGGTCGTACACCGGGAAGCGGGTCTCGCCCATGGTCGGCAGCCAGGTGCAGCCGGGCCGCGAGAAGTCCTCGGACGGCGGTGTGTAGTACGGAGCGGCGGCGCCGCCCGGCGGTGCGATCCGGGACTCGACCTTCCGTACCCGCTCGGCGAGTTCGAAGTGGGTGCCGTCGAGCGCGTCCATCGCCTCCGACATCAGCCCCTGGAGCCACTTCTGGACCTCGTCCACGCCCTCGATGTGGGTGCCGTGCTCATCCAGGTGCGCCAGCGCCTCCCAGGGACTGGCCCCCGGCAGGATCTTCCCGGCCTCGGTCCTCATCTCGGCCAGCAGCCGGTGGTATTCGGACCAGCCGTACGCGTACGCCTCGTCCAGATCGAGGTCGGTGCCGTTGAAGTAGCGCGACCAGCGGGCGTACCGCTCGCGGCCGACCGTGTCCGGCGCGTCCTCGACGGCGGGCGCGTAGACGTCGCGCATCCAGTCGCGCAGCGAGGCCACCGCAGCGGTCGCGGAACGGGCAGCGGAGTCCAGCTCCTTGCGCAGCGAATCCGGGCCCGCGGCGGCGAACTCCTCGAACCAGCCGGTGCCTTCGCCGCCGGAGCCGGCCCACTCGGTGAGCTGACCGATGAAGGTCTCGGTCGGGCGCGGACCGCCGAGCAGCCCCCGCTCCAGCCCGAGGGCCAGGGACTCGCGATACCCGTCGAGCGCGGCGGGCACGCCGCCGAGGCGCTCGGCCACGGCCGCCCAGTCCTCGTCGGTCTCCGTGGGAGTCACGGTGAACACCTCGCGCACGGCATGGGCCGGGGAGTGGATGTTGCTGACGGCGCGCAGCGCCTCATCGGCCTCGTGGACGGCCAGTTCGGCGTTGAGCCGCTCACGCAGCAGCCTGCCGCACCGCCGCTCGGCGTCACTGCCCCCGCCCGGCCGGCGCTCCGCCGCGTCGAGTTCGGCCAGGGTCGTCCGCGCGAGCGCGGCGAGGGCGGCCTGCCCGGCGGGGGAGAAGTCGGGGAGGGCGCCGGAGCTCTCGCGCACTCCGAGATAGGTGCCGGTGATCGGGTCGAGAGCGATCAGGGAGTCGACGTAGGCGTCGGCGACCTGACGGGGCAGTGGGCTGGTGAGAGTCTGTGACATGCGGACATCTTCGTACGGCGGGGAGTTCCGCGCCATCGATCTCCGGGTCGTCACTCTCCGGGACGGCGCTCTCGGGCCGCTGCTCACCCCGGGGGCAGCAGCGGCCCGCAGTCCCACTGCTGGAAGATCAGCCGGGTCTCCACCCGGGCCACTTCGCGGTGGGCCGTGAACTCGTCCAGAACCAGGCGCTGCAGGTCCGCGGTGTCGGCCACCGCCACGTGCACCAGGTAGTCGTCAGGCCCCGCCAGATGGAAGACGGCCCGTGACTCGGGCAGCGCCCGGATCCGCTCCACGAACGGGCCGACCAGCTCCCGGCGGTGCGGCCGTACCTGGACCGAGAGCAGCGCTTCGAGGCCCCGCCCCAGTTTCGCCGGGTCGAGCCGCAGCTGATGGCCCAGCACCACTCCGGAGCGGCGTAGCCGGGCCACCCGGTCGAGGCAGGTCGACGCGGCGACCCCGACCTCGGCGGCCAGCTCCCGGTAGGTGGTCCGGGCATCGTTCTGCAGGAGGCGGAGCAGATGCAGATCGACCGGGTCGATTACGACAGATTCGGCCATCGGCCGAACGTAACACGGGATGTGGCCTGAACTGCCCGGTAGGTGTTCAGGGTTCCCGCATGGAATCCGATGCCTCGACCACATCCAGGGCCCTGTCCACCGAAGCCGTGCACGCCGGGCGCGAAGACCTCGCCGGTCTCGGCCTGCACGCCGTCCCGATCGATCTGTCGACCACGTACCCCTCGTACGACAGCAGGCAGGAGGCGGCCAGGATCGACGAGTTCGCCGCCACCGGCGCCCGCCCGCAGGGGCCGCCGGTCTACGCCAGGCTCGACAACCCCACCACGGCGCGCTTCGAGACGGCGCTCGCCCGGCTGGAGGGGGCCGCGAGCGCGGTGGCCTTCGCCAGCGGAATGGCAGCGCTCAGCGCGGTGCTGCTCGCCCGTGCGAGCCAGGGGCTGCGCCATGTCGTCGCGGTCCGCCCGCTGTACGGGTGCAGCGACCATCTGCTCACCGCTGGGCTGCTCGGTACCGAGGTGACCTGGACGGACCCGGCGGGCGTCGCCGACGCGATCCGTCCGGAGACCGGCCTGGTGATGGTCGAGACGCCCGCCAACCCGACCCTCGCCGAGATCGACATCCGGGCGCTGGCGCACTCCTGCGGCTCGGTTCCGCTGCTCGTCGACAGCACCTTCGCGACCCCGGTCCTCCAGCGGCCGCTGGAGCACGGGGCGCGGATCGTCCTGCACAGCGCGACGAAGTATCTGGGCGGGCACGGCGATGTACTGGCCGGGGTGGTGGCCTGCGACGAGGAGTTCGCACGGGTGCTGCGGCAGCTGCGCTTCGCGACGGGCGGCGTCCTTCACCCGCTGTCGGGGTACCTGCTGCTGCGCGGTCTTTCGACCCTGCCGGTCAGGATGCGGGCCGCCGCCGGGACGGCCGCTGAACTCTCCCGCAGACTGGCCGCCGACCCGAGGATCGCGGCGGTCCACTATCCGAAGCTGGGCGGCGCCATGGTGGCCTTCGAGGTGCACGGCGATCCGCACCGGGTGATCGCGGGCGTACGGCTGATCACCCCGGCCGTCAGCCTCGGCAGCGTCGACACCCTCATCCAGCACCCTGCCTCCATCAGCCACCGCATTGTGGCCGAGGGAGACCGGCGGTCCGCAGGCGTGAGCGAGCAGCTGCTGCGGATGTCGGTGGGCCTGGAGGACGTGGACGACCTCTGGGCGGATCTGGACGGGGCGCTCAGTGGCCGCTCTGCTCGCTCGGCCCGTACGGCAGTTCATGCGGAAGGCCGTACGGCAGGTCCTGCGCCGGACGGGAGTGCGCGGGTGTCGTCGCCAGTCGTGCGGTGATCACCAGAGTGCCTTCCTCGATCTGGTAGTCGAGGGGCAGCCCGAGGCCGCGCATCGCCGCCACCATGCCGGTGTTGGACGCCTGCGTCACCGCGTACACGCTCTCGCACCCGGTCTCCTCCGCCAGCGCCACCAGTCGGCCGAGCAGTTCGGAGCCGATGCCGCGGTGCTGCCAGGCGTCCTCGACGAGCAGCGCGACCTCGGTCTCGTCGCCGTCCCACAGGAGGTGGCCGAGGCCGACGATGCGCCCCGAAGCGGTCTGCACGGCGAGGGTGCGGCCGAACCGGGGGCTCAGCAGATGGCCGAGGTAGCGGTCCGCGTCGCCGACCGGGCCGTGGTAGCGCAGGCCGAGGGTCCGGTCGGTGCACCGGTCGTGCATCGCCCGGGCTGCCTGCGCGTCGTCGGGCCCGGCCCTGCGCACGGTGATCTCGTTGCCCTCGGGGAGGGTGAAGACATCCCTGCTGCGGGGCATCCTCGGGCCGAGGCGGGCGTCGAGTTCGATGAGGGCCCTGGCGCGGGCGAACTCCGTGGGGGTGAACGGCAGATGGGGCCGTTCGACGGTGATCGTGCCGCCGGACGGGTCACGCAGCCGCATCACCCGCTCCTCGAGAACGCCCTCCGCGGGCGTCGGCTCGTCGGCGGACGCGTCGCCTGCCGACACCGCGGGCAGCGAGTGGATGGTGCAGCGGCCGAGCAACTGGCGCAGTGCCAGCGGGAGTTCGGCGGCGTCCAGGGCCGTGCGGGTGGCGAGGCCCAGCACGCGGGTCGGTGCGTCGACCAGGTCGTGGGCGTCCGCGCGCTCGATCCAGGTGTCGTGCCCGCCTGCCGCCGCGACCTCGTGGCCGAGCTGCCGGGACTGGAAGGCGGCGGGGGCGCGCAGCAGGAACTCGTCGACCGTACCGTCGGCGAGCGGGTGGGTCTGGAGCGTCAGGATGTCGACCTGGTGACGGGCCAGCGCCGTGCACAGCGCGGCCAGGCTGCCGGGCTCGTCCCGTACGGTCGTACGCATCCGCCACAGCACGGTCTCGGACCGCGCCATCCCGTTCGCGTCGCTGCTGTCGCTGCTGTTGCCGTGCGCGTGGTCGTCGCGGGGCACTGCGGGCGTGCCGGCCGGGTCGCTCGCGCCGGACCGTCCGGACGACCGTCCGGACGGTGGTGCGTGGCTGTGGTGCTGGGCCCACCAGAGGTGGAACGCCGCCGTGCCGATGAGCGCCACCGCGGCGGCGACCAGGAGGAAGGGCCCGTCGGGCCCGTGCGCGACGAGATTGGCGACGGCGTCGGCGAGCGCTACGGCGGTGAACAGGGCGGCCAGTTCGATGAGGTCCCGGCGCCAGTGGTGCGGGCGACGGGTGCTCTTCGCGGGGTTCACATCGGTCATGCCCTCACTGTGACCGAGCGGTGTTGCCTGATCACGAACACCCTGTGACTGATGGGTTAAGTGTGATTTTGGTTGATTGGTAACCTTTTCCTGCCGGAAAAGACGCGAAGCGTCCGGTCCGGTGCCCCATGGTGATGCAGTTGCCATTGCACGTACCCCCTCACCCCAAGTGAACCGACGCGGGCCTCAATTGGTTCCTGCCAGCAGCCGGATACCGCGCTCGATCTCCGGCGGCGCCAGTTGCGCGTATCCGAGCACCAGACGTACGACGTCGTCCCGGGGGCGGGCGGTTCCGTAGTCGGACAGCGGGCGCACGGCGGCCCCCGCCCGGGCCGCCCGCTCTTGGAACCGGCTCTCCGGGCCGTGAGCTTCCGGCAGCCGCGCGATGACATGCAGTCCTGCGGCGATCCCGCTGACCGCGGATCCGGGGATGTGCTCTTCGAAGCCCGGACCAGGGCGTCCCGCCGCTCCCGGTAGGCGCGCTGGCAGCGCCGTAACTGACGGTCGTAGCCGCCGCCCCTGATGAACTCGGCCAGCAGCGCCTACGCCGCGAGCGCACGGCTGGACGGCAGCCGGGTCCCGGCCGGAAGCCGGCCGGTCCGGACCGCGGTGCGCAACGCCTCCTGCAGCCGGCGGCCACGGCGGCGGGACGGCGCGGCCGTGACCGGCAGCAGCAGCTCCCAGGCCGGTGAACCGGCAGTGCGATGCGCGGCCGTGCCCGGCGGGGCGACGTCGGCGGCGTACTCGTGCCGCTGGCCGGGGGGCGCCGACCGGCCCGGCCGGTTCTGCTCGGCGCACTGCTGGTGGCCGCGGGCGCCTTCGCGGTCCAGGGCTGGGCCGCACCGACGCCTTGGGAAGCGGCTGCTCGGCGGGCGCGCTCGCGGGGGAGGTGGGCTTCGCGGTCCTCGTCCCTCCGGTGCTGCGGCCGCTCGGTCCGAAGCTGCTGTCCGCCACGGTGTGCGCGGTGGCGGCCGTCGAATCGGCCGGGATCGGCGTGGCGGTGGACGGAACCGGTTTCGTCCGGGCGGCGGACACCGCGGAGGCGATGGCACTCGGCTGGCAGGCGGTGGTGGTCACCGTCATCGGGTTCGTCTGCTGGTACAGCGGGATGCAGCGGATCGGCGCCGAGCGGGCCACGCTGTTCTCGGGCGCCTGATCCCCGTGGCCGCCGCGCTAACCGCGCCCCTGGTCGGCGCCGGGGGCTACGGAGCGCCGCAGGCCGCGGGCAGCGCTCTGGTCGCGGTGGGCGTGACCCTCGGGTCCGGGGTGGGCGGACCCCGCTCAGCGGCTGGTGTCGAGGATGACGCGGGCCACCAGGGCGGGGTCGTCGCTCATCGGGACATGGCCGCAGCCGGGCAGCCGCACCAGCCGGGCGCCGGGGATGGTGCGCTTGGCGCGGATGCCCTGGCGGCGCAGCAGGATGCGGTCCTTCGTGCCCCAGGCCACGGTGACGGGTACGGCGCTGACTTCGGACGTGAAGAGTACGTCCCGGCCGGCGGCGAGGGTTTCGTCGAAGCCGGTCGCGCCGCGCAACGCCCGGGTCTCCGCGACGACGGCCTCCGGTGAACGGCGGCCCGGCCGGGCGTAGATGGTGCCGGTGAGGGCCGCCCGCCCGGCCGCCGAGCGCGACAGCCGCTCGACCACCGGGGGCGGCAGCAGCCGGGCGCCCTGCCTCATCGCCGTCAGGGTCGAGAACGCGTACCGCCGCTCGCCCGGCGTCCAGAATCCGGCCGGTGAGAGGGCGGTGACCGACCGTACGAGCTTCCTGTTGCCCAGCTCGAGCGCGAGCAGACCGCCCAGCGAGTTCCCCGCCACATGGGGCCGTTCGACGCCGAGCGCCTCGCACATCGAGCCGAGGACGGGCACGACCGACGCGAGGTCGTACGGCACGCCGTCGGGAAGCGCGGGCGAGGTACCGAACCCGGGCAGGTCAACGGCGATGACCTCGCGCTCGGCGGCCAGGATGTGCACCACGGGGTCCCACGCCTGCCGGTGGTGGCCGATACCGTGCAGCAGCAGGAGCGGAGCGCCGGATCCGGTGCGCTCGTACGCCACCGAGACCGGCTTCTGCCCCGTCGTCGTGTCGATCGTGAAGGAGACCTGGGCGGACATGCTGCTGCTCCCTGGGGTGGGGGTCCCTGAGAGCAGGAACCGGCACTTAGACGTCGCGTCAGTAACAATTACCCTTCAGTAGCTTGTACTTCAAGGGGCGGGGCGAAAACGGGTGGCGCGAGAGGCGGATGGCCCGAGGAGGGGGTGGCGTGAAGTGCGGGCCGCGCGAGACGGGGAGGGCGGCGCTGAAGTGGATCGGGTCCCTTCCGGCGATTCCTTCTGGACACCGGGGTGCGGGTCGGCTGGGATGGGGGAGTGGCGATCGACACGGCAACCGACCTCTTCGAAGAACACCGCTCGGTACTGACCGGTGTGGCGTACCGGATGCTCGGCCGCGTCGCCGACGCGGAGGACGTCGTACAGGAGGCCTGGCTCCGCTGGTCGGCGGCCGACCGCGGCGATGTGCGCGAGCCGCGTGCCTTCCTCGTCCGCATCACGACCCGGCTGGCGCTCGACCGGCTCAGGCACGTGCAGTCGCGGCACGAGGCATATGTGGGGCCGTGGCTTCCCGAGCCGCTCGCCACGGACTTCGGCGCGTCCGTTCCCGACACCGCGGAGCAGGCGGTGCTCGCCGAGTCCGTCTCGTTCGCCGTGCTGGTGGTGCTGGAATCGCTCTCTCCGCTGGAGCGTGCGGTGTTCGTGCTGCGGGAGGCCTTCGGATTCCCGTACGCGGAGATCGCCGTCGTACTCGACCGCGGCGAGGCGGCCGTGCGCCAGCTCGCCGGGCGCGCGCGGCGCCATGTGGACGAGCGTAAGCCGCGGTACGACGTCGATCCGGCCGAACGCCGCGTTCTGACCGAACGGTTCCTGGCGGCGGCGTCGGGCGGGAACCTGGACGAGTTGCTGGCCCTGCTCACCCCCGGAGTGCGCCTGGTGGGGGACAGTGGCGGCAAGTCCAAGGCGCCGCTGCGCGTCATCGAGAGCGCGGACAAGGTGGGCCGTTTCCTGTTCGGCGTCGCGGAGAAGGGCGTAGAGGATGCCGAGTTCCGCATCAGGGAGCTCAACGGCGCCCCGGCGATCGTTGTGCTATCGGGCGGCACCGTGGACACCGTGATGCAGGTGGAGATCAAGGACGGCAGGATCGCCGAGATCTATATCGTGCGCAATCCTGACAAACTCCTGCTGCTATCCGCGGAGTAGGGCTCTCCGGCCCCTCTGATCCGGGGGGCGGTCCGCTCGTCCGGGTGTGCCCTGGTCTGCCGGGCACGCTTTCGCCCCCGGGCCCCTGCGCGCTTTCTGCGCCGACTGCGCTCTTCTGTGCTGCGGGGCTCTTTGGTGCGCTCGACTTTTCGGTTCCGGCTGGTCACTTCCTGCTGCCCGCTGCCGCTGCCGGTTGGCGTGGCGGCCCTCTGACCGATAACTTCCCGTGAACGCACTGCGTCATGACTCGACTCCGTTCCGCTATCGGGCGAGGATTGGTCTTGACCAAGAAGGGGTGCCGCCCTACTCTCGCAGAGTTAGTGCAGGAACCTTTAATAAACAAGGGCACGGAAAAGCCGCCGGGCGTACGGCGATTGCGGAGGATCAGGGTGGGGACCACGCAGCTGGAATCGGTGCCGGAGCCGAAGTACTGGCACCTCAAGTCCGTGCTCACCGAGGCGCTGGACTCGGAATTCGCGGTCGGGGAGATCCTGCCCAACGAGCGTGAACTGGCCGCTCGCTTCGGCGTCGCGCGCGCCACGCTGCGCCAGGCACTGGAACAGCTGGAGCTGGAAGGGCGTCTGCAGCGCCGCCGCGGGGTCGGCACCACGGTGGCCCCGCCGCGCGTCGGTGTCGACGTGTCGACTTCGCAGCAGACCTGGCCCGGTGCGGCGGACGACGCCTGGCAGCCCGTCGAGTGCGGCAGCACCGCCCCGCCGGCCGCCGTGGCCCGGCTGCTCGACGCGGACAGCGACGACGCGGTGCACACCGTGCGCAGGATCAGGATGACGCAGGGGCAGTCCGTCGCCACGGAGCTGCTGTACGTACCGGTTGCCTCCGTGCCCGAACTGTCCGCCATAGAAGCTCCGTCGGGCCCGGCCCGTGCGCGCGCCGTCCTGCGTGAGCTCCAGCATCTCGACCTTGACGGCCAGGACCGCGCAGTCGAACTCGGTTCGGCCCGCGCCGACGACGCCAAGGAACTCGACCGGCTGCCCGGTGCTCCGGTGCTCGTCGTCACCACCCGGTACATCGCGGGCGGCAGGACGGTCGCGGTGTCGGTGGCCACCTACCGGGCTGACACCTGCCGGCTCACCTTCGGTGACTCGGGCGACCTGGAGATCAGCGACCAGCTGCCCGGCGGCAAGAAAGCCTCCTGATCCGGACGTCCATCGTCCGGACCGAGCTGGCCCCAGCCGTCCGTTGTCCTTGCCCCCGGAGCCATCCCGTGACGGGTTCCGTCGCCGCGATGGTGTGACCGGTCCGCCGCCGCAATGGCGTGACGGGGCCCGTCGTCGCGATCAGCGGCGCGCCGTCACCGTGCCCTCCACCGCGAAGAGTTCCTCCTCCACGTGGTCGAGCGCCAGCCGCAGCGCGCCCGTCGCCACTGCGGCCTCACCGAGCACGGACAGCGCGACCCGGGGCGGACGGAGGCAGTAGCGCGCCAACTCGCCCCGCAGCGGCTCCAGTACCCCGTCGAGCCCGGCCGCCCAGCCGCCGATCACCACGAGCTCGGGGTCGAGCGCCAGCACCAGCGCCGCCACATCGTGGACCAGCCGCTGAATGAACCGCTCCACGGCGGCCCGGGCCCGCGTGTCGCCCTCCTTGGCATGAGTGAAGACCTCGGCGACCGCATGCTCGTCCAGCGGGTGGAGCGGCTCGTCGGTCGTGGAGAGCAGCTTCTCGGGGCGGACTCCGCGGCCCAGCAGATGCAGCGCGCCGATCTCGCCCGCCGCGCCGCCGAAACCGCGGTGCAACCGCCCGCCGATCAGCGAACCCGCACCGGGACTCAGTCCGGCGAGCACGAAAACGATGTCGTCGGAATCGGTCGCGGCGCCCTTCCAGTGTTCGGCCACGGCCGCCGCGTTGGCGTCGTTCTCGACCAGGACCGGGCAGCGGAACGACCGCCGCAGCCGCTCGCCCAGCGCGAGCCCGGTCCACTCGGGAAGCGCCGTGCCGAGCCGGACTGTGCCGTCGGCCTCCACGATTCCCGGGCTGCCGACCCCGACAGCGCGCAGCGTGCTGCGCGCGACTCCGGCCCGGCGCAGCACATCGGCCACCGTGCTCCGTACTCGCTCCAGCCGCTCGTCCGCGGACGCCGTCTCCGGCACCTTGCGGGAACCGGCGCCGATGATCTCGCCATCGAGGCCTGAGAGCAGGGCGGCGACCCGGTGCGGGCCGATCTCGATGCCGAGCAGATGCCCGGCCTCCGCACGGAAACGGAACCGCCGTGCCGGACGCCCCTGCCGTCGGGTCTCCCCCTCCTCCTCGGGGGCGTCCTCGACGACGAGGCCGGCCGAGATCAGTCCTTCGATCACGCCTTCGACCGTCGGCCGCGAAAGGCCGGTGATGCGGGTGAGATCCGTCAGGGTCGGGAACACTTCGCCGCGCAGTGCGTGCAGCACCACGGAGGAGTTGATCCGTCGCAGCAACGAGGGATCCCCGCCGGTCAGCTGCCCCAACGTCTGTCCTCCCAGCTCAGCTCGTGCGTGTGTGCCGGATGGTACCGGGTGACAGGTCGGGCGGCGAGTGGCTGCCGGGACGGTGGCGGGTCAGGCGGGCGCGACGAACCCCGACTCGTACGCGGCAATCACCGCTTGCGTACGGTCGCGAGCTCCCAGTTTCGCCAGCACAGCGCTGACGTGGGACTTCACCGTCTCGACACCGATGATCAGCTGGGCTGCGATCTCCGCGTTCGACAGGCCGCGTGCCATCAGCCGGAGCACTGCGGCTTCCCGTTCGGTGAGAGCCGCCCGGTCCAGTGCTTCTCGCGCCGCGCTGTTGCCGTACTCGGCGGCGAGCGCTCGGACCGCTGCCGGGAAGAGCAGCGACTCTCCCTCGGCGATCAGCCGCACCGCGTGGACGATCTCAGCCGGCCGGGCCCGCTTCAGCAGGAACCCGTCCGCCCCCGCGCGCAGCGCCTGATAGACGTACTCGTCGTTCTCGAAAGTCGTCACGACCAGGATCTTCGGCGGCGGCTGAACGGTCCGCAGTACTGCCCGGGTGGCCGCGATGCCGTCCAGCAGGGGCATCCGCACATCCATAGCCACCACATCGGGGCGCAACTGGCGCACCAGCGGCACCACGGCCGCACCGTCAGCGGCCTCGCCCACCACCTGAATGTCGCCCTGGGCCTCAAGTACGGCGCGCAGGCCGGCACGTACGAGAGGTTCATCGTCGACAAGCAGCACAGAGATCGGCACCCCGTCAGCCTAGGCCGTCGAGCGGCAACCGTGCATATACCCTCCAATCGCCTCCGTGCGGACCCGTCTCCGCTGTACCACCGAGCAGCGCCGCGCGCTCCCGTATGCCACGCAACCCGCTCCCGCCACTGGACCGTCCAGCCGAACTGTTCAGCGGATTGGTCACCTCCAGGCTGAGCTGCCCGGCAACGACAGAGATCCGTACCCGCACCGGCACCGGGCCGGAGTGACGCAGCACGTTGGTCAACGCCTCCTGCAGCATGCGGTATCCCTCGCGTGAGATCGGACCGGGCACCAGCTCCACCGGACCACTCACCTCGGCATCCACTTTCGCGCCCGAGCTGCGAGCCGACTCCAGAAGCCGGTCCGCCTCGCTGAGCGACGGGCGCTGCCCCAGCGGGGTCGCCGACTCGCGCAGGATGAGCAGCACGCGCTCCAGATCTTCCAATGCCTCCCGTCCCGTCTCCTCGATGGCGGCCAGGGCCCGGTCGGTGAAGACCGGGTCGTTCGCGGCCCGCGCCGCACCTGCCTGCACCACGGCCACGGTGAGGGCGTGCCCAATGGAGTCGTGCAACTCCCTCGCGATGCGGTTCCGTTCGAGGAGTTGCTCCGTACGCTCCTCCAGCGCGGTCAGCCGCTGTCCCTGCGAAGGGCCGAGCAGCAGGCGGGCGACGGTTGTGATCAGTGCGCCGGAAGCGACCACACAGACCGGTATCGCCACGATCGGCAGTGGTGCGAGAAGGGAGCACCACCAGGGCGCGGCATCGAAGAGCCTGAGGGCGAGGTAGAGCAGCTGCACGGGAGCAATCGCCCCCAGGACGCTGGAGGCCAGCCGCGCTTCGAGCCACAGCACGGTACGCCAGCGGTCTGCCCATGTCAGAGACGGGGCGACCGAGATGGATGCCTCGGGCCGTCCCCGTTCGTCAGGCGTGAGCAGCAACTGGGCCTGCAGCGACTCCTCCAGCCGGACGGCAGGGATCAGTCCGAGCGGAATGACCAGGAACACCGGCAAGTAGAACTGCTTCATGTTGATGAACAGCCACACGGCGACGAACGCGAGTGGCACACAGACATGCAGCCATCGTGTGTAGGTGACCGGGCGCAGCAGTGGCCGAATGAGGCGGAACATGCCGTAATCGTGCCAGCCGGTCACACTCCGGCGGCTCCCCCGCATGGGGGAGCCGGTCCCCCCGGGCGGGGGAAGTCACTGACAGTGGACCACCGGGAAGGTGGACCCATGACCAGTATCGAAGTCTGCGAACTCACCAAGGATTACGGTTCGAAGCGGGCAGTGGACGGGCTCTCGTTCGCCGTCCTGCCCGGCCGGGTCACCGGCTTCCTCGGGCCGAACGGCGCGGGCAAGTCCACGACCATGCGGCTGGTCCTCGGCCTCGACCGCCCTTCCTCAGGCGCTGCCACCGTCGGTGGACGGCGGTATGCGGAAGCCGGAGAGCCGCTGCGGCTGGCGGGCGCGCTCCTCGACGCGAATGCCGCGCACGGTGCGCGCACCGCACGCGATCACCTGCTGGCTCTGGCCGTTACCCATCGCATGGGGCGACGGCGCGTTGACGAAGTGCTGGAGGAGGCGGGTATCGCGAGCGTTGCTGTCCATCGCATCAGGACGTTCTCGCTGGGAATGCGGCAGCGGTTGGGTATAGCCGCTGCTCTGCTGGGGGACCCGTCCGTAGTGATGCTGGACGAACCGTCGAACGGCCTCGACCCCGAGGGGATCATCTGGATACGGGAGCTGATGCGCCGCCTCGCCGCGGAGGGCAGGACTGTGCTCGTGTCCAGCCATCTCATGAACGAGACAGCTTCGTTCGCGGACCATCTCGTGGTCCTGGGCAAGGGACGGCTTCTCGCCGACACCCCGATGCAGGAATTCATCGACTCGCGGATCCGGCCACGAGTCCGGCTGCGGAGCACCAGTGGTGAGCAACTGCGATCCCTGCTGCTCCGCAAGGGACTGATCCCGGCCGAACGCGAAGACGGCAGCTGGGTCGTCGAGGGTGCGAGCGCCGAGGGCATCGGTCGTGTCGCGGCCGAGGAGGGCATCACGATTCTTGAACTCGCGACGGAGCAAGCCACGTTGGAAGAGGCATATCTCGACCTCACCCTCGGCGAGACACAATTCCCGGCCCGCCCTGCGTCTCTCACTCCGGGGGTATGAGCCATGACGTTCTCTGCCGTCCTCCACGCGGAATGGATCAAGATCCGCTCCGTGCGCGCCCTGGAAGGTGCGCTACTGGCCGTCTTTTTCGCCACGGTGGCCTTCTCGCTCCTCGGTAGTGCCACCATCGGGCACGAGGATGCGGGCAAGCCTGGATTCGATCCGGTCCACACCTCGTTCTTCGGCCTCAACTTCGGTCAGATCGCCGCCATCTGCTTCGGGGCTACAGCCGTCACCAGTGAGTACGGAACCGGCGCCATCCGTACCTCACTCACCGCTGTTCCGCGCAGAGGCCTCTTCTACGCGGCGAAACTCTCCGTCATCGGCGCACTTGCCTGTGCGGTCGGCCTGATGACCGGCCTTGCCTGCTTCCTCGGAGGGCAGGCTCTCATCGGTGCTCCCGGTGGCGGCATCGGTGCCCCCGGTGGGCTGCGCGCCGCAGTGGGCTGTGCTCTGTATCTGACGCTGATCACGCTGTTCGCCGCAGGCCTGGCGGCGGTGCTTCGGAGCGGGCCCGCCGTCATGGGGACGCTCATACCCTTCCTGCTCCTGGTGTCGTTCGTGATCGGTGACGTGAATCACGGCGCGGGTCTTGCCGACTTCCTGCCGGACCGGGCCGGACAGCAGGTCCTGCTCCAGCACTCGACCGGGTCGCTGGGGCCGTGGAGCGGACTCGCTGTCACCGCTGGCTGGGCGGCTGTCGCGGTGGGTGCCGGCTGGGCGGCGTTGCACCGGCGTGACGTCTGACCGCCCCGGCGGCCAACTGTCAGTGGTGGAGGGTTTACTGAGGTGATGACCACCGCTCAGTACGTCGCCACCATCGACCGGCTGCGGACCCGTGCGTTCCCCACGCGGCGCGGATGGTCGGACACCGGTCCGGGCGGCCCCGGGTACCACCTCGCTGCTCTGATCACCCGCGACACGCTTCTGGGACGCGGGGGCACCTCCGCACCGGAGGCGCAGGCGGAGGACCAGTTCGGGGCCGACTACGAGGCCCTTGTGGCGGTGCTCGACGCGCGGTGGGGCGAAGCGCAGGCGTTCAGCCTCTGGAGCATGCTGACCCGGCGTATGGAGGGGGAGGAGATACCGGAACCCTGGGACGAGTTGTGCACCACCATGTCGTCCCTCCATCTCTGGAGGGCCGAGGAACGGTGGATCGCCGTCGGTGCCGTTCACGGAAGCCAGGAGCACGAGGCTCAACTGGTCGCTGCGGTGACCGACGTGGATCCGCCGTAGCCCGCGCCACCCGGCCGTGGGATCGGATCGTGCCGGGTGCCGGGTGCCGGGTGCCGGGTGCCGGGTGCCGGGTGCCGGGAGGCTCCCTCCCAGCGTCTTTCAGCGTCTCCGGGTGGGGGCGGTGTTCAGCCCGGTGTGCCGGATCCCGGTCGGCTGGGTTACCGCGCGGACTCGGACGTGGCTCGGGCGGGCGCCGTCCGTCCAGGTGCGGTCTGTGTAGGTGTGAGCTGTGCAGGCGTGAGCTGTGCAGATGTGAGCTGCGCAGGCGTGAGTTGCGCGGCTTCGCGCAGTCTGCCGTACTCCTCGGCCATCGTGGCCGCGGTCCAATGGGCGTTGAGGCCGCTCGGGTTGGGCAGTGTCCAGATCCGGGTGGAGCCGATCGTCCGCGTCTGCGGTCCGATCCGTGCCTTGGGTTCTCCGAACGCCGTGCGGTAGGCGGTGACTCCCACGACGGCGAGCCAACGCGGCCTGAGCCTCCCCACCTTGGCCGTCAGAACGCGACCGCCCTCGCGGTACTCCTCGGCGCTCAGCTCATCGGCGCGGGCCGATGCCCGTGCCACCACATTGGTGATGCCGAGGCCGAGCGCGAGCAGTTCGTCCTGCTCCGAAGGGGCCAGTCTGCGTGGCGTGAATCCGGACAGATGCAGCACCGGCCAGAAGCGGTTTCCGGGCCGGGCGAAGTGATGGCCGGTCGCGGCCGTCATCAGGCCGGGGTTGATCCCGCAGAACAGTACGCTCAAGCCCTCCGCGACCACATCGGGGACGATGCGGTCGCGGGCGGCTTCGAGCTCTTCGGGCTTCACCGGCGGGTCAGAGGATCGAGCCGGGGGTGTAGGCAGCGGCCTCCGGGTGCTGCTTGGAGACCTCCTCGATCCGCGAGACCACCGCGGCCACCTGGGCACCCGCAGCGCCGGTGAAGGAGAGCTTGTCCGCCATCAGCGCATCCAACTGCGCCCGGTCGAGGGGCATCCGCTCGTCGGCCGCCAGCTTGTCCAGCAACTCGTTGCGCTCGGCGCCCTGCTCACGCATCGCGAGCGCGGACGCGACCGCGTGCTCCTTGATGACCTCGTGCGCCACCTCGCGGCCGACGCCCGCCCGTACGGCACCCATCAGCACCTTGGTGGTGGCCAGGAACGGCAGGTAGCGGTCCAGTTCGCGAGCGATCACCGCCGGGAACGCGCCGAACTCGTCGAGCACCGTCAGGAAGGTCTCCAACAGCCCGTCGAAGGCGAAGAACGCGTCGGGCAGGGCGACGCGGCGGACGACCGAGCACGACACGTCGCCCTCGTTCCACTGATCGCCGGCCAGCTCGCCGGTCATCGACGCGTAACCGCGCAGGATCACCATCAGACCGTTGACGCGTTCGCAGGAGCGGGTGTTCATCTTGTGCGGCATCGCGGACGAGCCGACCTGCCCCGGCTTGAACCCCTCCGTGACCAGCTCGTGCCCGGCCATCAGCCGGATCGTCCTGGCCAGGGACGAGGGCGCGCCCGCCAGCTGTACGAGCGCGGTCACCACGTCGTAGTCGAGCGAGCGGGGGTACACCTGGCCGACCGATGTGAAGGCGTGCGCGAAGCCGAGGTGCCCAGCGATCCGCTGTTCCAGCTCGGCCAGCTTCGACTCGTCGCCGCCCAGCAGGTCCAGCATGTCCTGTGCGGTGCCGACCGGGCCCTTGATCCCGCGCAGCGGATAACGCCCCAGCAGGTCCTCAAGACGCCCGTACGCCACCAGCAGTTCGTCCGCGGTCGTCGCGAAGCGCTTGCCGAGCGTCGTCGCCTGCGCGGCCACGTTGTGCGAACGCCCGGCCATCACCAGCTCCGCGTGCTCACCGGCCAGCCTGCCGAGGCGGGCGAGCACGGCGACGGTCCGGTCGCGCATCAGCTCGAGCGAGAGCCGGATCTGGAGCTGCTCGACGTTCTCGGTGAGGTCGCGCGACGTCATGCCCTTGTGGATCTGCTCATGTCCCGCCAGGGCGTTGAACTCCTCGATCCGCGCCTTCACGTCGTGCCGCGTGACCTTCTCCCGCTCGGCGATCGAAGCCAGGTCCACCTGGTCGAGCACCCGCTCGTAGTCGGCGACCGCGGTCCCGGGCACCTCGATCCCGAGATCCTGCTGGGCACGCAGCACGGCCAGCCAAAGCTGCCGCTCCAGCCTGACCTTCTGCTCGGGGGACCAGAGGACAGCGAGCTCCGTGGAGGCGTAGCGGCCGGCCAGAACGTTGGGGATGCGAGGCTTTGCAGTCACGTGAAGTGATTCTACTGGCGGTTCCTGCAGGTCCGTGCCCCGGTTCTCTTTGTGCTTTGCTACGGCGTTCGGAGCGGGTCACCGTGTTCGAATGTGCGTTCGGGTATGCTGTGCGGTATGGCTGTCCACCTGCAGAGTTCCCTCTTCGACCAGGGCGACGCGACCGGTCTGCGCCCACTGGCCGGAGTCCACCGCAGCCACCTGGGGCAGGGCGCCTGGATCGATGTACTGCCGCAGTGGCTCACCGGGGCGGACGCGCTCTTCGACGTACTGGTGTGGGACGTCCCCTGGCACGCGGAACAGCGCGTCATGTACGAGCGGGTGGTGGAAGTGCCGAGGCTGCTGTCGTTCTTCGGCGCGGACGACCCCCTGCCGCACCCCGTGCTCGACGAGGCCCGTGACGCGCTCGGGGCACACTACGCCGAGGAGCTCGGAGAGCCCTTCACCACCGCCGGACTGTGCTTCTACCGCGACGGACGGGACGGTGTCGCCTGGCACGGTGACACCATCGGCCGCGGCAGCCGTGAGGACACGATGGTCGCGATCCTCTCGCTCGGCGCTCCCCGGAGCCTCACGCTCCGGCCGCGCGGCGGAGGCGGCACCGTCCGTACGCCGCTCGGGCACGGCGACCTCATCGTGATGGGCGGCAGCTGCCAGCGCACCTGGGAGCACGCCATCCTCAAGACGGCCAAGCCCGTGGGGCCGCGCATCAGCGTGCAGTTCCGCCCGCGCGGGGTGCGCTGAGCCGCGCGGGCGGACGAGCCCACGAGCGTACGGAGGTCTCTACGCCCGGTCCGCACCGTGCCGTCCCGGTCCGCACCCGGTCCGCGGTGTACTGCCCCTGCCCGGCCCGCGCCGTGCCGCGCCGGGACACCACGGTGGAAAACGGGTATGGATACTCCGCCATCACCCAGCCTCTTCCACCGGCCCGGAGCCCCGCCATGCTGCTTCATGAACTCGCCGCCACCTCCCGCGCCGTCGGTTCGCAATCCGCCAGGAACGTGAAGACCGCCCTGCTGGCCGAGTACTTCGGAAGCCTGGAACCGGACGATCTGCCTGCCGCGGTGGCGCTGCTCTCCGGTGAGTCCCGGCGGATGCGGATCGGGGTCGGTCCCGCGGCTCTGCGCGACCTTCCGGAGCCCGCGGCTGATCCGTCGCTCGGTGTGCGGGAGACCCAGGACACCCTGGCCGCGCTGGCCGCCGTGCACGGCCCCGGTTCGCGTGACGAACGGAGCGCCCTGCTCCGGGGGCTGTTCTCCCGGGCCACCGCTTCGGAGCAGTCTTTTCTCGGCGCCGTCCTCGTCGGTGAACTGCGGCAGGGCGCACTCGACTCCGTGGTCGCGGACGCGGTGGCGAAGGCCGCAGGGGTGGCAGCGGCGGAGGTCCGGCGGGCCCTGATGTTCCGCGGCTCCGCCCGTGCCGTGGCGGCTGCAGCTCTGTCGGGCGGGCAGGAGGCGTTGCGGGCCTTCGGCCTGGAAGTGGGCAGGCCGGTGCGGCCGATGCTCGCCGCGGGGGCGCCCGATGTCGGCGCGGCCCTGGAGCGGGTACGGCCCGCCGCTCTGGAGTGGAAGCTGGACGGTATCCGGGTCCAGGTCCACCGGAACGGCGGCGAAGTGGCCGTCTTCACCCGGAGCCTGGACGACATCACCTCGCGGGTGCCGGAAGTGGTCGAGGCGGCAAGGGAGTTGCCGGTGGACTCGGCGGTGCTCGACGGGGAGGCCATCGCGCTGGGACCGGACGGGCGCCCCCTGCCGTTCCAGGTGACGGCCGCCCGTACCGCGTCGCGGCAGGACCCGGCCCGGCTGCGTGCCGACGTGCCGTTGCGGGTGTACTTCTTCGACCTGCTGCACCGCGACGGCGCCGACCTCATCGACCTGCCCGCACAGACCCGCTGGGAGGCACTGGACGCGGTGGTGCCCGTTGAACTGCGTGTTCCGCGTACGGTCACTGGCGAGTCCGCCGAAGCCGAGCGGTTCTTCGCGGACGCCATCACGCAGGGGCAGGAAGGTGTGATGGTCAAGGATCCCGCAGCGCCGTACGCGGCGGGGCGCCGAGGAGCCGGGTGGATCAAGGTGAAGCCCCGGCACACGCTTGACCTGGTCGTGACGGCCGCGGAGTGGGGGCATGGCAGGCGGCAGGGCGTGCTCAGCAATCTCCATCTCGCCGCTCGCGGAGAGGAGGGGGACCCCGGCCCGTGGGTGATGCTGGGCAAGACGTTCAAGGGCCTCACCGACGAACTTCTGGCCTGGCAGACCCGCGAACTGCTGGCGCGCGAGGTGAGCCGGGACGGATATGTCGTACGGGTCCGGCCCGAGCTGGTGGTGGAGGTGGCGTTCGACGGGCTGCAGCGAAGCCCCCGCTATCCGGCCGGTCTCGCCCTGCGCTTCGCACGCGTCATCCGTTACCGCGAGGACAAGGGCCCCGCCGAAGCGGACACCGTTTCCACGGTCCGCGCGCTCGCCCCGGTCGCTCTGTGATGCGGCCATGACGTCCCCGCACCTGCGACACCCCCGCTCCTACGGCACGTCCGGAGCTGCCTCCAGCCGCCGCCAGCCGGTCACGGGGCCGGGGGACCCGTCGTCCGCAGGCGTGATCCAGAACGCCTTTCCGCTGTCGGGGCAGAACTGGGCACCGCTGCGCCCGTCACCCGATGAGCGTCCCGTCAGCCGCCGCCCTATCCACGGCACCAGATGCTCGCGCGCGAACCGAAGGTCACTGCTCCGCCGCGCCATCCACCGGGCCGCCGAGGCCGGGGGCAGCGGCGCCCGCCAGTCGTCCTCCGGCGCCAGTCCCAGCGTCTGCCACACCGCCTCGGCCACCCGGCGGTGGCCCTCGGCTGTCAGATGCAGCCGGTCCACGTCCCACAGCCGCTGATCCCCGAGCGCCGGGGCCCCATAGAGGTCGACGACCAGCGCGCCGTGCCGCGCTGCCAGGTCGTCGATGAAGGTGAACAGCTCCTCCATACGCGGGCGGAAGCGTTCCATCACCGGTCCGTTACGGCCCGGGCTGCGCATCAGCACCAGCTGTCCGCAGGCGGGAGCCAGCCGTCCTGCCGCCTCCTCAAGCCGCCCGAGCACCATCCCCATGTCGCACTTGGGGCGCAGAGTGTCGTTGAGGCCGCCGACCAGCGTCACCACATCAGGCCGGAGCTGCGCCGCCGCTTCCGCCTGCTCGTCGGCGATCTGGCCGATCAGTTTTCCGCGTACGGCGAGATTCGCGTACCGGAAGCCGGTGGTCCGTGTGGCCAGGCGCGCGGCGAGCAGGTCGGCCCAGCCGCGGTACGAGCCGTCGGGCAGGCCGTCCGACATTCCCTCGGTGAAGGAGTCGCCGACCGCGACCAGACTGGTGTAGGAGGCATTCAATTTCATCGCCGGGCGATCGTACCGTGACGCGCCGCTGCCTCCCGGTGGGAGCTTCATGGGGATCTTCAAGCGGGTCTGCCGGGAAAGAGCGGTGCGCGCGCTCAGTCGACGGTTCCGGCCGGCGTCGTCGGAGGCCCGACCAGTTCCCGCAGCACATCCTCCATCGTCACCAGACCGGCGAGTGTGCCGTCGTCGGCCATCACGGCCGCCAGGTGCGTACGGCTGCGGCGCATCGCCGTCAGTACGTCGTCCAGCGGACTGGCGGCACGCACCCGGGCGATGGCCCGCATCGCGGAGACAGCGAACGGCAGATCGCGCGGCAGCGCGTCCAGAGCATCCTTGACGTGCAGATATCCCAGGATCCGGCGGTTGTCGTCCACCACGGGAAAGCGTGAGAAGCCTGATTCGACCGACAGCTGTTCCAGCTTCTCCGGAGTCGTTCCGAGGCGCGCGTAGACCACCTGCTCCAGCGGTACGACCACATCGCGCACCGGCCTCCGGCCCAGCTCCAGGGCGTCGTGCAGCCGCTCGCTGGCCCGGTCGTCGAGCAGTCCGGCCGCCGAGGCGTCGGTCACCAGGCGGGCCAGCTCGTCGTCCGTGAAGGTCGCGGCGACCTCGCTCTTCGCCTCGACCCGCAGCAGCTTCAGCAGGGCATTGGCGAAGGAGTTGATCGCGAAGATCACCGGACGCAGCGCACGCGCCAGTGCGACCAGCGGCGGGCCGAGCAGCAGAGCCG
This sequence comes from Streptomyces sp. NBC_01197, assembly GCF_036010505.1. Lineage (NCBI taxonomy): Bacteria > Bacillati > Actinomycetota > Actinomycetes > Kitasatosporales > Streptomycetaceae > Streptomyces > Streptomyces sp. NBC_01197. Next base: position 6,845,682 of record NZ_CP108569.1, read on the forward strand.
CCCGCACCGGTCCGGCCAGGGCGATGTTCTTCGGGACCATCTCGCCGAAGAGCATGTGCAGATACGTGGCCACGACGAGGCTGATGATGAAGGAGAGCGGGTGGATCAGCCCGCCGGGCATCCCTACCGTGTGGAAGACGGGCTCCAGCAGATGGGCGATGGCCGGCTCGGCGACCACACCGAGCACCAGCGTGCAGAGCGTGATGCCGAGCTGTGCCGCCGCCATCAGCGCCGCCAGATGCTCCAGCCCCCACAGCACGCTCCGGGCCCGCCGGTCGCCCTCATCCGCCGCCGGTTCGATCTGGCTTCGCCGGACGGAGATCAGGGCGAACTCGCCGCCGACGAAGAAGGCGTTGACGACCAGCGTCAGCAGCCCGATGAACAGCTGGACCACGGTCATCGCGAGTCCTCTCCGTGGTCCTTGCTGTCTGTTCTGCCGTCTGTGCCGTCGTCATCGCCACCGGCCGCCACCGGTGCGTGCAGCAGCAGCCGGGCGGCGCGCCGTCCGCTCGCGTCCACCACATCGATCCGCCAGCCGGCCACGTCGACGCTGTCGCCCTCGGCCGGGATACGCCCCAGCTCGGTGGCGACCAGGCCCGCCAGAGTCTCGTACGGCCCTTCGGCGACCCGCAGGCCGATCGTCTCCAGCTGGTCGGTCCTGGCAGCTCCATCGACCGAGTAGACCGGCCGGCCGTCCGCGTCATCGCCCGCGGCGGCGAGATCGGGCGTCTCGTGCGGGTCGTGCTCGTCGCGCACCTCGCCGACGACCTCCTCGACGATGTCCTCCAGCGTGACGACACCGGCCGTGCCGCCGTACTCGTCGATCACCACGGCCATCGTGCGCTTGCCGTACATCCGGTCGAGCAGCCGGTCCACCGTCAGCGTCTCGGGTACGAGCAGGGGCTCGCGGAGCAGCTCGGAGACGGGGAAGCGCGGCCTGCGCTCCACCGGGAGCGCCAGCACGTCCTTGATGTCGGCGACGCCGACGACCTGGTCGAGGCTGCCCCGGTAGACCGGGAAGCGTGACAGGCCGGTGGCGCGGGTGGCGTTGGCGACGTCCTCAGCGCTGGCCTGCACATCGAGCGCCACCACCTGGACTCTGGGGGTCATCACGTTCTCGGCGGTCAGATCCGCCAGGTTGAGCGTGCGGACGAACCGCTCCGCTGTGTCCTCCTCCAGCGCGCCCGCCTTGGCCGAGTGCCGGGCCAGCGCGACCAGCTCCTGGGGCGACCGGGCCGAGGCCAGCTCCTCCGTCGGTTCCATGCCGAGCCGGCGCAGCAGCCTGTTGGCGGTGTTGTTGAGATGGCCGATCAGCGGGCGGAAAAGGGCGCTGAAGTACCGCTGGGGGGTGGCCACCACCTTGGCCACGGCCAGCGGGGAGGAAATCGCCCAGTTCTTCGGTACCAGCTCACCGACCACCATCAGGAAGACGGTGGAGAGGGCGGTACCGATCACCAGGCCCAGCGATGAGGCCGCACCGGACGGGAGGCCCAGCGACTCGATGGGCCCGCGCAGCAGCTTCCCGATCGAGGGCTCGGCGAGCATCCCGATGACCAGGTTGGTGACGGTGATACCGAGCTGGGCGCCCGACAGCTGAAAGGTGAGGCCGCGTACGGCCCGCAGGGCGCTCGTCGCGCCGCGCTCCCCCCGTTCCGCGGCCGCTTCGAGTTCGCTGCGCTCGACGGTCGTGAGCGAGAACTCCGCCGCAACAAAGGCCGAGCAGGCCAGCGAGAGCAGCAGCGCCACGATGAGCAGAAGCACCTCGGTCATCGGTTCACCTCGGTCCCATGATCGGCCAGGGAGGGGAGGAGTGCGCGATGTCGGCTACTGAGATGTCGCTACTGGGGGGCTCGCCCATGGGCGGACGCTCACACCTTCCGGTTGGTGGTACGGCGGACAGCCATCGTAAAGGAAGGGCAAAGGGCGGGTCGCCCCGAGTCCGGCCGGCCGCTCTCACCTCTGCTGTCTCCGGTGCCCGGTCCGGCTGATCGCAACCTTCCGGCGGTCCTGTCCATGGCTACAGCGGCTTGACCCACCGTCGCCAGTGGTCCTCGCGATGGTAGCCAGCGGTGGCCCAGGTGCGGTGGGCCCGTTCGTTGTCCTCCAGGACCATGGCGTCGCCCCGTCGTCCGCCCAGGGCGGCGAATCGCTTTTCCGCTGCCTCCGGGAGGGTGGTGGCGATGCCCTGCCGGCGGCAGTCCGGGTTTACGGCGAGGCGGTAGAGCGAGCAGCGCCATCCATCGAAACCGGCTATCACGGTGCCCGCGAGGAGGCCGTCGCGCTCCGCGATCAGGAGGGCTCCGGGGTCCCGGGTGACGAGGCGGGCCACTCCGTCGTGGTCGTCGCTGACGCTGGTTCCTTCCGCGGCGAGCCGCCAGAACTGCAGTACGGCTTCGAGGTCCGAGAGGGTGGCACAGCGGATGTGAAGATCACTCATGGGTTGAGCCAACCAGAACGCCCGCCCGCCCGGCGACCGGTTTCGCCATGAGCCGGCCGGGTTGTCCGCCTGACGCCGGGTGCCGCGCGACGGCAGCCGTCCCGCGCCGCTCTTGCCGGTGCTAGCGCCTGCGCGCTAGCGTGGTCACGTGGCCAAAACTCAGCTGAACGTCCGCGTGGATGAAGCGACCGCCGAAGCGGCGCGCCAACGCGCCCTCCAGCGCGGTGTGAGCGTGAACCGCTACATCGAGGAGCTGGTAAACCAGGACGCGGGCGAGGTGGGGCACACCTTCGTCGAGGCGGCCGCCGACTTCATGAAGCAGTACGCGTCGGTGTTCGCGGACGAGCCCGCCGCGGAGGGCAAGCGCCGCAAAGGCAGCCGTTGAACCTCAAGATCGATCTGGCCTGGCTGCTCATGGTCGCCGAGCACCGGACCCCCGGGGACCCGCCCGTCATCGACTGGGGCGCGCTGGTGGCGGCCGTCAGCCGGCACGATGCGGAGGTTTTCGGGGTCCCCGTCTACAGCGACCCGTACGCGCGCGCCGCCGCTCTGCTGCAACTGCTGCTGCACGTACCGGCCTTGGAGCACTCCAATGCGATGTTCGCCTCGGCCGTCGCCTACGGCTATCTCGTCGCCTGCGGGCTGAAGATCGTCACCTCGCCCGAGCAGGTCAGAGATCTTGCGCAGCTGGTCAAGCAGGACAAGGCGGATGTCCGGGCCATCGCGGACGAACTGCGCCAGTGGAGCCTGTGAGCGCCCTGTGCACCGCACCCACCCTGTGAATCGCGCCCTGTGAATCGCCGCCTGTGAAACCATCGGGTTGTGGCGCGTTCGTCAGGCATGTCTCGGCCGAGGCGTATCCGCGCAGCTCGCGGCGGTGAGCTTGCAGGAGTGCAACGAGGGCACGCCGAAGATGCAGTCGCAGAGCGCGGTGGGTGTTTCGCGGGCCCGGCCGGGCTTACCTCGTGAGGGGCACCACACCGAGGAGGGCTGCGGTCTTGGTGTACACGGTGTTGGCGAGGGCGTCGTTCAGAGCTAGGCGCGAAGGGGTGTGCGGCCGGGACTTGGTGAAGAAACCCCCACTGGGGTGTGGTGCGGGCGAGGCGGTGGAGAGCCAGACAGGGGTCTGCACCCCTTCGTCCGGGGTGATGGAGAACGGTCGGAACAGAGGGGCGGTCAACCGCATCAGCCCGCCGGCGTTGCTGTTCATCGCGGTGCCCTTGACCATGCCGGGATTGGCGTTGTAAACGCTCATACCGTCGGGCAGGCGGTGTGCCAGTTCTCGCGCCGCCAGGAGGCTGACGAGCTTGCTCGTCGCGTAGACATTGATCTGGTTGTAGAGACGGTTGCTCCACGAGGTTCCCGCCACATCCGGATCGTCCGCGTCGAGGTTGCCTCGCTTTTCCACAAACGAGGACATGTTGATGATCCGAGCCTGGGGTGTAAGCGCTCCTTCGGCCAGCAAGGCGTGAGTGAGCAGAAACGGAGCGTGGTGATTGAGCGCGTAGGTGCGTTCCGCGCCGTCCGCTGTCTGCTCGTACCGCGGGAAGGCTGCTCCTGCGTTGTTGATGAGGATGTCCACTGGGTGGCTGTCGGCGGCCAGTTCCGCGGCCAGCGCCCGTACCTGCGACCACTTCTCCAGGTTGCAGGTGTACGTCCTCGGCGGGGCCGCCTCACTGTCCGAAGGGGCCAAGCCACGCAGGCGTTCAGCAGCGTCCCGGGTGCGCGTCGCGTCCCGGCCGACGAGGACGACGCTGTACCCGGCCTTGACCATTTCGCGTGCCGTCACCGAACCCAGCCCCGAGGCCCCGCCCGTGATGACCGCGGTCTTCCTGCTCATCGCTGCTCCTTTTCCGGGGTGACCATGACGTTGGCGGTCTCACCTGTCGAGTGGGTGTGGTCGATCGCTTGGCGGAGAAGCGCGTGCAGACGCAGCCTGCTCTCGCGGTCAAGGCGGGCGAAGGGTGAGTGCTCAGTGGTGTGCTGGATGACGCGATCACGCAGCGCGCACCCCTCGGAGGTGAGCTGGATGACTTTCACGCGGCGATCGGTGGGGTGGGGCACGCGGCGGACCAGGCCACGCTTCTCCAGCCGGTCAATCATCGATGTGGCGGTCGAGGCGTCGCACTGCAAACGGTCGGCCAGTCGGCGCGCGGTCATCTCCTGCCCGCGACTCAGCCTCCACAGCGCATCGGTCTGGGTATCGGTCAATCCCGCTTCCCGGGCCAGCTCCTTGAGCTCGGTATGCACACGGGCACGAATCGCGAACAGACAGTCGTGGAGCTCTTCGTTCAGCTGCCGGTCATCCATGATCCCAATATACATGGAGAATCCAATCATTGGAAAATCCAAGTACTAAGCGCCGCTACTCGACGCGGATCGGTCGGCGAGGACGCCACGCCCTATCGCCGCTTCACCTCGACGCGCTGAGCAAGCACGGCATCCCGAGGGACAGCGCCGTCATTTTTCATCGAGATCCAGACAACGAGCGATCACCAACTGCCTCCCACACCACCCCGCATTCGCTGTCCCTGGAGATACACAAAGCCAACCGCACCGACCCTCACGAAGTCACCACGGGATCCGGCCGCCGTGCCCTGCCCAGTACGCAGGGTGAGGAAGGCAGCCGCAGACCGGTCTCCGGTACGTTCAGCCGCCGGTAGGCGCCGAGTTCGAAACCCGCCGCCTCGATCGCGGCCAGGGTGTCCCGCGCTGTGTGACAGCCGCCGAAGAGCAGCGGCCAGACCGTACGGTCCAGGGCCCGCTGGGTCGCGGCCATCGCAGGCCCCTGGCCCAGACCGTGCTCGAAGAACCGCAGTTCACCGCCAGGCCGCAGCACCCGCCTGATCTCGGTGAGTGCCTGGGGCAGATCGCGTACGGTGCACAGCACCAGCGACGCCACCGCCGCGTCGAACGTCTCGTCCGGCACGGGAAGGGCCTCCGCCGTCCCCGGCATCACGTCCACCGACACAGGGGCGCGCATCGCGGACCGCACCGCCAACTGCCGCAGGGTGCGCTCCGGTTCGAGGGCCACCACCTCCGAGACCGTTGCCGGATAGTGGGCGAAGTTCAGCCCGTTGCCCGCGCCGATCTCGATCACACGGCCGGAGAGGCCCCCGAGCAGTTCGGCGCGGTGGGCCGCCACCCCCGCCGTGCGGTCGGCGTTGACACTGAACCGGGCGTAGAAACGGGCGAACAGCGGATGGTGCACGGTGTCGCTCGGGATCTTGCTACTGCGCAGCGGCATCGCGGGTCTCCTCCGGCGGACGGGACGGCAGGGGTACACGGTGATGGTCTCCCTGCCCGCCCCGCTCATGCCCAGGATGGCCCGGCGCACTCCGGGAGCCGCGGAAGATTCCCGGCAGCGTAGCGGACACCCCCGTAAGCGGGCCGTTCAGCCCGACGGGGTGCCCCGGGTCCCGCCCAGGCCGGGCGCGAGCCAGCTGCGCGCCCGGTCACGGAAGACGGCCGGCGCCAGTCGGCCCGCACCCTCCGGCACCACGCCGACCAGCGGAGCCTCGGCGACCTCCGGGAGATCCAGCAGATTGCACCGGGCGTCCAGACCGGGCTCGGCGGGCCAGCTGCCGATCACGACGCCCGCACAGTCCAGCCGCCGGGCTCGCAGCGCCTCGGCGGTCAGCGCGGTCGCGTTGAGCGTGCCGAGACCGGCGGGGGCGACCACCAGCACCGGCGCCCCCATCAGCCGGGCGGCGTCCGCGAGGGTGCCGCCCTCTTCGTCGAACCGTACGAGCAGCCCGCCCGCGCCCTCGACCAGCACCAGATCGTGTTCGGTGGCCAGCTTCTGCGCCGCGTCCGCCACGTCCCGCGGCCCCAGTGGGGCGAGCCCCGCTCGCCGGGCGGCCGTGGCAGGGGCCAACGGGTCAGGGAATCGCGCCAGTTCGACAGCGGTCACCGCTCCGGCCAGCCGTGCCACCTCGGCAGCGTCGCCGTGCTCGCCGGGCAGCAGCCCGGTCTGCGCGGGTTTCAGAACGGCGACGGACCGGCCGTGCGCGGCGGCCGCCACCGCGGCCGTCACCACCGTCTTGCCGATCTCGGTGCCGGTCCCCGTCACCACGAGAATCGTCATGTCATGCCTCCCTCGCCACCGCGCACACCGCACGGCAGATCCGTGCCACGTCCTGATCGCCGGTGACGTACGGCGGCATGGTGTAGACGAGATCGCGGAACGGCCGCAGCCAGACGCCCTCACGCACGGCCGCCCGGGTCGCCGCCGCCATGTCCACCTCGTGGTCCAGCTGGACGACCCCGATCGCACCGAGTACCCGCACATCCCGGACGCCCGGCAGCTCCGCCGCCCCGGACAGACCGTCCAGCAGGGCAGTCTCCAGCCGTTTGACCTCCCGTTCCCAGTCCTGCCCGAGCAGCAGCCCGACCGAGGCGCAGGCCACCGCGGCGGCCAGCGGATTGCCCATGAACGTCGGCCCGTGCGCCAGCACAGGCACCTCGCCCCGCGCTATGCCCTCGGCCACCCGTGGGGTACAGAGCGTCGCCGCCATGGTCAGATAGCCCCCGGTCAGGGCCTTGCCGACACACATCACGTCCGGCGCGACCCCGGCGTGGTCCGCGGCGAAGAGCTTGCCCGTACGGCCGAAGCCGGTGGCGATCTCGTCGAAGACCAGCAGCACACCGTGCGCGTCGCACGCCTCGCGGAGCACCCGCAGATACGCGGGGGAGTGGAAACGCATCCCGCCCGCGCCCTGGACCACCGGCTCCACGATCACCGCTGCCAGCTCATGCGCATGACGGCCGATCAGCTCATGGAGGTGGTCGGCGTACCCCTGCTCGTACTCCGCGGGCGGCGCGTCCGCGAAGACCTGCCGCGGCAGCACCCCCGACCACAGGTCGTGCATCCCGCCCTCGGGGTCGCACACCGACATGGGCTGCCAGGTGTCCCCGTGGTAGCCGCCCCGCCAGGTCAGCAGCCGCTGCTTGGCGGGACGGCCCACGGAGCGCCAGTACTGCAGGCACATCTTGACGGCGACCTCGACCGACACCGAACCCGAGTCGGAGAGGAACACATGCTGGAGCGGCTCCGGAGTGATCTCCACCAGCTTCGCCGCGAGCCGGACGGCGGGCTCATGGGTGAGCCCGCCGAACATCACATGGCTCATCCGGTCCAGCTGGCCGCGTGCGGCCTCGTTCAGCACCGGGTGGTTGTAGCCGTGGATCGCCGACCACCAGGACGACATGCCGTCCACCAGCTCACCCGTACCGGCGACCCGCAGCCGGACACCGGACGCCGACTCGACGAGCAGCGGCTCCTGCCGGCCGGGCATCGGTCCGTACGGGTGCCAGACATGGCGCCGGTCGAGTTCGAGCAGCTCGGCGGAGTCAGGCATTGGGCGCGAGATCCGTTCCGGCGCCCCTGCGGCGGACCGACACCAGGCCCTCGCGGTGTTCGGGCAGTGTCGTCGTGTCCGAGCCCTCCACCTCGAATCCGGCATCCGCGATCATGTCCAGGTCGGTCCGGCCCGCCTGGCCCTCACTCGTCAGATAGTCGCCGAGGAAGATGGAGTTGACGAGGTGCAGGGCGAGCGGCTGCAGGGAGCGCAGATGCACCTCGCGTCCGCCCGCCAGCCGTACTTCCGCGTCCGGACAGACGAACCGCACCATCGCCAGGATGCGCAGACACCGCTGTGGGGTCAGATGCCACTCCCCGGCCAGCGGGGTGCCCTCCATGGGGATCAGGAAGTTCACCGGCACCGAGTCGGGGTCGAGGGCGCGCAGCGCGAAGACCACGTCGACCAGGTCGGCGTCGCTCTCACCCATCCCCGCGATCAGCCCCGAGCAGGCCGAGAGACCGGCGGCCTGGGCGTGCTGGACCGTATCGACCCGGTCGGAGAAGTCGTGGGTGGTGCAGATGTCGGCGTAGGTGGCCTCGGACGTGTTGAGATTGTGGTTGTACGCGTCGGCGCCCGCAGCCCGCAGCCGCTCCGCCTGGCCGTCCTTGAGCAGCCCGAGGCAGGCGCACACCTCGACGTCCTCGTTCTGCTCCTTGATCGCCTCGATCGTCTCCGATACGCGGTCGACATCGCGGTCCGTCGGCCCGCGGCCGCTGGCGACCAGACAGACCCGCTTCGCCCCGCCCGCCACTCCGGCCGCAGCCGCCTTCGACGCCTCGTCCGGCTTCAGCCAGGTGTACTTGAGGATCTCCGCCTTGGAGCCCAGCCGCTGCGAGCAGTACGAGCAGTCCTCCGGGCAGAGGCCCGATTTGAGATTGACGAGATAGTTGAGCTTCACCCGCCGCCCGTACCACTTGCGGCGCACCTTTCCGGCCGCCGCCACCACGTCCAGCAGTTCGTCGTCGGTCGTCGCCAGCACGGCGAGAGCCTCTTCACGGGTCGGCAGTTCGCGCCGCAGCCCCTTGTCCACCAGCGTGTTCAGCAGGTCCATAGGGGTGATCCTGGCCTACCGCACCGCCTCCGGCCAAGGAGGAACTGAACAACAGAGCAGCCCAGGGGTGTGTGTATTGCCACACCCTGACCCCGCATCGCCCCGGCTAGGGTCTGTGAACTGCCTACAAAAAGGGATCGACCATGACTCCAGCCGTTCCCCGCGAGCCCTTCGAGTGGACCGACGCAGCGGCGCACCGCCGGGCGGAGGCCGGGCTGGTGCGCGCGCTCCGGCCGCGCGCCGCGTCCGCGGATGTGCTGGACCTCGCGAGCAACGACTACCTGGGGCTGAGCCGCCGAGCCGAGATCACCGGAGCCGCCGCCGATTCGGCCCGCCGCTGGGGTGCGGGCGCCACCGGGTCCCGGCTGGTCACCGGCTCCACCGCGCTCCACGCCGAACTGGAGCGGGAGCTGGCGGAGTTCAGCGGTTTCGAGGCGGCACTGGTCTTCTCCTCCGGATACGCGGCCAACCTCGCCGTGCTCACCGCGCTGACCGGCCGTGACTCGCTGATCGTCTCGGACGCCGCCAACCACGCCTCGATCATCGACGGCTGCCGGCTCTCCAGAGCGGCGACCGAAGTCGTCCCGCACAGCGACCCCGAGGCCGTCGCCAAGGCGCTCGGCGCGTATGACGGCGGCCGGGCCGTCGCGGTCACCGACTCGGTCTTCTCGGTCGACGGCGACGCCGCGCCGCTGCCGGAGCTGGCCGAGGTCTGCCGTACGTACGGAGCGGCGCTGATCACGGACGACGCGCACGGATTCGGCGTGCTCGGCGACGGCGGACGCGGCGCCGTGCACGCGGCGGGACTCGCGGGCGCTCCCGACGTGGTCTCCACGGTCACCCTGTCGAAGTCGCTCGGCAGTCAGGGCGGCGCGGTGCTCGGGCCCGCCCGGGTCATCGACCATCTGATCAACGAGGCACGCCCGTTCATCTTCGACACCGGCCTGGCGCCCGCGGCGGCGGGCGCCGCGCTGGCGAGCCTGCGGCTGCTGCGTGACGATCCCCTGCTCGCCGGCCGCACCCGTACGGTGGCGCACACCCTGCACACACGTCTGACCGCGGGGGGACTCAGCGCGGTACGCCCGCAGGCCGCTGTCGTCTCCGTCCTCGCGCCCTCGCCCCTGCAGGCGGTGCGCTGGGCGGCCGACTGCCGTGCGGCGGGTCTCGTGGTCGGCTGCTTCCGTCCGCCTTCGGTGCCGGACGGCATCTCACGGCTGCGGCTCACCGCACGCGCCGACCTGACGGCCGAACAGATCGAGTGGGCGGTGGACACGGTGCTGCGGACCGCGCCCACCGGATGACGGGCATCCGCTGCCGTTCTCTGCTGCCCGCCGATCCGCTGATCAACGGCTCGCCGTGCCGGGCCCCCCGGTGCCCGGCACTGCGGCTTCGGGCACCGAGGCCAGGAAGCAGGTCCAGGCGCCTGCTTCGAAGAGCAGCGCAGGGTGGTTCACGCGCTTGGAGTCACGTACGGCCAGCAGACCGCTGTCGAGTAACGCGGCCTCGACACAGTTGTTCATTCCGGTGCTGCGGCTGCTGCGCCGCCACCGCGCGCCGTTCAGAGAAGTACTGGAAGGGACGTTCGCAGGACGTGCGGACATGGTGCCTCCCTAAGGGCTGTCCCGCAATTCCCGGCGGGCGCGCGACGACAGCTACGGCACCTCGCCGCGTTGTCGGAACGTCCACATACATCCAGTATGCGGACGTCCCTCCGCCTTGCGATGCACCGCATCTGTCGCCGCGCGCTGATCCACCAGGAATTGCGGGACAGCCCTTAGACGCCGTCACCGATCCCGGCGATGAGATCCAACGATTCCTGCTGTGAAAGAGCCCGCGCCTGGATCCTGCGGAACGCGGCGCTGTACGCCTTGAGTTCTTCTTTCCGTTCCAGATAACGGCTACTCATCAAATGGTCGAGAACGACCACATCCAAATCAATGATGTTCGAAAAAGAGAAGATTGTGAAAGAGCCAGTGAGTCCGAGGTGCGCTCCGGCGGCGAACGGCATGACCTGCAACCGCACATGAGGCAGCCGGGCGACCTCCCGTACATGCCGTAACTGCTCCGCCATCACCCCGCGCCCGCCGATCCGGCGGTGCAGGGCCGCCTCGTCGACGACCGCGCTCAGCTCCAGCGGCGGATCCGCGTCCAGTACCCGCTGCCGTGCCAGCCGCACATCGACCAGCGAGTCCACGGTCCGGGCCGGCAGCCCGTCGAGCGAGGCCCGGGTGACCGCCTTCGCGTAGCCGGGCGTCTGCAGCAGGCCGGGCACCACGGATGTCTCGAAGGTGTGCGCCGTGCACGCCTGGGCCTCCAGCCTGATGAAGTCCCGGTACTGGGCGGGCAGCAGCCGCCGGTAGGTGTGCCACCAGCCGGCGCTCTCGTCGGCTCCCGCGCCGCACAGCGCCTCCAGGAGTTCGCGCTGCGCCGCGTCCCGCACGCCGTACGCATCGAGCAGCAGGGCCACATCGGACGACCTCACACCACTGCGCCCGGTCTCGATCCTGCTCACCTTCGACTGGTGCCAGCCCGCGAGCCCGGCCGCCGCCGCACTGGTCAGACCAGCCAGGACACGCAGCCGGCGCAGCTCGGCACCGAGTTTGACGCGGCGCACCGCGGGGCTGCTCCGCACCGCGTTCTCCCTCCGGTCGGCCGTTTCTGCAAACGTGCCATTCCGGCCGTCAAATACGGTCTTCCGTCGCAGAGTTCATCACTTTGAGCGACAGATATATGCACTTCTTTGTGGATGGTCGGTGCTGCGGTCACTATGAGTGTCACGCTCGCACGAAGCGCCACCTGAGGCCGTCTCGAAGTGCATCCGTCACGAGATCCGCGCCGGCAGCGGTGGGAAAGGGACAGGCCGTCATGGCAGACCACCAGGAAGCTTCAGTTACGCTGCCGAGCGAGCCGGCTTCGGTCCCGGCCGCCCGGACGTTCGTGGCCCGTGTGCTCACCGGCTGGGGGCTGTCCCCCGACGCGGAGCTGGCGGACACCATCCGGCTGATCGTCTCGGAGCTCGCGACCAACGCGGTGCAGCACACTTTCGGCACGTCCCCCACCTTCACGGTGCAGGCCGTCCTGGAGCGTGACGAGCGGCTGTGCGTCGGCGTCACCGACAGCCATCCGCGCTGGCCCCAGCGGCTGCCCGCTGCGGTGCAGCAGGACAACGGCCGGGGCATGGTCATCATCCGCTGGCTGGCGGCCGAGAACGGCGGCCGGCTGTCGGTGACCCCGACCCGGGACGGCGGGAAGACCGTCTGGATCGCCCTGCCCTGGACCGCCATGGTCCAGGGCTGAACGAACCCGCTGTACCGTCGGCTTCAGCCCACCCGGCCGTACCAGACGCTGTGGGACCAGATCTTCTCCAGCCTGACCACCGCGCCCGTCTTGGGGGAGTGCCAGATCTTCCCGTGGCCGGCGTAGATACCGACGTGGTAGACGCTCCGGCCGTAGTGGAAGAACACCAGGTCGCCGCGGTGCCGACCCCATGGCGGGATATGGCGTACGCGGTTGTACTGCGCCTGGGCGGTGCGGGGCAGTTGTTTGCCCGCCTGTTTGTACGAGTAGAGCGTCAGCCCCGAGCAGTCGAACCGGGACGGTCCTGCCGCCCCCCACTGATAGGGCGAGCCCTTCTTCGAGGCCGCGATCTGCACGGCCTCGGCGGCGTGCGCGGCGGCCTGTGCCTCCGTGGTGGCGCCCGGTGCCAGAGAGGTCCCCGCGACAGCGGCGAGCGCGAGGGCCGAGGCTGTACCGGCCCGGGTGAGCAGAGACGGGATATGAATCTGCGCAGTCATGCGCAACCCTTCGCAAACCGCCTGTGAAGGATGACCTGTCGGGTTCGGGCCGGCGAAGTTTGCCCGGCCGCCCGGCGGGGTGACCGACTGATCAAGTCGGCCGTCCCGCCAGGCGGCTTCACCCCGAGGGGCGACGTCGCTGTCGCCCCGGACTGCCTGGGTCCTCCACTCCTGCCGATCCACTCGTGTCGACCAGACATCCGGGTACGGCGGCAGGACTCGGCGTCCGCCCGGACCGCCCCGCCGTGGTGGCGGGGGCTTGTCGTCTCCCGGATCTTCACCCATGGCATGGCGGATTTCCGGCTTACCGCGCCGATTTGTGATGATTCGGGGGCACTGGCCTGTTCGAGTGGATGCCACCGGCGCCGGGCCGGGGATTCCGCCGGCGCACGGCCCTCACCTGGGGCGCAGCAGGGGCGCCGGGCCGAGTGCGGGCGCGGTGCGCAACTCGGCGCTGCCACTGGATCTCCGCGTGTCTACGCCTTCCGGGGGGCGCCCATCGGTGTACTGGCAATCGCACGAAAGACGGATCCGGGTCCGGTTTCCCCCATGCAAGGCACCGCGCGGATGCCGTGCGAAGGCGTCGTGGTCCGGGCGTCGGTGATGTCGGCACGCCCGCAGCAGGGTTGACGCACCGTCCGCCCCGTCGTGCGCCCTGAGGCGGCGAGTTCACCGTAATCGGCAACTCGGTCCAGGCCGTTCCGAGTTCACCTGCGCCCGGTCAACTTCTCCACCCCCGTTCCGCGTTGACTGCCAGCGGTCATCCGCGCGCGTTGCACCGCTCACCGGGACCGGTCTCACCGCATTTCGGGTTGGCAAAGAACGCTCATGCACCCTGTTGTCAGGGACCGTTCACAAGAAAGGATCCCCGGTACGTACTGGAGAGCGCCGGACGAACGGCGCTTCGCACAGGGGGAGGTACCACGTGAGACGCACCGCAGTGCTCGGCTCGGCCGGCGCTCTGGCCGCGGCGACTCTCATAGCGGGCGCCATGGCGGCGCCGTCGGCCACCGCCGACGGCCGCGGCCACGCAGGCCCGGAGGCGCACGGCGTGGCCGCGGCCGCCGCGCGGGCGGCGAAGGCGGGGATCGACTGGCGGGACTGTCCTGCGGACTGGGCCCTCGCGAAGCCGATCCAGTGCGGCTGGGTGACCGTGCCGGTCGACTACGCGCACCCGGACGGCCGGACAATCGAGCTCGCGGTGGACCGGGCCCTGAGCTCCGGCACCAAGTCGCAGCGGCAGGGCTCCCTCGTCTACAACCCCGGAGGCCCCGGCGCTTCGGGCATGCGCTTCCCCGCCAGGTCCACCACCGGGAGCGCGCTCTGGGTCAACACCGCCAAGGCATACGACTTCGTGGGGTTCGACCCGCGCGGTGTGGGCCACTCGGCGCCGGTCTCCTGCATGGACCCGCAGAAGTACGTCAGCGCCCCCAAGGCCGATCCGGTCCCGGACCGCGAGGCCGACAAGCAGGTCCAGCGCAAGCTCGCGGCGCAGTACGCGGACGGCTGCGAGCAGCGCAGCGGTGCGATGCTGCCGTACCTCACGACGCCGAACACGGCGCGCGACCTCGACGTCATCAGGGCGGCGCTCGGCGAGAAGAAACTCAACTACCTGGGAGTCTCCTACGGCACCTATCTCGGCGCCGTGTACGGAACGCTCTTCCCGGGTCATGTCCGCCGCATGATCGTGGACAGTGTCGTCGACCCGAAGCAGTCGAACATCTGGTACCAGGCCAACCTCAACCAGGACGTCGCCTTCCAGGGCCGCTGGAACGACTGGCAGAACTGGGTCGCCGCCAACGACGCCGCCTTCCACATCGGGAAGACGGCGGCGGCCGTCGAGCAGCAGTGGGTGAAGCTGCGGGCCACGGCGAAGAAGCGTCCGATCGGCGGGGTCGTGGGGCCGGCCGAACTGCTCGGGTTCTTCCAGAACGCCCCGTACTACGACTCCTCCTGGGCGCCGGTCGCCAAGGCCTGGAGCCAGTACCTCGCTGGTGATCCGCAGCCGCTGATCAAGGCAGCGGGGCCCGATATGTCGGACACCGCGGGCAATATCTCCGCCGAGAACGGCACAGCCGTCTACACAGCGGTCGAGTGCGCCGACGCCAAGTGGCCGACCGACTGGCGGACATGGGACCGGGACAACACCCGGCTCAACAAGGACTACCCGTTCCTCACCTGGTCCAACGCCTGGATGAACCTGCCGTGTGCCACCTGGCCCGCGAAGCAGCAGACCCCGGTGAACGTCCACACGGGCAAGGGGCTCCCGCCGGTGCTGATCGTGCAGTCGACCCGCGACGCGGCCACGCCGTTCCCGGGCGCGGTCGACCTGCACCAGCGCTTCAAGGGCTCCCGTCTCATCATCGAGAAGGGCGCCGGATCGCACGGGGTGACCGGTCTGGTCAATCCGTGTATCAACACCCGGGTGGACAGCTATCTGCTCACCGGCAGCACCGACCGCCACGATGTGACGTGCGCCCCGCACGCCACACCGACGCCGTAACAGCCCACGCTGGGGGGCCGCGTGGTCAGCGGCTCCCCCAGCCAGGCATCCTCCGCCGCGTAGTCGAAGAGATCGAGATGCGGGTCGTAGGTCTTCGCCATCGCTGGGAAGGCCTCGCGCCAGTCCCGGCCCCGGAGCCGGTCAGTGATCCACTCCACGGTCGCGGGCAGCGAACCGCCGCCGACGCCACGGCCGTGCTCCGGTCCGGGCCAGACGGTTCTGCCCACAGCCGATCCGGTGTCAGTGCGGCTTCCCCGGCGGATTCTTCGCCTGCGCGGCCTTCACGTCCGCGGCGTACGCGTCGACGTACTCCTGGCCGGAGAGCCCGAGGACCGCGTACATGATCTCGTCGGTGACCGCCCGCAGCGCCACCTTCTCGTTCTCCAGCCCCGTGTAGCGGCTGAAGTCCAGTGGCTCCCCGAAGCGGATCGTCACCCGCTTGATCTTCGGCATCCGCCGGCCGGGCGGCTGGATCTCGAAGGTGCCCACCATGGCGCACGGCACCACCGGAACCCGGCCCTTGACGGCCATCACGGCGACCCCGACCTTGCCCTTGTAGAGCCTGCCGTCGTGCGAGCGGGTGCCCTCGGGGTAGATCCCCAGCAGTTCGCCCCTGCCGAGCACGCCGAGCCCCTCACGGACCGCGGCCCTGCCCGCCTCCCGGCCCGACCGGTCCACCGGGATCTGGCCGATGCTGCGGAAGAAGGCGGCCGTCAGCCGGCCCTTGATGCCCGGCCCGGTGAAGTACTCCTGCTTGGCGAGGAAGGTGATGCGCCGGCTGAGGACGACCGGCATCAGGAAGTGGTCGGAGAAGGACAGGTGGTTGCCCGCGATGATCGCGGCGCCGTCCTCCGGGATGTGTTCGAGCCCTTCGATCCTGGGCCGGAACAGCAGCCTCAGCAGCGGCCCGAGCAGGGCATATTTCAGGATGTAGTAGAACAATCGCGGTACCGCCTCCCCGTCGTCCCGTGCCCACGCACAGTAGCCGCCGACCACCCGCTGCGGAACCCGTGCGGGAGCGGGGAGCCGCGTCCGTACGGGTGGCCGGGCGGCGTGGCGACTTGCCGCCGGGCCGGGCGGCCGGGTGCTGTGGCCTCCCACCCTCGTGCCGAGTTCCAGGAGGCCGGATGCGCCCCCGTACGATGTCCGCCGCAGCGGCCCTGCTCGCCTGCGCCGCCGCTGTGCCCGCGCAGGCTGCCGCAACGCCGCCCATCCGCCCGGCCGGACTCGTCCTCACCGTCGCTTCGCAGTCGCACCCCGACCGGGACCGCAGCGTGCTGCTCCGGTGCGCACCGGAGGGGAGCGACGGCTCGCACCCGGACGCCGCAGCGGCCTGCCGGGCACTCGACCGGGCGGGCGGCAGTTTCGACCGCCTCGACGGGGAGCCCCGGCCCTGCACCCGGCAGTCCGACCCGGTCACGGTCACCGTCGGCGGGACCTGGGGCGGCCGCCCCACCCACTGGGACCGGACGTTCGCCAACGCCTGCTCGCTCGACGCGGCGACCGGCCCGGTCTTCCGCTTCTGAGCGGCCGAGCCGCTGAGCGGTCGTGCCCCGCCGCTCAGCCACTGCCGCGCGACGCGATCATGCCGACGGTCACCAGCCCCAGGACCACCCAGCCGAACCACAGCCAGCCGTTGCTGCCGAGTACAACCGTGTATCCCGTCACCGTGACCAGGGCTCCCACGGTGATGACACCCATCGCTTTCACAGAACCGGGCATGGCCCTCCTCCTCGGGGGTGGAGGGCCATCGTCGCCCGCCAGGGGCCTTCTCCGCTACTGGCCGCGTGCCTGGAGTGACGCCAGGTAGGCGTTGTAAGCGGCCAGCTCCTTGTCGCCGTTGCGGTCCTCGGCCCGGTCGGAGCGGCGTGAGACACGCTGCTCGGAGCTGTACCACTGGAAGACCAGGGCGATCAGGACCAGTACGGACGGGATCTCGCTGAACGCCCAAGCGATGCCGCCCGCGGCCTCCTGGTCGGAGAGCGCGTCGATCCCCAGCGAGGCGGAGGGGTGCTTGTAGACCTGCACCATCGGCTCGCTCGCCATCATCAGCGCGATACCGAAGAACGCGTGGAAGGGCATCCCGGCGAAGAGCTCCAGCATCCGCATGACGTAGCCCGGCCGGTGCGGGCCCGGGTCGATGCCCATGATCGGCCAGAAGAAGACCAGACCCACGAAGAGGAAGTGCACCATCATCGCGATGTGCCCGGTCCTCGAGCCCATCAGAAAGTCGAAGAGCGGCGTGAAATACAGGCCGTAGAGGCTGGCGATGAACAGCGGGATGGTGAAGGCGGGATGCGTGATGATCCGCATGTAGCGGCTCTGGAGCAGCATCAGCAGCACCTCCCGCGGCCCCTTGCGGTTGCCCCGGCCTGCGACGGGCAGTGCGCGCAGGGCCAGCGTCACCGGCGCGCCGAGCAGCAGCAGGATGGGGGAGAGCATGCTGATGATCATGTGCTGCACCATGTGCACGCTGAACATGACCATGCCGTAGTCGTTCAGCTTGGTGCACATCGTGAGACCGACGGTCAGCACCCCGATGACGAAGAGCGCGATCCGGTGGACCGGCCAGCTGTCGCCGCGCCGGCGCAGCCGCACCACGCCCCAGCCGTACAGCGCGAGTCCCACCAGACAGCCGATCAGGAAGAACGGGTCCGCGGAGAAACCCAGCCCCCGTCCCAGCGTGAACGGCGGCAGATCCATGGTCATGCCGCCCATGGGCATGCCGTGCCCGCTGTGGTCCATCCACTCACTCCTGATTCGTGCCCGATGTCGCCGCACCAGCGTAGAACTGCCCCCGACCGCAGCTGCGGCCGGGGGCAGTTCGTACTGTATCGGGCGAATGGGGAACGGTCAGAGGACGCACTCGGCTTCGGCGTACCGCTCGGCGGGCACGGTCTTGAGCGTCTCCACCGCCTGGGCGAGCGGCACCATGGTGATCTCCGTGCCGTGCAGCGCGGTCAGCATGCCGAAGGCCCCGCGGTGCGCGGCCTCCACGGCGTGCCAGCCGAACCGGGTGGCCAGGACGCGGTCGTACGCGGTGGGGGTACCGCCGCGCTGCACATGACCGAGTATCACCGGACGGGCCTCCTTGCCGAGGCGCTGCTCCAGCTCGATGGAGAGCTGCCTGGCGACACCGGCGAACCGCTCGTGACCGTACATGTCCTTGACACCCACGTCGAAGCTCATCGAGCCCTCGCGCGGCTTCGCGCCCTCGGCGACCACCACGATCGCGAACTTCTTGCCCGCCGAGAAGCGTCGCCCGACCAGCTCGGTGAGCTCACCGATGTCGAAGGGACGCTCCGGTACGACGATGGCGTGCGCGCCCGCCGCCATGCCCGAGTGCAGGGCGATCCACCCGGTGTGGCGCCCCATGACCTCCACGATCAGCACCCGCTGGTGCGATTCGGCGGTGGTCTTCAGCCGGTCGAGCGCATCGGTCGCGACCCCGACGGCCGTGTCGAAGCCAAAGGTGACATCGGTCGACGCGATGTCGTTGTCGATGGTCTTCGGCACGCCCACTATCGGCAGCCCCGCTTCGGAGAGGAGGTGCGCCGCCTTCAGCGTGCCCTCGCCGCCGATCGGGATGATCGCGTCGAGCCCCAGGTCGGCGACATGGCCCCGGGCGCGCTCCACGCCGTCGCGCAGATGCGCGGGCTGTACCCGCGACGAGCCGAGGATCGTGCCGCCGCGTGCCAGGATGCCGCCCACCGCGTCGAGGTCGAGCTTGCGGTAGTCGCACTCGAGCAGGCCCTTCCATCCGTCGTGGAAGCCGATGACCTCGTCGCCGTGGTCGACGACGGCGCGGTGCACGACCGAGCGGATGACGGCGTTCAGGCCGGGGCAGTCGCCGCCGGAGGTGAGCACACCAATTCGCATTGCCCGACTTACCTTTGCAACGTGGGCTTGTGACCGGACCACGTCGTCCGGGCTGGTTCCCCGTCACCCTACCGGCGGAGGGTGAAAGTGACGTAGCGGGCGTCCGCCTGCTGGACGCCGCTCAGATGTACGTATCGGGCCTCATGCGGGCTGTGTCGCCGCGGCGATCCGCTCGGTCCGCAGCGCCTCGTACCAGCGGTCGTCGGTCGGGGGCAGCGCGTTGACGTCCAGGGCCAGCTTGAGCAGCAGATCGGCGATCTGCGGGTTGCGGGCCAGTACCGGGCCGTGCATGTACGTACCGAAGACGGTGTCGTTGTACGCGCCCTCGGTGCCGTCGCCGGTCCCGTTTCCCCGGCCCAGCTGGACCCGGGCGAACGGGCGGGCGGTCGGGCCCAGATGGGTGATGCCCTGGTGGTTCTCGAAGCCGGTCAGCGGCGGCAGGCCCAGCCGCTGGTCGATGTCCCCGTACACATCGCCGACGCAGCGGTCGCCCTCACCGCGGGTCGAGATCACGTCAAGGAGCCCCAGCCCCGGTTCGCGCTCGCCGAGGTCGTTGATGAACTCGTGGCCAAGGATCTGGTAACCGGCGCAGACCGAGAAGATGATCGCGCCGTTGGAGGCCGCCCTGCTGAGGCCGCCGTCCCTGCGCAGCCGCTCGGAGGCCAGCCGCTGCGGGCGGTCCTCGCCGCCGCCGATCAGATAGATGTCACCGGATGTCGGCACCGGCTGGTCGCTGCGCACGTCGATACGGGTCACGTCGAGGCCGCGCTGGCGGGCCCGGCGCTCCACGACCAGGGCGTTGCCCTGGTCGCCGTAGGTGCTCAGCAGGTCCGGGTAGACCCACACCAGGCGCAGGCTGTTGTCGCTCATCATCGTTTCCTCTGAGGTCAGTTGCCGACGCGGCGGCGCACGTCCTGGAACGCGGTGTAGTTGGCGATCAGTTCGATCCGGCCGGGCGGCGCGTACTGGACCGCCTCGTCCACGGTCTCGCAGACCTGGAACTGGAGACCGGCCACTTCGAGCCGTACCGCGAGATCCAGCTTGCGGTCGCCGATGACGAAGATCGGGTGGCCTGACAGCCGGGTGTAGTCGACGTCCCAGAGCCAGGAGGTGTCCGTGCCGTCGGCGCCGCGGGCGTTGACGGCGAGGATCACCGGCGTGGGCGGCGGGTCGATCAGCGAGAACGTCTCCAGCCAGCCCGCCGGGTTCTTGGCGAGCAGCAGCCGCACCTCGCGGTTGAGGAACGACACCACGTCGTAGCGCCCGGCGACGGCCTGCACCCCGTACATCCGCTCCAGGGCCACCTGCGGCGGCACGCCGAAGGTCGCCGCGACAGCCGCCGACGTCGTCGCGTTCGCCTTGTTCGCGCGGCCCGGCAGCTGGAGGTGGATCGGCCAGGCCGAGCCGTGCGGGTCGAGTACGTAGTCGCCGGAGAGCGCCCAACTGGGCATCGGACGGCGGAAACCGCAGTCTGCGCAGAACCACTCGTCGTTCGGCCACTGGAGCACACCGCCGCAGGACGGGCACGACCAGGCGTCGTCCTTCCACTCCTGGCCGGCCGCGACCCAGACCACGGTGGGGGAGGACGAGGCGGCCCACACGACGAGCGGGTCGTCGGCGTTGGCGATGACCACGGCCTTCGTCCCGGCCAGCCCCTCGCGCCACCTCTCGGCCAGCATGCGGGTCTCGCCCGCCCGGTCGAGCTGGTCCCGGGAGAGGTTCAGCAGGGCGATCGCCTTGGGCGTCGTGTCGCGCGCGACCCCGGCGAGGTACTTCTCGTCGACCTCGATCACGCCGAAACGCGCGTCGGAACCGCCGGCCAGCGCGGAGGTGATGCCTGCCGGCATGTTGGCACCCAGGGCGTTCGACACGACCGGTCCCGCGGCCCGCAGCGCCTCGGCGATGAGCCGGGTCGTGGTCGTCTTGCCGTTCGTCGCCGAGACCAGGATCACGTCCAGATGCTGGGCGAGACGCCCGAGCAGGTCGGGGTCGAGCCGCAGCGCGACCTTGCCGCCGATCACCGACCCGCTGCCGCGCCCCGCGGCGCGCGATACCGCTGCCGCGGCCTTGCCTGCCGTCACGGCCAGCTTGGCCCGCGGCGACAGCGGCTCCGTGTTGCCGTCCATCGTCCTAGATCCTCCTTGCGTCGGCGCGGGGCTCAGCCTATCGAGATCCGGCCGTGCGCCGGACCTCGGCACCGCCGGGGGAGCGCCGTTCCGGTGGGAACGTACGCTTGCCGCCATGCGAAACCGCCCGATCCCCGGCAGTTCCGGAGCCGTGCGGACGATGAGTCCGCACGGCGATCCCGTGCTGCACGCGCCCTGCGAGCCCGTGGCCGCTTTCGACGCCTCGCTCGCCCGGCTCGTCGAGGACATGTTCGCGACGATGTACGCGGCGCGGGGTGTCGGGCTCGCTGCGAATCAGATCGGCGTCGGGTCGCGGGTCTTCGTCTACGACTGCCCGGACGACGAGGACGTCCGCCATCTCGGGCACCTGGTCAACCCCCGGCTGGTGGAGGCGGACGGGGTCACCGTGCGCGGCGCCGAGGGCTGCCTCTCGCTGCCCGGCATCGAGGCGGGCACCCCGCGCTTCGACCACGCCGTCGTGGAGGGCTTCTCCGTGACAGGCGAGCCGGTCACGGTCAGCGGGACCGGATTCTTCGCACGCTGTCTCCAGCACGAGTGCGACCACCTCCAAGGGCTGATGTACACCGACCGGCTGTCGGGCCTGCGCCGCGGCAGGGCGCTGCGGGCAGTCCGTAAAGCCGAACAGGCCCGTAAAGCCGAACAGGTCCGCTAGGCCCACGGGTCGCGCAGGCCCCCGCGTCCCACAGGCCCGTCAGGCCCCCTCGGAACATCCGCTCCGGCGCCGGTCCGGGACTTCATCCCGTTGTTCAGAAGCCCGGTCCGCCCACACGGTCGTTGGCCAGGGCGAGCCTCCCCCAGAGGAGATCGGCGAGGCTGCTGACCAACTGCGCCCGGGAGCAGGGGCGTTCACCGAGCCACCAGTCGCCCGCCGCATGCATCATGCCGACGATGCCATGGCCCCAGACCCGCGCCAGCTGCTCGCTGTCGGGCCCGAGGTCGACGCGTTCGGCGATGACCTTGGCCAGCTCCTCGCCGAGTCTGCGCAGCAGCGGCGCGGAGTGCAGCCCCACGTCGAAGGCCTGCTCGGGTTGCTGGCCGTCGTCGGCCGGGTGCATCAGGAAGCGGTAGACCTGCGGTCTGGCCTCGATCGCCGCGAGATAGGTGTCGAGCGTGGCCTCGACGCGCTCGCGGCGCCCGGCCGGAGCGTCCAGCGCGGCCCGCAGCGCGCTCAGCAGCGCGTCGGTGTGGCGCTTGGCGAGCGCCCGGTAGAGGCCGCCCTTGTCACCGAAGTGCCGGTAGAGGATCGGCTTGGTGATCCCCGCCTCGGCGGCGATGGCGTTCATGGACGCCTTCGGGCCGTCCCGCAGTACGACCCGGTCGGCGGCCTCCAGCAGTTCCCGGCGGCGATTGTGTGCCGACCGCTGCTGTGCGGTCTGTGTGGTCCCCATGAGTAACTCTTCCCCGCCCTGCGATTCTCGCTCTGTGACACGGACCCGTGCTGCGTCCGCCGATTGATCCGGCCCCGCCGAAAACGTAACACCCGGCCGGGGGCCGGCGCCGGGGGCGATCGTGGAGGTTGACAGGTCCTACTTGCCAGTAACAGACTGTGGTTACCGCAAGTAACAATTCGCTGGAACGCAGTGCTGGAGGGGACATGGCCGAGTTCACGCTCGAACTCAACGATGACCAGAAGGAGGTCCGCGACTGGATCCACGGATTCGCCGCGGACGTCATCCGCCCGGCTGCCGCCGAGTGGGACGAGCGTGAGGAGACGCCCTGGCCGGTGATCCAGGAGGCCGCCAAGGTCGGCATCTACTCGCTCGACTTCTACGCCCAGCAGTTCTTCGACCCGACCGGTCTCGGAATCCCCATGGCGATGGAGGAGCTCTTCTGGGGTGACGCGGGCATCGCGCTGTCGATCGTCGGTACGGGTCTGGCCGCCGTCGGTGTCCTCGCCAACGGCACCGAGGAGCAGATCGGCACCTGGATCCCGCAGATGTACGGCGACGCCGTCGACGTCAAGGTCGCGGCCTTCTGCTCGTCCGAGCCCGACGCCGGTTCGGACGTCGCGGCGATGCGGACCCGTGCGGTGTACGACGCGGCCAAGGACGAGTGGGTGCTCAACGGCACCAAGACATGGGCGACCAACGGCGGCATCGCCAACGTCCATGTCGTGGTCGCCGTGGTCGACCCCGCCGCAGGCTCCAAGGGGCACGCCTCGTTCATCGTCCCGCCGGGGACGCCGGGCCTTTCGCAGGGCCAGAAGTTCAAGAAGCACGGCATCCGCGCCTCCCACACGGCCGAGGTCGTCCTGGAGGACGTACGGGTGCCCGGCCACTGCCTGCTCGGCGGCAAGGAGAAGCTCGACGAGCGGCTGGCCCGTGCCCGGGAGCGCGCGAAGCAGGGCGGCGGCGATCGTGTGAAGAACGCGGCTATGGCCACCTTCGAGGCATCCCGGCCCGCGGTCGGCGCCATGGCGGTCGGCACCGCACGGGCCGCCTACGAGGTCGCGCTGGACTACGCGAAGACCCGCAGCCAGTTCGGCCGCCCGATCATCGACAACCAGGGCGTCGCCTTCCAGCTCGCCGACATGCGGACGCAGATCGACGCGGCCCGCCTGCTGGTCTGGCGCGCCTCCTGGATGGCATCGGCGAACAAGCCGTTCACCGCGGCCGAGGGCTCCATGTCCAAGCTGTACGCGAGCGAGACTGCCAAGAAGGTCACGGCCCAGGCCATCCAGATCCTCGGGGGCAACGGCTACACCCGTGAGTACCCGGTCGAGCGGATGCACCGCGACGCCGCGATCTACACCATCTTCGAGGGCACCAGCGAGATCCAGCGCCTGGTGATCGCCCGGACCCTGTCGGGGATGCCGATCCGCTGATCCGGCCTGACCTGATCCGATCTGACCGGCAGGACATTGGAACAGGCCCGCGGAGGCGTACCCCGCGGGCCTGTTCCGGTGTCCGGCCGTGCCGGTGTGTCAGGCCGGGAGCTGCGCCTCGATGGCCGCCACGACCTCCGGCGCGTCCGGCTCGGTACGCGGGCGGATCCGGGAGACGACCTCGCCCGCCGGAGAGATCAGGAACTTCTCGAAGTTCCACTGGACGTCCCCGGCCTCACCG
Organism: Streptomyces sp. NBC_01197; assembly: GCF_036010505.1. Lineage (NCBI taxonomy): Bacteria > Bacillati > Actinomycetota > Actinomycetes > Kitasatosporales > Streptomycetaceae > Streptomyces > Streptomyces sp. NBC_01197. Next base: position 6,869,921 of record NZ_CP108569.1, read on the forward strand.
GCTTCGTCGGCCACCCGCGTCAGCTCCGCGTACAGCGGATGCCGCCCGGCACCGTTGACGTCGGTCTTCTCCAGCATCGGGAACGTCACGCCGTAGGTGGCCGAGCAGAAGGTCTGGATCTCGTCGGCGCTGCCCGGCTCCTGGCCGGCGAACTGGTTGCACGGCACGCCGATGACGGCGAAACCGCGCTCCCCGTACTGCTGCTGAAGCTTTTCCAGACCGGCGTACTGCGGAGTGAGGCCGCACTTGGACGCCACGTTCACCAGCAGCACCGCCTTGCCCCGGTAGTCGGCCAGGGACGTCGCGTCGCCGGTCAGGGTGCGCAGGGGGATGTCGTACAGGCTCATCGCCAGCTCCTGTCGTAGGTCAGTGGTACGTACTGTTCCAGAGACCTGCGGACACCCGGGCGACGGCCCCGGCCTGCGGGCGACCACCGCCTCAGGCCGGCCCGTCCTGCCTGCGCGCCCGGCGCCGCGCGACCAGCAGGGCGCCGGCCAGCGCGGCGGCGGCCACTCCGCCCGCGAAGAGGAACGCCGTCCAGCCGGAGACCGAGATGTGCGAACTCTGCGACGCCGCGACCGGGGGCGTGCGCTCGGCCGACGCCGGCGTGGCGGCGGGTGCAGAGGGGTGGGCCGGGCGGACGCCGGGCAGCACGCTCACCGGGGTCGCGGTGGGCGAGGTGGCGAACCCCCAGTCCAGCAGGGACCGCGTCTCGTTGTAGGCGTCGTTCGGCTGGCCCGACTGCGGGTTCATGACGGTCACCAGGAGCGTGCGCCCGTTCCGCTGGGCGGCCGTGACCAGGGTGTTGCCCGCTTGGGTCGTGTACCCGTTCTTCACCCCGAGCAGGCCGGGGTACTGCTCGACACCGTGCGACCCCACAAGCAGCCGGTTGGTGTTCTGGATGCCGAACGCGCCGGGGCCGCCCGAGGCCGGGAACCGGGCCGTCCTGGTCGAGGCGAACTGCCGGAACTCCGGATTCGCCATACCCGCACGGGCGATCACGGACAGGTCGTACGCGGAGGAGTGCTGCCCCGGGGTGTCGTATCCGTCGGCGGACTTCACGACGGTGTCCCGCAACCCGATCCGGCGGGCGGCGGCCTGCATGTCCTTGATGGTGGCCGGTAAACCGCCGTTCATCATCGCCAGGGTGTGCACCGCGTCGTTGCCCGACGCCAGGAACACACCGCGCCACAGATCGGCGACCGTGTACCGGGTGCCCTCTTTCACCCCGACCATGCTGCTCCCCGGCTGGAGCCCGGTGATGTCGGTCTCCGCCACCCGGTGCACCTCCTTCGGCGGGAACTTCGGCAGCACGGCCAGCGCGAAGAGCGTCTTGAGCGTACTGGCGGGCGGGAGCTGCCGGTGCGCGTTCCTGGCCGCCAGTACCTTGCCGGTCCGCAGATCGGTCACCATCCACGACAGGGCTGTCGCCGCGGGCGGTCTGGCGGCTCCGGGGGAGACCTGGACGCCGGTGCGGTACAGCGCGGACTGCCCGCTGTCCGCGGCCGGTCGGGGCGTGGGCGGGCTGTCGGCCCGCGCGGCCGACGACAGAGAGGCGAGTACCAGTGCGGGCAGGGAAACGGCCACGGCCGCACGGATCCTGACAGAACACCACATCGCTTGTGACATGATCACACCGTAGGAGAAGACCGGAATGTCCGCTCCGTGGCTTAGCCCGACCGGACAGGCCCCGGGGCCCGGTCAGGCGCCGAGCCTGCGGAACAGTCCCTCCTGCACGACCGAGACCAGCAGATTCCCCGCGCGGTCGAAGATCCGGCCGCGGGCCAGTCCCCGGCCGCCCGTCGCGATGGGCGACTCCTGGTCGTAGAGGAACCACTCGTCCGTCCGGAACGGGCGGTGGAACCACATGGCGTGGTCCAGCGAAGCCATGTCGAATCCGCGCGGCCCCCACAGCGGCTCGACCGGGATACGGACCGCGTCCAGGAGCGTCATGTCGCTGGCGTAGGTGAGCGCGCACGTGTGGATCAGCTGGTCGTCGCCGAGCGGGCCGACCGCCCGCATCCACACCGCGCTGCGCGGATCGGCGCCCTTGATCTCGTCAGGGGTCCAGCGCAGCCGGTCCACGTAACGAATCTCGAAGGGCTGCCTGCGGGCCATCCGCTCCAGCGCCTCGGGCAGCTTGCCCAGATGCTCACGGAGCTCGTCGGAGATCGTCGGCAGCGACTCGGGGTCCGGGACGTCGCGGGCCGGTGGCGCCTGATGCTCGATGCTGCCCTCCTCCGGCCGGTGGAAGGACGCCGTCAGGTTGAAGATGGTGCGGCCCTGCTGGACCGCCGTCACCCGGCGGGTGGTGAAGGAGCGCCCGTCCCTGACACGTTCCACCTGGTAGACGATCGGCACCCCCGGCCTGCCGGGACGCAGGAAGTACGCGTGCAGCGAGTGGACCGGCCGCTCGCCGTCGGTGGTACGGCCCGCCGCCACCAGGGCCTGCCCCGCGACCTGCCCGCCGAAGACCCGCTGCAGGGACTCGTGCGGGCTGCGGCCGCGGAAGATGTCGACCTCGATCTGCTCCAGGTCGAGCAGATCGATGAGCTTCTCGGTGGGGTTCGTCATACGGTGCCCTCCCAGGTCACGGCGGATTCCCAGGTCACAGGGGCTTCCCGGGTCACAGTGTCTTGCCGGGGCACGGTGGCCGCCCGGCTCACAGCTGGCCGACGGCGGTGACGCGGACGACCGCGCGGCCCTCCTCGTCGGAGGCCGCGAGATCCACCTCCGCGCTGATGCCCCAGTCGTGGTCGCCGTTCGGGTCGGCGAAGATCTGCCGCACGCGCCACAGCCCGTGCGAGGTGTCCTCCTCGTCCGCCTCGATGATCAGCAGCTTCGGGCCGCGGGCGTCCGGTCCTGTGCCCAGGTCGTCGTACTCGTCCCAGTAGGCGTCCATCGCCTCGCCCCAGGCGTCCTCGTCCCACCCCGCGTCACCGTCCAGCTCGCCGAGCGCGGCCACGTTGTCCAGCGCCGCCAGCTCGACCCGGCGGAACATGGCGTTGCGCACGAGCACCCGGAAGGCCCGGGCGTTGGCGGTGACCGGCTTGACCTGGTCGGCACGCTCGGCGGCCTGCTCCGCGGTCTCCACCTCCGGGTTGGCCAGCTGCTCCCACTCGTCGAGCAGGCTGGAGTCCACCTGGCGGACCAGCTCGCCCAGCCAGGCGATGAGGTCCTGGAGGTCCTCGGACTTCAGGTCGTCCGGGATGGTGTGGTCGAGCGCCTTGTACGCGCCCGCGAGGTACCGCAGCACGATGCCCTCGGTACGGGCGAGCTCATAGTGCGAGGTGAACTCGGTGAAGGTCATGGCCCGTTCGTACATGTCACGGATGACCGACTTCGGCGACACCGGGTGGTCGCCGACCCACGGGTGGCTCGTGCGGTAGACGTTGTACGCGTGCACCAGCAGCTCTTCGAGCGGCTTGGGGTACGTGACCTCCTGGAGCCGCTCCATGCGCTCCTCGTACTCCATCCCGTCGGCCTTCATCTGGCCGATCGCCTCGCCGCGCGCCTTGTTCTGCTGGGCGGCGAGGATCTGCCGCGGGTCGTCCAGCGTCGACTCGACCACCGAGACCATGTCCAGTGCGTACGACGGGGACTCGGCGTCCAGCAGGTCGAACGCGGCCAGCGCGAACGTGGACAGCGGCTGGTTGAGCGCGAAGTCCTGCTGGAGGTCGACGGTGAGCCGGATGATGCGGCCCTCGGCGTCCGGCGTGTCCAGCTGCTCCACCACACCGCCGTCGAGCAGCGAGCGGTAGATCGCGATGGCGCGGCGGATGTGCCGCAGCTGCGCCTTGCGCGGCTCGTGGTTATCCTCCAGGAGATGGCGCATCGCCTTGAACGCGTTGCCCGGCCGGGCGATCACCGACAGCAGCATGGTGTGGGTGACCCGGAACCGCGAGGTCAGGGGCTCGGGATCGGCGGCGATCAGCTTCTCGAAGGTGGTGTCGCTCCAGGCGATGAAGCCTTCCGGCGCCTTCTTGCGGACCACCTTGCGGCGCTTCTTCGGGTCGTCGCCCGCCTTGGCGAGCGCCTTCTCGTTCTCGACGACGTGCTCGGGTGCCTGCGCGACGACGAAGCCCGCCGTGTCGAACCCGGCCCGGCCCGCGCGGCCCGCGATCTGGTGGAACTCACGGGCTCGGAGCGTGCGGACACGTGTCCCGTCGTACTTCGTCAGCGCCGTGAACAGCACGGTGCGGATCGGGACGTTGACCCCCACGCCAAGGGTGTCCGTGCCGCAGATGACCTTCAACAGGCCCGCCTGCGCCAGCTTCTCGACCAGTCGGCGGTACTTGGGGAGCATGCCGGCGTGGTGGACGCCGATGCCGTGGCGCACGTAACGCGAGAGGTTCTGGCCGAACTTGGTGGTGAAGCGGAAGTTGCCGATGAGATCGGCGATCCGGTCCTTCTCCTCCCGGCTGCACATGTTGATGCTCATCAGCGACTGGGCGCGCTCGACCGCCGCGGCCTGGGTGAAGTGCACGATGTACACGGGCGACTGCTTGGTTTCGAGCAGTTCTGTCAGCGTCTCGGTGATCGGCGTCCGGCGGTACTCGTACGAGAGCGGGACCGGGCGGGTCGCGGAGCGGACCACGGAGGTCGGGAGGCCGGTGCGCCGCGTCAGGTCCTCCTCGAACCGGGAGACGTCACCGAGGGTCGCGGACATCAGGATGAACTGCGCCTGCGGCAGTTCCAGGATCGGGATCTGCCAGGCCCAGCCCCGGTCGGGCTCCGCGTAGAAGTGGAACTCGTCCATCACGACCTGGCCGATGTCGGCGTACTTGCCGTCGCGCAGCGCGATCGAGGCCAGCACCTCCGCCGTACAGCAGATGACCGGGGCGTCCGCGTTCACCGACGCGTCGCCGGTGAGCATCCCGACGTTCTCGGTGCCGAAGAGCTTGCACAGGTCGAAGAACTTCTCCGAGACCAGGGCCTTGATCGGCGCGGTGTAGAAGGTGACCTTGTCGTGGGCCAGCGCCGTGAAGTGCGCAGCGGCCGCCACCAGACTCTTTCCCGAGCCGGTGGGGGTGGAGAGGATCACGTTGGCCCCGGACACCACCTCGATCAGCGCCTCCTCCTGAGCCGGATAGAGCGTGATGCCCTGACCCTCCGCCCACGACGAGAAAGCCTCGAAGAGAGCATCGGGATCGGCGGTCGTGGGGAGCTGATCGATAAGGGTCACGCCTCCATCTTGCCTGCCTTACCCCGCCAAGGGGGAACCGGCTGCCCGCGTGAAGATCACGAGCGATACGCTTCCCTCTCGAACAGCCCTCAACTGGGCTTCAGCGCAACGGAAAACGGGGCGGAACGAACCATGATGGGACCGGCGCACTCGCTGTCAGGAGCAGCAGCCTGGCTGGGGGTGGGGGCGGCGGCGACGGCGTACGGGCATCCGATGCCGTGGCCGGTCCTCGTCGTCGGAGCGCTGATCAGCGCCGGGGCGGCGCTGGCGCCGGACCTTGATCACAAGGCCGCGACGATATCCAACGCGTTCGGCCCGCTGTCGCACGGGCTGTGCGTCCTCGTGGACGCGCTGGCGACCCTCGTGTACAAGGCGACGAGGGGCAAGGGGGACCCCCGCAAGGGCGGCGGTCACCGGACCCTCACACACACCGGGGTGTGGGCGGTCCTGCTGGGCATCGGAGCCTCCGCCCTGGCGATCTACGGCGGTCGCTGGGCCGTGCTCGGCATTCTCTTCGTCCATGTGGTACTCGCCATCGAGGGACTGCTCTGGCGGGCCTCACGTCCGTCCAGCAGCACCGTACTGGTGTGGCTGCTCGGCGCTGCCGGTGCGTGGATCCTGGCCGAGATACTGAACGAGCCGGGCAACGGTTCCGACTGGTTCTTCACCGACCCCGGCCAGCACTTCCTGTGGCTGGGGGAGCCCCAGCAGTACATGTGGCTGGGCCTGCCGATCGTGCTGGGCGCCATCATCCACGACCTCGGCGACGCCATCACGGTCTCGGGCTGCCCGATCTTCTGGCCGATACCGCTCGGCCGCAAGCACTGGCGCCATGTGGGCCCGCCCAAGTTCATGAGGTTCCGCGCGGGCAGCTGGGTGGAACTCAAGGTGCTGATGCCGATGTTCATGGTGGTGGGCGGAGTCAGCTGCGCGTTCGCGCTCGGCGTCGTCTGAGCGGGCCGCGAGCCCGGTCCGCGGGCTGTGCCCTGAGCGCCGTGAGGTGCGGGCCGTGAACCGGGGCCGGGGGCTTCTCCGCCCCCGGCCCCCGCGCTCACCCGTGCCAGGACCGCCACAGCGCCGCATACGCGCCGTCCGCCGCGACCAGCTCGTCATGGCTGCCCAGCTCGCTGATACGGCCCTCCTCGACCACCGCGATCACGTCCGCGTCGTGCGCGGTGTGCAGCCGGTGCGCGATCGCCACCACGGTGCGCCCGTCGAGCACCCGGGCGAGCGAACGCTCCAGATGGCGGGCAGCCCGTGGGTCCAGCAGCGACGTCGCCTCGTCCAGCACCAAGGTGTGCGGATCGGCGAGCACCAGCCGGGCCAGCGCGATCTGCTGGGCCTGCGCCGGGGTGAGGGCCAGACCCCCCGAGCCGACCTCGGTGTCCAGTTCCCCGTCCAGCGCGGCGGCCCAGCCGTCCGCGTCGACCGCGCCGAGCGCATTCCACAGCTCCGCGTCGTCCGCACCCGCCCTGGCCAGCAGCAGATTGTCGCGCAGGGAACCCACGAAGACGTGGTGCTCCTGATTGACCAGTGCCACATGTTCCCGTACGCGCTCCGCGGGCATCCTGGACAACTCGGCGCCGCCCAGTGTGACCTCGCCGGTGCGCGGCGCGTAGATCCCGGCCAGCAGCCGCCCCAGTGTGGACTTGCCGGCGCCGGACGGCCCGACCAGTGCCATCCGGGTGCCGGGAGCCACATCAAGGGTCACCCGGTGCAGTACGTCGACACCCTCCCGGTACCCGAAGTGCACCGTGTCGGCGCGCACCGCACGCCCGTCCGGACCGATCGCCCCGTCACCCGCGTCCGGCTCGATCTCTCGCACACCCACGAGCCGGGCCAACGACACCTGGGCGACCTGGAGTTCGTCGTACCAGCGCAGGATGAGCCCGACCGGGTCGACCATCATCTGGGCGAGGAGCGCCCCCGTGGTGAGCTGGCCGACGCTGATCCAGCCCTGGAGCACGAAGACGCCGCCGAGCATCAGCACCGCGCCGAGGATGGTCACGTAGGTGACGTTGATGACCGGGAAGAGAACCGACCGGAGCCAGAGCGTGTACCGCTCCCAGGCGGTCCACTCCCTGACCCGCTGCTCGGAGAGCGCCACCCGGCGCCCGCCGAGGCGGTGCGCCTCGATGGTCCTGCCCGCGTCCACGGTCTCGGCGAGCATCGCGGCGACCGCCGCGTACCCGGCGGCCTCCGAATGGTAGGCGGACGGCGCCCGCTTGAAGTACCAGCGGCACCCCGCAAGCAGCACCGGCAGCGCGACCAGCACGGAGAGCGCGAGGGGCGGCGCGGTCACGGCCAGCGCGCCGATCAGCAGCCCCGCCCACACCACGCCGATCGCCAGCTGGGGCACCGCCTCGCGCATCGCGTTCGCGAGCCGGTCGATGTCGGTGGTGATACGCGAGAGCAGGTCACCGGTACCGGCCCGTTCCAGGACGCCAGGCGGCAGCGCGACCGACCGTACGAGATAGTCCTCGCGCAGGTCGGCCAGCATCTCCTCGCCGAGCATCGCGCCGCGCAGCCCCACCAACCGTACGAAAAGGGTCTGGACGGCCAGGGCGACCGCGAACACCAATGCGACGCGGCCGAGATGGAGGTCGTGCCTGCCGTTCGACAGGTCCTCCACGAGACCGCCCAGGAGGTACGGGCCGACCAGCGAGGCGATCACGGCGATGGCATTGGCCCCGATGAGCACGGCGAACGCCCGCCGGTGGCGCCCCAGCAGCTCGCGTACGTACGTCCGTACCGTCGTGGGCGTGCCGACCGGCAGTGTGGTCGCCGTCTCCGGTGCCGCCGGGTCGTAGGCCGGGGGCGCGACGCCGATCATGCCGACTCCTCGATGTCTGCGAAAGCTTGCGGGGCGGTGGGGGCTGTTGGGGTGGGGGAGGCGGCACCTGGTGACTTGTCCGCGCCGTCATCCGCTCCTTCGTCGGGATTGCGGGTGACGACCGCGCGGTACCGGGCGTCGCCGTGGAGCAGCTCACGGTGCGGGCCGGTCCCGGCGACAGCACCCTCGTGCACGAAGACCACCCGGTCGGCGTGGTCGAGCAGCAGCGGCGACGAGGCGAAGACCACGGTCGTACGGCCTGCGCGCAGCTCCTTCACACCCCGGGCGACCCGCGCCTCGGTGTGCGAGTCGACGGCCGACGTCGGCTCGTCGAGCACCAGCACCTCCGGGTCGGTCACCAGCGAACGCGCCAGGGCCAGCCGCTGCCGCTGTCCTCCGGAGAGCGACCGCCCGCGTTCGGTGATCCTGGTCCGCAGGGGATCGCCGCCCGGTTCGACGGCGGCCTGGGCCAGCGCCTGAAGGACGTCCGCACACTGCGCGGCGGCCAGCGCCTCCGCGGCAGGCACCTGGCCGGACGACGGCACGTCGAGCAGCTCGTTCAGGGTGCCGGACAGCAGCACCGGGTCCTTGTCCTGGACCAGGACGGCCGTACGGGCCGTGTCCAGGGGCAGATCGTCCAGCGCGACCCCGCCGAGCAGGACCGACGGCAGGTTCACCGCGTCATCCGCGGTGGCATGACCGCCGAGCCGTTCGGCCAGCGCGCCGGCGGCGTCCGGATCACCGCAGACCACAGCGGTGAACTCGCCGGCCGACGCGAGCAGTCCGGTCACCGGGTCGTAGAGATCACCGTCCGGAGCTTCCGTGCTCACCGCTGTGCGGGTGGTCCCACGACCGGCCGTCTCCTGGTACGCGGTCCGTTCGAGCGCCAGCACCCGCGCCGCGCGTTTCGCCGACGGCCGGGAGAACGAGTACGCCATGGCGATCTCCTGGAAGTGCCGCAGCGGGAAGAGCAGCAGCGTCACCGCGCTGTACACGGTGACCAGCTGGCCGACCTCGATCCGTCCTTCGGCGGCCAGCCGCGCGCCGTAGCAGACCACACCGATCAGCAGCAGCCCCGGCAGCAGCACCTGGATCCCCGAGATCAGCGCCCACATACGGGCGCTGCGCACGGCGGCCCTGCGCACTTCCTGGGACGCCCTGCGGTACCGGCCGAGGAACAGTTCCTCGCCGCCGATGCCACGCAGCACCCGCAGCCCCGCCACGGTGTCGGCCGCCAGCTCGGTGGCCCGGCCCGCCTTCTCCCGCTGGACATCGGCCCGCGCGGTGGCGGTGGACAGCAACGGCAGGACGGCCAGCGCCAGTACGGGCATGGCGAGCGCCACCACGATACCCAGCGAGGGCAGATACAGCACCAGGCCGGCACAGACGATGACCAGTACGGTCGCGGCGGCGAGAAAGCGTGAGAGCGCCTCGACGAACCAGCCGATCTTCTCCACGTCCCCGGTGGACACCGCGACGACCTCACCCGCCGCGACCCGCCGGGTCAGTGCCGAACCCAGCTCGGCGGTCTTGCGGGCGAGCAGTTGCTGGACGCGGGCCGCGGCGGTGATCCAGTTGGTGACCGCGGTCCGGTGCAGCATGGTGTCGCCCACCGCGATCACCGCACCGAGCAGCGCGATCAGCCCGCCGGAGAGCGCGAGCCGGCCGCCTGAGCGGTCCACCACCGCCTGCACGGCGAAGCCGACCGCCAGCGGCAGCCCGGCGATCCCGCACTGGTGCAGCAGTCCCCAGGCGAGCGAGCGGCACTGACCGCCGAGCTGGTTGCGGCCGAGCCAGTAGAGGAAACGGGGACCTGACCGTACGTCGGGATCGCCTGGATCTGGATAGGGAAGATCGCGAATCTGCATGGGATCCCAGAAGTCGAAGAGGGGCTCAAACCGTGCAAGGTTCGCGCTTCACCACGCTTCGGGGCAATCGATTTTCCGGCCGGGGGACCCGAATGCGGCGCTATCGTGCCGACCGTGCCGTGCCGCCGCTGCGGGTCAGCCGCGCCGGGCCGGCCCGGGACCGGGGCGGGTCGCCCGCTCCAGCTCAAGGAGTACGGAGTGGTAATCGTGCCCCGTCGCACGGTCCATACCGACCTCGCACATCCGGTTCGCCGAGAGGTACGCGTCGAAACTCCTGGAGTTGACCTCGGCCGCCTCCGGCGCCGTCGCGGCGGCGGTCAGCTCCTTGTGGAGCATCCCGCGGTCCCCGGCGAAGGCGCAGCAGCCGAGGCTGTCGGGGACGACGACCTCGTCGGCGCAGGCCTCGGCGACGGCCCTCAACTGCGGCTCGTCGCCCAGGTGCTGCATGGAGCAGGTGGGGTGGAGCACGGCGGAGCCGGTCTTGCGGAGCACGGTGAGACGGGGGAGCAGTTCGTCGGCGGCCCAGACGACGGAGTCGGTGATCGTCAGCTCGCTGTGCAGCTCACGGTTGTCGTCGGTGAGATAGGGAACCACCTCATGGGCGATCCCCAGGGTGCAGGACGAAGCGTCCACGATCAGCGGGTACTTGCCGCCGCCCGTCCAGCCCCAGGCGGCCTCGACGATGCGGTTGGCCATCACCGTGTTGCCCTCGTCGTACGCCTTGGAGTGCCAGATCGTCGCGCAGCAGGTCCCCGCCACATCGTCCGGAATCCACACGGGCCGTCCGGCCCGCTCGGCGAGCGCCACGACGGCCTGGGGGAGTGAGGGCCCGTGGTATCCGGCCGGTTCACCGAAGATCCGGTTGACGCAGGCCGGGTAGTAGACGGCGGTCGAGCCCTTGCGGGAGGTACGCGGGAGCTTGCGTGCGGCCGCCCCCGGGAGTTCCGGCAGCCACTCCGGTACCAGGTCGGGGCGGACGGCCCGGCGGGCCAGGCCGGTGACGGACTCAAGGAGCCGGTCGCTGATCCGGTCCGCCGCACCGACCACGAGCCGCGCGGCGGCCTCGACCGCTTTGAAGTTCCGTGCGGTCAGCGCGGCCACCCTCTCCTCGCGCGCGGTGTGCCGCCGGTGGCGGAAGTCCTTCATCATCGCGCCGGTGTCGATCCCCACCGGGCAGGAGAGTTTGCAGGCGGAGTCGCCCGCGCAGGTGTCCACCGCGTCATATCCGTACGCGTCCAGCAGGTTGTCCTCGACCGGGGAGCCAGGCGCCTGGCGCATCATCTCGCGGCGCAGCACGATCCGCTGGCGCGGTGTCGTCGTCAGATCGTGGCTGGGGCAGGTGGGTTCGCAGAACCCGCACTCGATGCAGGGGTCGGCGATCAGCTCCACCTTGGGGATGGACTTGAGCCCGCGCAGGTGCGCCCCCGGGTCACGGTCCAGGACGATACGGGGTGCGAGCACCCCGTCGGGGTCGATGACCTGCTTGATCCGCCACATCAACTCCGTCGCCTTCGGGCCCCATTCGAGTTCGAGGAAGGGTGCGATGTTCCGGCCGGTGGCGTGCTCGGCCTTGAGTGAGCCGTCGAAGCGCCCGACCGTCAGCCGGCAGAACTCGTCCATGAAGGCGGCATAGCGCGCGACGTCCCCGGGCAGCCCCGCGTCGAAGGCGAGCAGGAAGTGCAGATTGCCGTGGGCCGCGTGACCGGCCACGGCGGCGTCGAAGCCGTGCCGGGTCTGCAGTTCGAGCAGCGCCGTGCAGGCGTCGGCGAGCTTCGACGGCGGTACGGCGAAGTCCTCGGTGATCAGCGTCGTGCCGGACGGGCGGGCACCGCCGACCGCGGTGACGAACGCCTTGCGCGCCTTCCAGTACCCGGCGATGGTCTTCGGATCGCGGGTGAACGCATTGGTGACCGAGGCGACGGGCGCCACCAGGTCAAGACCGGCGACGGCCTCGGCCGCCACCCGCTCGTAGGCCTCCCTGCCCTCCTCGTCCGGAGCGCGGAACTCGACCAGCAGCGCAGTCGTCTCCTTGGGCAGCGCCGCCCAGTCGGCAGGGACTCCCGCCACGCTCACCGAGGCGCGCAGCGTGTTGCCGTCCATCAGCTCGACGGCCAGGGCCCCGGCCTCGTTGAAGACCGGGACCGCCGCGGCCGCCGCCCGGAGTGTCGGGAAGAAGAGCAGCGCGGTGGAGAGCTTGCGGTCCAGCGGCAGAGTGTCGAAGACGACCTCGGAGATGAAACCGAAGGTGCCTTCGGAGCCGACCATCAGCCCGCGCAGGATCTCAACGGGGGTGGCGCCGTCCAGGAAGGCGTCGAGGCGGTAGCCGTTGGTGTTCTTGATCTCGTACTTGGACCGGATCCGGGCAGTCAGCTCCGGGTCCGCCTCGATCTCCGCCTTGACCGCGAGCAGCCCCGCGCACAGGCCGGGCTCGGCGGCGGCGAGAGCGTCGTCGGCGGCCGGGTCGGCGGTGTCGACCACGGTGCCGCCCGGCAGCACGAAGGTCAGTGAGGCGAGCGTGCGGTAGGAGTTGCGGGTGGTGCCCGCCGTCATACCGGATGCGTTGTTGGCGACGACACCGCCGAGCGTGCAGGCGATGGCGCTGGCCGGGTCGGGGCCCAGGACGCGGCCGTGCCGGGCGAGCGTCGCGTTGGCGCGGACGACGGTGGTGCCCGGCTGGATGCGGGCCCGGGCGCCGTCGTCCATGAGCTCGATGCCGGACCAGTGGCGGCGGACGTCGACGAGGAAGTCCTCGCCCTGCGCCTGCCCGTTCAGTGAGGTGCCCGCTGCCCGGAAGACGACCTGGCGGCCGTTGTCCCGCGCGTACGAGAGCACGGCCGAGATGTCGTCGACGTCCTCGGCGACCACCACGACCTGGGGGACGAAGCGGTACGGGCTGGCGTCGGACGCGTACCGCACGAGGTCGGAGATCTTCGAGAGCACCTTCTCCTCGCCCAGCAGAGCGGCCAGATCGCCGCGCAGCGGCTCGGGGGTCCCGGCCGACCGGGTGTCGGGCACCCGGTCGGGGGCCGGCGCCCGCTCCGTACGCGGTCGGAGAGCGCCGGGCTTCGGGTCGAGCAGCGGCATGGGGGGAGCCTCCTCGGCTGGACGGCTGGAGAGCTGAAATGGAGAGCTGTACGAATGGCGAGCAGGAGAGCTGTACGGGTGGCGTCCGCTCCGGGCCGCTCAGAGCGCGGGCGGCGGGTCAGGGACGGTGGTCGCCCGGGCCGTCCAGCAGAGTGGACAGCAGCTCGCCGAGCACATCGCGCTGGTCGGCGGCCAGTGGGGCGAGGATCTCCTCAGCGGCCCGGCGGCGCGCGGCGCGCAGTGCCCGCAGGGTGGCCCGGCCGCTGTCCGTCAGCTCGATCCGCACCACCCTGCGGTTACTCGGATCGGGCGCCCGGCGGACGCTGCCGCTCTCCTCCAGGGCGTCGACGAGGCTGGTCACGGCGCGCGGTACCACTTCGAGCCGCTGGGCCAGGTCGGCCATGCGCGGCGGCTCGGCGCAGTGCGCGACCGTACGCAGCAGCCGGGACTGCGCGGGGGTGATGCCGACCGGCTCCAGATGCTGCTTGTGGATGCGGTGGAGCCTGCGGGTCAGCCGGAGGAGCTGCTCGGCCAGCAGGCCGTCGGCGTCGAGGGCACCGGAGGGTGATGACATGCCGGGAACAATATCAGGACCATGTGCATTATGAGCGTAGGTAACAGTGCACTATGCTCTATGGACTGCCGAGTCACCGCCGCTGCCGAGCCACCGCCGAAGGAGCTCATGAAACCCGAACGCCCCGACTGGACGCCCCCACCCCGTGGGGACGGGCGGCCGCCCGCCGAAGTGCGGCGTATCGTCCGGCTCTTCCGCCCCTACCGCGCGCGCCTGGCGCTCGTCGGACTGCTGGTCTGCGCTTCGTCGCTGGTCTCGGTCGCCTCGCCGTTCATGCTGCGGGCCATCCTCGACACCGCGATCCCGCAGGGCCGTACCGGTCTGCTGAGCCTGCTCGCCCTGGGCATGATCGCCACCGCCGTCGTGAACAGCGTCTTCGGGGTGCTCCAGACCCTGGTCTCGACCACGGTCGGCCAGCGCGTCATGCACGATCTGCGCACCGCCGTCTACGCCCAGCTGCAGCGGATGCCGCTCGCCTTCTTCACCCGGACACGCACCGGTGAGGTCCAGTCCCGTATCGCCAACGACATCGGCGGTATGCAGGCGACGGTCACCTCCACCGCGACCTCCTTGGTCTCCAACCTCACGGCCGTCATCGCCACGGTCGTCGCCATGGTCGCCCTCGACTGGCGGCTGACGATCGTGTCGCTCCTGCTGCTCCCGGTGTTCGTCTGGATCAGCCGCCGTGTCGGCCGCGAGCGCAAGAAGATCACCACGGAGCGGCAGAAGCAGATGGCGGTGATGGCCGCGACGGTCACCGAGTCGCTGTCGGTCAGCGGCATCCTGCTCGGGCGCACCATGGGCCGCTCCGACTCGCTCACCCAGGGTTTCGCCGCTGAGTCCGAACGGCTCGTCGACCTCGAAGTGCGTTCCAGCATGGCCGGCCGGTGGCGGATGTCGACGATCGGCATCGTGATGGCCGCGATGCCGGCCGTCATCTACTGGGCGGCGGGTCTGGCGCTCCACGAGGGCGGGCCCCAGGTCTCGATCGGCACGCTCGTCGCGTTCGTCTCGCTCCAGCAGGGCCTCTTCCGCCCGGCGGTCAGCCTGCTGTCGACCGGTGTGGACATGCAGACGTCGATCGCCCTCTTCCAGCGGATCTTCGAGTACCTGGATCTGCCGGTGGACATCACGGAACCCGAGAACCCCGTACCGCTGGCCACCGTCCGTGGCGAAGTGCGCTTCCAGGACGTCGACTTCGGCTATGACGAGAAGAGCGGGCCCACCCTTGAGGCCATCGACATCGCGGTGCCGGCGGGCGGCAGCCTGGCGGTCGTCGGCCCCACCGGTTCGGGCAAGTCCACCCTCAGCTATCTGGTGCCACGGCTGTACGACGTGACCGGCGGACAGGTCACGCTGGACGGTGTCGATGTGCGCGACCTCGACTTCGCCACGCTGGCGCGGGCCGTGGGCGTCGTCTCCCAGGAAACGTATCTCTTCCACGCGTCGGTCGCCGACAACCTGCGCTTCGCCAGGCCGGACGCCACCGACGCCCAGCTCGAAGAGGCGGCCAGGGCGGCACAGATCCACGAGCACATCGTCTCGCTGCCCGACGGGTACCGGACACTGGTCGGCGAGCGCGGTTACCGCTTCTCGGGCGGGGAGAAACAACGCCTGGCCCTGGCCCGTACGATCCTGCGCGACCCGCCGGTCCTGATCCTGGACGAAGCCACCAGCGCCCTGGACACCCGCACCGAACACGCGGTGCAGCAGGCCATCGACGGTCTGTCCGCGGGCCGTACCACCATCACCATCGCGCACCGGCTCTCCACGGTCAGGGACGCCGACCAGATCGTGGTGCTGGACGGCGGCCGGGTCGCGGAGCGCGGAACGCATGACGAACTGCTCGCTCTGGACGGCCGTTACGCCGCACTGGTCCGCAGGGACGGCGAGCTGACCCCCACTGCCTGACGCCCTGTGACGCCACGCGACACGACAGTGCCGCCGCTCCCGTGGGACGGGAAGCGACGGCGCCGGTCGGAACGAGTGTCAGACGAGCCAACCCACGAAGTGGACGATGCCGGCAAGCAGGTTGGTGAGGAAGTTCATGGTGGCGCGTTCTCCTTGTGCATGGTTCATCAGTGGGACTGCGCAGTCGCGGTCTGCAGCCCGTCGCTTGCGCACGGTAAGCATGTTGCTTCCTGCGGGGGCCGAGCAAGTGAATCCGATGCGACCACACGTTCCAGCGAACACCCGATCCCCTGTTCGTGCGTTCGGTAACTCGCCGCCACGCTCAGGCGGCTGACGCGCCGACGGGAACGGGGGCTCCCGAGCCTTCCAGCAGCCGCCGGATGTCCCGGACGGCCGAGCGTCCCGCCCGGTTGGCGCCGATGGTGGAGGCCGAAGGCCCGTAGCCGAGCAGATGGACCCGCTCGTCCCGGACCGCGCGGGTGCCGTCGAGCTGGATGCCGCCGCCCGGCTCACGGAGCCTCAGGGGTGAGAGATGGTCGATGGCGGCCCGGAACCCGGTGGCCCAGAGGATGGCGTCCGCCGCCACGGCGCGACCGCTGTCCCAGACGACCCCGTCCGGAGTGATCCGGTCGAACATGGGCAGCCGGTCGAGAACGCCCCGGTCGCGGGCGGCCCGGATCGCGTCGTTCAGCGGCAGCCCGGTCACCGAGACGACACTCTGCGGCGGCAGCCCCCGCCGTACCCGCTCCTCGACCATCGCGACCGCTCGCCGGCCCCACTCCTCGGTGAACGGCCCGTCCCTGAACACCGGCGGGCGCCGCGTCACCCAGGTCGTCCCGGCGGCCACGTCGGCGATCTCCATCAGATGCTGGGTGCCGGACGCCCCGCCCCCGACGACCACCACCCGCTGCCCGGCGAACTCCTGGGGGCCGTGATACCCCGAGGTGTGCAACTGCCGCCCCCGGAAAGTCTCCTGGCCCGGATAGCGCGGCCAGAAGGGCCGGTCCCAGGTACCGGTGGAGCTGATCACCGCACGGGCGGCCCAGGCACCCTGGGACGTCTCGACGCGCAGCCGCCCGCCGTCGCCCTCGCGTACCGCGGTGACCTCGACGGGCCGGCGCACCAGAAGCCCGAAGGCCTCCTCGTACGCTGCGAAGTACTCGCCCACCACCTCCGACGAGGGCCGGTCCCCATCGGCGTCACCCAGCTCCATACCGGGCAGCGAGTGCATGCCGTGCACCTTGCCGTACGTCAGCGAGGGCCAGCGGAACTGCCAGGCGCCACCCGGCCGCGGGGCGTGGTCCAGCACGACGAAATCCCGCCCGGGGACCAGCCCGCTACGCCGCAGATGGTAGGCGCCGGAAAGCCCTGCCTGCCCGGCGCCGATGACCACCACGTCCACTGCGCGTACCCCGGAGTTGTTCACGTCTCATCCAACAGCTCCGGTTTCCGGGATCTTCCCGCCCGGCGACGGCCGGGGCCGTCCTGACAGAACCCCCGCCCGGACAGGCACGCGCGCCCCGCGCGCGGGAGGATGGGACGCATGTCAGACACCACTTTCACGACGCGCACCGTGCACATCGGAACGGGCGACCACGAGACCGTCACCGACCTGACGGGGGAGTGCGAGGACTTCCTCCGCGAGGCGGCGGCGGGCCGCGACGGCCTGCTCAATGTCTTCGTACCGCACGCGACGGCCGGTATCGCCGTCCTGGAAACCGGCGCGGGAAGCGACGACGATCTCCTCGCGGCCCTGCACGGGTTGCTGCCGGCGGACGACCGCTGGCAGCACAGACACGGCACCCCGGGCCACGGCAGAGACCACGTGGTACCGGCCCTGGTGGCACCGCACGCGACACTTCCGGTGATCGGGGGGCGGCTGGAACTGGGGACCTGGCAGTCGGTGTGCTTGGTGGACACGAACGTGGACAACGCGGAGCGACGGGTCCGGCTGAGTTTCTTCGGCCAGTGAGTCGCGCCGGAAGGACAGTAGAGGCGCGCAGAGCTGGATCCGCAAGGCCACGGATGTGCTGATCGCCAATACCGCGCGGGTCTCCGCTATGGAAGGGCTGAAGTAGGGCGGACTTCGGCTTCGGCGACCGAGGCGTAGTCACTGAAGGGGGCGACTCACCGCGCGCTGTCCCATGGTTCCTTGCCCTGGCGGTCGAACCCGGCCGACCTCGGGTTGGTCGATTGAGCAGGAGTGAGCAGCCCTGCGCGAGCTGGACGCGCTTCGGTCCGGCCTCGCGAAGGCCGACCGTCAGGTTCGACTGAGCTTTCCGGGTTGTTCGAGATCATCCTGCCGAAGGTGGTCGACGGCCCTTCTCCCTCGTCCATCGGGCACCATCACGGACTCCGGTCATCGCCGGGGTCGTCGGGGGATACCCCGTGTTCGAGGAAGAGGTCGCCCAGGTCGAGGCCCACCTCCTCCATGCCGTCCTCCAGAGCCTGTTCGGTCCAGATGACCTTGCCGGTCGGGGTGTACCGAGTGCCCCAGTGCTGCGCGAGTTTGGCCACCAGGAACAGCCCGCGGCCGCCCTCGTCAGTCGTCTTCGCCTGGCGCAGGTGCGGGGACGTGCTGGAACCGTCCGAGACCTCGCAGATCAGGGTGCGGTCACGCAGCAGCCGTACCCGGACCGGAGGCGTGCCGTACCGGATGGCGTTGGTGATCAGCTCCGACAGGATGAGCTCGGTGGTGAAAGCGATCTCGTCCAGGCCCCAGTCCGCCAGCTGCCGGCTGGCCCCGGCGCGCACCGAGCCGACCGCCGCCGGATCGGACGGGACGTCCCAGTCGGCCACATGCTCCGGGCCCAGCAGACGGGTGCGGGCCACCAGCAGTGCGACGTCGTCGCTGGGCTGCGGCAGCAGCACGGAGTCGATGACCGCCTGGCAGGTCTGCTCCGGGCTCCGTCCGGGGTGTCCGGTCAGGGCTTCCCTCAGCAGGGCCAGACCCACGTCGACGTCCCGGTCGCGGTCTTCCACGAGCCCGTCGGTGTACAGCACCAGCCGACTGCCCTCGGCAAGGGTCAGCTCCGCGGTTTCGAACGGCTGGCCACCGAGCCCCAGCGGCGGGGAGAGGGGGACATCGGGGAACGAGACCGTGCCGTCCGGATGCACCAGCGCGGGCCCGAGGTGGCCCGCCCGGGCCACGGAACAGTGGCCGGCCACCGGGTCGTAAACGGCGTACAGGCAGGCCGCCCCGGTCACCGCGGGCCATTCCTCCTCCGCGCCCTCGTCGGCGTCGATCCGGACGACCAACTCGTCCAGGTACCCCAGCAGTTCGTCGGGCGCCAGGTCCAGGGCGGAGAAGTTGTGCACCGCGGTCCGCAGCCGGCCCATGGTGGCCGCGGCGTGCAGCCCGTGCCCGACCACGTCGCCCACCACCAGGGCCACCCGGGCCCCCGGCAGGGGGATGACATCGAACCAGTCCCCGCCCACGCCGGCCTGCGCGGGCAGATAGCGGTGGGCGGCCTCCACCGCCGTCTGCCCGGAAAGGCCGCGCGGCAGCAGGCTGCGCTGCAGAGCCACTGCCACGGCATGTTCCCGGGTGAAGCGACGGGCGTTGTCCAGGCACACGGCCGCCCGCGCGGCCAGCTCCTCGGCGAAGGACAGATCGTCCGGCTCGAACGGCTGCACCTGCTCCGAGCGCCAGAAGCACGCCCTGCCCAGCACCGTCCCGCGGGCCAGCAGCGGCACCGCGATCAGCGAGTGGATGCCGTGGTCGAGGATCCTCTCCGCGCGCTGCGGATCGTAGGTCCGCCAGTCGTGCTCGGCACGCAGGTCGGCGATCAGGCCCCCTCGGTCCGCGGCCGGCGCCTCGGACGCTCGGTCCGTGGCGGGTGCCTCCGGCCCGTGGTCCGTGGCGGGTGCCTCCGGCCCGTGGTTCGTGGCCGGCGCCTGCGCCTGCTGTTCCGCGGGAATCAACTGCACCACATCGCCGACCTGGGCCACCGGCGCATCGGCCCGCACCCCCCGCAGGGCCACCCGGTGCATCTCCGCTCTTGCCCACTCCAGCTCTTCCCCCCGCACCACGGCATCGGCCAGGTCGACGGTGACGAGGTCCGCGAACCGCGGCATCGTCACCTCCGCCAGCTCCTCGGCCGTGCGCACCGCGTCCAAGGTGGTCCCGATCCGCACCCCCGCCTCGTACAACAGCGTCAGCCGCCCCCGTGCCACCTCCGCCCGCCCCGTCAGCGCCGCGAGCTCCGTGGTGTCCCGCAGCGTCGCCACGTACATCGCGGGCCGCCCACCGCCGTCCGCCGCCGGTCGCACGTTGACGCCCAGCAGCCGGTCCCCCGCCCGATGCACCTCGTCGCTCGCCGGCCGCAATGAGCCGAGCAGCTCCGCCACCCCGGCCGCCAGCCCCAGCTCCGCGATGCGGCGCCCCTCCGCGTCCGCCGGCAGCTCCAGCAGCCGCCGCGCCTCGTCGTTGGCCAGCAGCAGCCGCCCGCTCTGATCGACGATCACCACGCCCTCCCGCACCGCGTGCAGCACGGCGTCGTGGTGCTCGTACATCCGCGTCATCTCCGCGGGCCCCAGCCCGTGGGTCTGCCGCCGCAGCCGCCGCGACACCAGCATCGAGCTGCCCGCCGCCAGCACCAGTACCCCCGCCGCTGCGGCCAGCAGCACCGGCAGGTGACTGTTGACCGCGTTCTGCACCTTCGTCACTGTGATCCCGACCGACACCAGGGCGACGACTCTGCCGTGAGGCCCGGTGACGGGGACGATCGAGTCCACGGCGAGGCCCCGGCTCGCACTGAAGGTCCGCGTAAAAGCCCCGTGGGAGATGGCCGACTTGTACGGGCCGAGTACATGCTTGCCGATCAGCTTCGGGTCGGGATGGGTGTAGCGGATCCCTGTCGTACTGAACACCACGACGAGGTCGACGCCGGTCGACTTACGGACCTCCTCGGCGCGTGGCTGCAGGAGCGCTGTCGGGTGGGCGCTGGTCGCCGCCGCTGCCGTTCCGGGTGCCTCCGCGAAGGCCTGGGCCACACTGAGCGTGCGGTGGCGGGCGTCCCGCGTGCCGTTGCTGTGGGCCTGCAGTACCAGCGCCACCACCGCAGCCGCGATCAGCACCGCCGCGACGGTCACCTGCAGGACAAACATCTGGCCCGCGACGCTGCGTAGACCCGGCAGAGAGATGCGGCGCCCCCGCGAGGACCCGAAAGACGCCTTGCGCTCACCCATGGGCCGGTCCTGCCGATCGTTTCTTCGAGTACCCGGAGGATTCGTCCGTCGGGGCGGCGACCCGCAGACGGAACCACAATAAGACCAAGAATCAACCGAAATGTCTTCTTGCTCGACAACTTGGCCGACCCACCACCGAGTGGGCAGCCCATGTGCCGGTCGGCAGGCCCATGACGCGGGCGTGGGGGCGCCGGTCCCGGGTGGAACACCCGTCCGCCCCAGCTCGGCCGCCGGTCCGGACATGCCGGGGCGCGGGGTGGGTCGCAGAATGTGAGGGCGGGCCGTCTCCCCTTCGTCAGCCGGCCGCAACGGAGGCAAGGAGCCGGCATGTGCTCGCTGCAGGACCCCTCGGCCGGGGAGCCGGAGAACCGCCCGGGTGAGGGCCACCCGGGCGGTGAAGCGGACGCCTTCGAGGTCGATGAAGAGGTGCAGCACGCACTCGACCGGCTCACACTCCTTATCAACGCCGCCGAAGCCCTGGCCAGCACCCTCGACACGGACACAGGCATCCGGCGGCTCTGCCACACCCTCGTTCCCGGTCTCGCCGACTGGTGCGCCGTCGATCTCCTGGACGGGGACGGACGGCTGCGCCGTGTCGCCGTCGAACACCGGGAGGCCGAGACGGCGGCCCCCGGCATGTACGAGGGGCTGCTGCCGTCGGACGAGGGGTCGGAGGCCAACTGGGCTCGTGCTCTGCAGGGCGTGGGACCTGTGCTCCTCACGGACTTCCCCAGCTCGCGGGGGACCGAGGATCCACTGCTCGCTCGCGAGCTCGACCTCTTCGAGAGGCTGGCGACCGACACGGCGGTGATCGCTCCCCTGAGGGCACGCCGACAGGTCTTCGGAGTGCTGACCCTGGCCCGTACCCGCCGCGAGGCGGCGCTGACGGAGGACAGCCTCGCGCTCGTCGAGGATCTCGCACACCGGGTGGCCCTGGCCATCGACAACGCGCGCCTGCACTCGCAGGTGCAGCACACCGCGGAGCGCCTGCAGCGCTCGCTGCTGCCCGACCTGCCCGCCCACAGGCCCCTCCAACTGGCCGCCCGGTACCAGTCGGCGGTGGCCACCGCGAGGGTCGGGGGCGACTGGTACGACGCATTCGTACTGCCCGACGGGGCCCTGGCACTGATCATCGGGGACATCGCGGGGCACGATCTGCGTGCGGCGATCATGATGAGCCAGACCCGCAACATGCTCCGGGGCATCGCCTGCGACCGCAAGGAGCCACCGGGCAAGATCCTGGCGCGGCTGGACGCGGCTCACCAGATCCTCTCCCCGCATCAGACTCTGACCTGTATCTATGGGCTGATCGAGAAGACGGCGCCCGACGAGTTCTGGCAGTTCCACTATGCGGTGGCGGGGCACCCCGCGCCGCTGCTGGTGACCCGTGAGGGGGAGACCCGCTTCCTCACCGGCGGCCGGAGCATGCTGCTGGGGATGGATCCCGGCGAGCACCGCCCGGGGGCCATCGAACGGCTGCCGGCCGAATCCACCCTCCTGCTGTACACGGATGGCCTCATCGAGCGCCGGACCGAAGGGCTGGACCGCGGCTTGGCCCGCCTGCGGCAGCACGCGGCGGCCCTCGCGCGGAAGCCGCTTGAGGCGTTCTGCGACGAACTGCTCAGTGGGCTGGCGGACGACGGTACCGACGACGTCGCGATGATCGCGGTGCGCACGGGGCCGCCGCGGACGGGGCCCGTGCTGGCGGTTCCGTGAGGCGGCGGGCGGCCGCCGCGCTCGGGGCGTCAGCCGCGCGGGGCCGGCGCGAACGGGGCCCGCAGCACCGTCTTCTCCGCTTGCGCCAGCATGAACGCGTTGGGCACGAAATCGGATCTCGCCGGCATCCGTGATGTCCGGCACCAGGATGCGGCAGTTGGCGTCGCCCAGTGCCTCCGCGCCAGGGCGGGACCGGGTGACCGCGGAGAGGCGGTCGGCCGCGCCCGGGCAGTAGTCGCTACGGGGCGGGAGGGCAGCCAGCCCGGCATGAGGGCGACAGCCCAGTAGCTGGTGAAGTAGGCGAGGGGGCGCCGATCCAGGTACGGCTGGTGAGGATCCTGCGGTACGGGACGCCGGCTGCCTGCTCGGCCGCGTACATGGCCGCCGGCCGCTTCGACGCGGTGACGTCCGTCGGCGCCGAACGCCGCGAACAGGAAGGCGGAGGTGTTGTACGTCATCACCGCCAGCCGGTCGCCCGGCCGCAGTCCCGCTCCCCGCAGCACTGTCGCGGCGCGGCGGGCCCGGTTCGCGAACTCGCGGTAGATCCACCGCTGTTCGCCGTGGACGACCGCTTCTCTGCTGCCGGCGGAGCGGACCGGGCTGTCCAGCAGGGTGCTGAGGGGCATCACGTTCTCCTGATGGGGCCGAGCCGGTGGTACCGGCCATGGCGGGAAACTCTGAATGGTGGTTCACTTCTTTCATGGCCTACCGCAAGACCAGCGCCGAAATCGATCGGCTCGCAGCCGCCAGAGAGCACCTCGTCGCGTGTGCCACCTCGGTGGTCACGGAAGTGGGCTGGTCACAGGCGTCGGTGACCGCTGTCGCCGATGCGGCGGGCATCGCGGCCGGTTCGGTGTACCAGCACTTCCCGTCCAAGGGGGCGCTGGCCGTCGAGGTGTTCCGACGCGCCGCAGGGCGCGAAGTCGACGTCCTGGGCGAGGTGCTCCAGGGGCCAGGAACGCCCGCCGAGCGGCTCAGCCGGGGTGTCGGGGTCTTCGCCCGCCGCGCCCTGGAGAACCGCGGACTGGCATACGCACTGCTCGCCGCCCCGGCCGAACCGGCGGTCGGTGCCGAGCGCCTCGACTTCCGGCGCCGCTACCGGGCGCTGTTCGCCGAAGTCGTCCACGAAGGCATCGCGAACGGCCTGCTGCCCGCGCAGAACGGCGAGATCACCGCGGCCGCGCTCACCGGGGCGATCGGCGAGGTACTCGTCGACCCGCTCGGCGACCACGACGAGAGGGCCACCGAGGAACTCCTCGCCGAACTCACCGCCATGGCGTTGCGCTGCGCGGGCATCCCGGCCGACGCACAGCAGCCCTGACCCGTTCCGTGTACGCCCGCACCCGGAGGAAACCCGTGTCGACGACCGCCGCCCCCCGCAGCCGCCCCACCGCCCCGACCCACGAGGTGACCAATCAGCCCCCGCCGCTGACCGGCCACGACGCCGCCCAGGACGCCGTACTGCTGGAGAGCATGTGCCGTGAGGGCGCGTCATGGCACACCGCGGACCTCCATGACCTCGGCCGCCTCGTCGCGGGCGAGGAAACTCAGGTCTGGGCCGACCAGGCCAATCGCCACGAACCCGTGCTGCACACGCACGACCGCTACGGTCACCGCATCGACGAGGTGGAGTTCCATCCCGCCTACCACCACCTGATGGACGCCTCCGTGAGCGCGGGGCTGGCCGGCGCTGCCTGGGCCGACGAGCGCCCGGGCGCCCATGTGGCCCGCGCCGCGGGGTTCATGCTGATGTCGATGGTGGAGCCGGGGCACCTGTGCCCGGTCTCCATGACGTACGCCGTGGTCCCCGCGCTGCGCCACTCTCCCGGCCTCTCCGCCACATACGAGCCCCTGCTCACCAGCCGCGTCTACGATCCGGGCCTGCGGGCCCCCGCCGGCAAGCGAGGACTGCTCGCCGGGATGGGCATGACGGAGAAGCAGGGCGGCACCGACGTGCGCGCCAACACCACATCGGCCACCGAAGAGCCCGACGGGACCTGGCGGTTGCGCGGTCACAAGTGGTTCACCAGCGCGCCGATGAACGACCTGTTCCTCGTGCTCGCGCAGGCACCCGGCGGGCTCTCCTGCTTTCTCGTGCCGCGCGTGCTGCCGGACGGCAGCCGTAACACCTTCCGCATCCAGCGGCTCAAGGACAAACTCGGCAACCGTGCCAACGCCAGCAGCGAGCCCGAGTTCGACGACACGGTCGCCTGGCTCGTCGGCCCCGAGGGCAAGGGCGTACGCACCATCATCGACATGGTGACCTCGACGCGCCTCGACTGCGTACTCGGATCCGCAGCGGGCACCCGCGCCGCGCTCGCGCAGGCCGTCCACCATGTGCGCCACCGCGCGGTGTTCGGCGCGAAACTGATCGACCAGCCCCTGATGCGCAATGTGATCGGCGACCTCGCGGTGGAGTCCGAGGCCGCCACCACACTCGCCCTGCGCCTCGCCGGGGCCGCCGACCGGGCCCAGCGCGGCGACGCCCGGGAACGTGCGTTCCTGCGACTCGCCACGGCCGTCGGCAAGTACTGGGTGTGCAAACGGCAGCCCGCCGCAGTCGCCGAGGCGCTGGAATGCCTCGGCGGCAACGGATATGACGAGGCGTCCGGTATGCCCCGCCTCTACCGCGAGGCCCCGCTCAACGGCATCTGGGAGGGCTCCGGCAACGTCAACGCCCTTGACATGCTGCGGGCGCTGGCGCGGGAGGCCGAGTCGGTCGACGCCTTCCGTACCGAGATCGAGGCGGCATCGGGCGCCGACCGGCGCCTGGACGCCGCCTGGCAGGAGCTGCGCGGCGAACTCGTCCTCACCGAGGACGCCCCGCTGCGGGCCCGCCGTCTCATCGAACGCGCGGCGCTCGTGCTCCAGGGATCGCTCCTCGTCCGTCACGCGCCGCCCGCCGTCGCCGACGCCTTCTGTGCGTCCCGGCTGGCCGGGGACCGGGGGCTGGCGTTCGGAACCCTCCCGCCGGGCACGGACTTCGCGGGTGTGCTGGAGCGTCTCCCCGTCTGACGGCGGGTGCCGCGAGGTGTGCCCCAGGTATCAACCGCCGGCCGGTTCAAGCGAGTTACCCGTTGGGGTGAACGCAACGGGTCAAACCTCCGCGGGCAGGGATGCCGAAGCCGGATGAGGGCGTGCGGAGTCTCTCCGGCCACGCTCGTTGCTCCCGGTGCCCTCTGTGGCCGAGCACGACAGATCGCTACTTTCGGTGGTGAGTTGACTGCACACGGAGACGATTCACGTCGGTGGTGCGACAGCGGAACCGGAGGAGAAGCATGAAGCTGTACCAGAAGTGGGCTGCCGGAGTGGGGGCTCTCGCGATCAGTGCGGGACTCGTGTCGAGCACGGCCGCCACGGCGGCAGCCGACGACGCCGCGAGCCCCACGCCCCGGTCGATCGTCGCCCAGCAGTTCACCCTCAGACTCGCCGACGACCCTGGTCAGGTCGCCAACGTACGCGGGGCAGCCACGGAAAACGGTGCCCATGTCATCCAGTACCCCTGGTCCGGCAAGGCCAACGAACGCTGGGAAGCGGACTCCGCCCTCGGCGGCTACTACCGGTTCAAGTCCGTCAGCAGCGACAAGTGCCTCAACGTCAGGGGCGGCGGGAGCGAAAACGGCGCCCAGGTCATCCAGTACACCTGCGGAAACAGCGACAACGAACTGTGGAAGTTCGTACCCAAGGGCATCGGCTACCAAATCGTCGTCAAGTCCAGCGGCAAGTGCCTGAACGTCCAGGGCGGCCCCGGCACCGGAAACAACTTGATCCAGTACGAGTGCACCCCGCGGGGAGCGGTCAACGACGTCTGGCTGCCGGTCTGGGAACCCCACAACATCTGACCGCACGCGGAGGGGAGCCGCCAGTACGGTGCACCCTCGTTCAGTACCGCTCGCGCCGCCTCCTGCGGCGGCGACGGTTGTAGACAAGCAGGGCCCCGGCGAGGAGGCCGATCACGAACATGATCAGCAGCGCCGCGTACAGGGGCATGGTGACGACGGGAACCAGCAGCCGGATCTTCACCTCCCGGGTGTTCTCGGCGATGAGGACGATCGCGACCGCGGTCAGCAGCAGGGCGAGGATGCGCGAAGGCGTCAGGGCCTGGCGCCAGCGTGAACCACGGCTGGTCGCGGCGCCCGGTGTGTCTGGAGCCTGTTGTCCGCTCATCTCTCCAGAATCGGCCCCCGGATTACGGGATGCCGCTTCGGGCTGCGCCATCCGGGTGCGGGCGCACTGTGCCCGCCTCGGGGCCGTGGCGCCGCTGAATTCTGTACGCCACGCCAGGCGCCGGTCCTGGCTCCCCCGATGGGCTACCCCCGCTCGTGACACCTCGCTCGCGAGGTGAGGGTGGGCAGCACCGGGCGTACCAGGTGTGCGGCCCGCCGTGTCCACGCCCTGCCAGGGAGGCCGTTGTTGTCCACCTCCGAAGCAAAGCCGGGCCGACCGGGCACCGCCGAGTCGATCCGGGCGGTGCGGAAGCGCTGTCCCATCCGTGACCCGCAGGACCCGGACGAGGCGAGGTACGGCTTCACGGGTCCGTTCCGCCCGGCCCGGCACGGCATGCCGGGCCGGGCCTGACCGCCCCCGGGCCCGTGTCGCACCCCGGCACGCTGGTCCTGATCACGGCCGCCGCAGTGCTCGCTCAGCTGCTGGCGAACGCTGCGGCGCGACGCCTCGCCGTCCCGCTCGTCATTTTCGAGATCGCGCTCGGCATCGTCATCGGCCCGAACGCCCTTGACTGGGCACATTCGGACCAGGCCATCGACACCCTGTCAAATCTGGGGCTGTCCATGCTGATCTTCCTCGCCGGCTACGAGATCGACTTCGCGGCGGTGCGAGGCAGGACGCTGCGCCGGGCTGCCGGAGCCTGGCTGGCCTCTCTCGCCGTCGCCATCGCGGTGGCTTTCCTGCTCAGCGGTGACGACGTGTTCAAGGCGTTCGTGATCGGCACGTCGCTGACCAGCACCGCTCTGGGCACAGTCCTGCCGATGCTCAAGGACGAGGGGGACCTGCACGGGCGCTTCGGTACGGTGGTGACGGCGTTCGGTGCGGTAGGCGAGTTCGGTCCGGTCGTCGCCACCGCTCTGTTGCTGAGCGGCCGTAAACCCGGGGTGTCGGCCGCCCTTCTGGTCGTCTTCGCGGCTGTCACGGCTGCGGCCATCGTCTGGGCGCTGCGACCCAGGCGCCCCTGGTTCTCCCACCTGATCGACAAGACCCTGCACAACAGTGCCCAGTTCGCTGTCCGCTTCGTCATGTTCCTGCTGGCCGGGATGCTGGGCCTCGCGTCGGCATTCGGACTCGACGTCCTGCTGGGCGCGTTCGCGGCGGGCATCCTGGCCCGCCTGGTGCTGCAGGGCGCCGCCCCCGACAGCAGCGCCGAGATCCTGGGCAAGGTGGAGGCCATGGGCTTCGGATTCCTCGTGCCGCTCTTCTACGTGGTGACCGGCATCAACTTCGACCTCCACGCCCTGCTCCACGACGGCCGCTCGCTGACACTGATGCCGGTCTTCCTGCTCCTGTTCCTCCTCCTGCGGGGAGGGCCCGTATCCCTGCTCGCACCCCGCGACCTGGACCGCGGCGACAGGGGCGCGCTCACCCTGTTCGCGGCGACCTGCCTGCCGCTGGTGGTCGCCATCACCACCATCGGCGTCAGCCAGAAGATCGTGGACTCGGCCGTGGCGGCGGCTCTGGTCGGCGCCGCGATGGTCTCCGTGCTGGTATTCCCGCTGCTGGCCAGGCGCATTCGCGCCGCCCGCGACGGAGCACAGCCGGGCCCCCGGGCTGCCGAAAAGTCGGAGGCGTGGTAACGATGGTGCCGACAGCAGAAGTTGACGTGGGTTGGGTCTAGTTCAGTCTGGTCTCAGGGGGTTGGTGTTTGTGATGCCTTCGCCGATGACGCTTTCGATGTGGTGACCGCCAACTTCGTGCTGGACCACGTCGGTTGGCCGCAGCGCGCGCTGGTCGAGTTGGGCCGGGTGAGCCGGCCTGGTGGCCGGATCGCGGTGACGGTGTGGTCGGTGCCGACCGGGGCCGGGCAGGCCCTGCTGGGGCGAGCGATGGAGGCCGCCGGTGTGGAGCGGCCTGTCCACCGGCCGGTCCTGGCGCCCGAGACCGATTTTGCGCGCACTGAGCAGGGGCTTGTGGACTTGCTGCTGGCCGCCGGCCTCTCCGGGCCCACTTGCCGGACCATCGCCTGGAATCACCGGGCATCTGCCCAGGAGTGGTGGCATGGCGCGGCGGCGGGTGTCGGCTTCACCGCATCGCCGCCCAGCCGCCTGGCACCAGAGCGGAGATCAAGCGGCATTTCGATCTGCTCAGCGCGGAGTTCGCCGGTCCGGACGGAAGGCTCGCACTGCCGCACAGGGCACTGCTCGCCACCGGAACAGCCCAAGCAGCCGATCCCCGCTGACAAAACAAGGTCAGACCGCCGATAATTTAATCGGTTCCCTTTCCGGTTCTCTTTCTGGTTTCCCCCATGCCTGCCAAATTGCCGCTGAGAACGGCTTATTGAGTGGCCTTCTCGGACTGGACCGGCGTGCTGCCGCAACGTTCCGAACCAGCCCTGTATCTCTTTGCCGTTACGTGAGGCGACGGAAGGCTGGTAAAAGATGGTCGGGCGAAGAGAATTCCTCATGGCTGGAGCTGCGGGCAGTGCGGCCATGCTTCCTTGGGGTGTCAGGGGAGCACAGGCGTACGCGTCGACTGGCGAAGGGACAGGGGCCGCGGACAGTGCCGTGCCGAAGACCCCTCCGCTGAAGAAGTACGTCGACCCGCTGCCCATCCCCTTGACTGCCATCCCGGATCCTTCTGTCTATCCGGGCGCCGACTACTACGAGATCACGATGCGGCAGGGCTCGTGGCGCTTCCACCGGGATCTCGGACCGGCGAAGGTGTGGGGTTACTGGGCCAGGAACCCGCATGCTCCCCACAAGTCGATCGGTATGGGCTATCTCGGTCCGACCATCAACGTGATCAAGGACCATCCGACGATCGTCAAGTCCCGCAACGAGCTGCCGACCACCCACATGTTCCAGTCCGTGGTCGACGCCATTCGCAGCGGAAACCCCCAGCTCGCCCCGATCCCTCCGGCTCCCTACAAGACCGTCCTGCCCTTCCCTCCGAACGTCAACGTGTGGAACGTCGTGCACAAACACGGCGGTTACACGGCCCCCCAGTCCGACGGAATGCCGAAGCAGTCGTTCAGCCCGGACGGCATTCATGCCGAGTCCTACTCCACTCTGGACCCGGGCCGGGTAAAACCCAACGAGGCGATCTTCGGCTACACCAACCATGAGCGTGCGTCCACGCTCTGGTATCACGATCACGGCATGGGGCTGACAAGCGTCAACTGCTATGCGGGCCTTGCCGGTCTCTACCTCGTCCATGACCCCGCCGACGAGCGGCTCGGGCTGCCGCGAGGCGAATTCGAGGTTCCCCTCATCCTGCAGGACCGGACGTTCTACCGGGACGGCTCGCTCGCCTACACCATGATGGCGCAGGAAGGCGAGGACACCCCGGTCGTCAACGGGAAGGCGTACCCCTTCCTGGCCGTCGAGCCGCGACGCTACCGGCTGCGCATCCTCAACGCTTCGAACGAGCGCTTCTGGCGGCTGAGGTTCACCGTTCCCGCAGACGTACTGCCCCAGCCCACACTGCCGTTCTGGCTGATCGGTACCGACGGCGGCTTCCGTGCTCCGCTGCACATGCTGGACTTCCTGATCGCATCAGGCGAGCGGTACGACCTGATCGTCGACTTCAGCAAGCTGCCCATGGGCACGAACGTCACCCTGACGAACTACAACGCGCCCGTCCACTACCCGACCGGCGTCGGACCGGAAATCTCGGAAGTCATGCAGTTCCAGGTCACCAAGCCCTTGTCCCGCGCGGACAGGACGACGCTGCCCGGGAAACTCGAACTGCCGCCGGTCGAGCCCATCGAGCCCGAACCGGACACCCCGCGGCGGGAATGGGTGGTGTACCAGCACAAGCTGTTCACCACCATGACATTCAACGCGGTGCCGTTCTATGCGCCGTCCCAGGACTTCATCAAGGCGGGCTCGACCGAGATCTGGGAGTACATCAATCCCAACCACGACGCCCACCCGATGCATGTCCACCTCGTCAACTTCCAGGTGTTGAACAGGCAGCCACTCGACGCGGCCGGATACCAGGAGGATTACGAGAAGTGGCTTGACGGCGGCCGCAAACCGGAGGACAGGCCGGTGTTGGCGAACTATCTGACCGGCCCACCGATTCCGCCGGACCCGGATGAAGCGCAGTCCCACAAGGACACGGTCAAAGTCTATTCCGAGATGGTGACCAGAATCATCATTCAGGGATTCGATCCACCGACGGACTCGCTCGCGGGTATCCCCGGTAGCGGCACCGAGTTCCCGGCGACGTACATCCATCACTGTCACATTTTCGAACACGAAGATGACGACCTGATGCGCCCCTGGACCATCGTCAAGGCGGACGACTGACGGAAAGGGCACAACGGAGCTCCGGCCGGCCTCGTGCGACCGTTCCAGAAGGTTGACGTCGTCAAGGCCGGGGCTCCGGCGCTGCTTTCTGGGGCGCGGGGCGGGCTCATAGAAGCGGAAGAAGAGCCTCAAGTGCAGGATTGTCGTTGTTTTTACGCCATACGTAGTCGAGCTCGACGGGCTGGGGCTGGTCGGGCAGGTGCAGCAGCCGGTAGACGACACCCTGGTGCTGCATGGTCCTCGCGGCTTCGGGGACCAGGGCGATGCCCCAGCCGGTGTTGACCAGGGCGAGGATGTTGTGGACCTGGCTGAGGTACTGGGTGAACACCGGCCGTACCCCTGCGGCGCGGAACGTGGTGAGCAGCAGTTCGTGAAAGTAGCGGGCCTCGATGGGGGAGTACATCAAGAAGTCCTGACCGTCGAAGTCCGCCAGTTCGATGGGCCCGTCGACGGCTGCCAGCGGGTGGGCGGCGGGCAGCGCGGCCACCAGGCCCTCCTTGACGGCGGTGCGTGCGGTCAGGTCGTTGCCCACTGCTGACGGGCGGATCAGACCGAGGTCGAGAGAGCCCTCGCCGAGAGCCTCCAACTGGTCGCGGGTGACCAGCTCGTGGAGCAGTATCTCCACCCCTGGCAGCGAACTGCGGGCGATGTCGAGGAGCTCACCGAGCGCGGAGTAGGCACTGGCGGCGGTGAAGCCGACGGCGATCGCGCCGGACTCTCCGGTCGGCACCCGGCGCACGGCGAGGGTGGCGCGCTCGGCCTGGCGCACGATGCGGCGCGCCTCCGAGAGGAAGGCCCGGCCTGCGGGCGTCAGCCGCACTCTGCGGTTGGTGCGGTCCAGCAGCCTCACACCCAGGTCGTTCTCCAGCAGCTGGATCTGCCGGCTCAGCGGCGGCTGGGTCATACGCAGTCGCTCCGCGGCCCGGGTGAAGTGCAGCTCCTCCGCCACGGCCACGAAACACGACAGCTGAGTCAACGTGAACAATGATGCCCTCCTTGAATGGTCACATCCAAAACTTATGTTGGACGTGGATCAATCGCGACCGTAGCGTTCGGATCTGCGGTCGGACACCGCCTTCCCGCTCCTGGGCCGTGCGGCCCTGTCCTCCACGCCCGCACCATCCCGACCGGACCGACCCAGGGACACGAAGTGGCGACCACGACGAACACGACAACTCACGCCGCACACGCCGCACTCGCCGTGCCCTCCGCGGGCGAAGCCACCCTCGACCGCATCGCCTGGCTACGTCTTTCTTCGGTGACCCTGCCGCTGGCCACGCCGATCAGTGACGCGAAGGTTCTGACCGGCCGCCAGAAGCCGATGACGGAGGTCGCCTTCCTCTTCGTGGAGATCGTCACCGAGCAGGGGCACGAGGGCATCGGCTTCAGCTACTCCAAGCGGGCAGGCGGCCCCGGCCAGTTCGCCCACGCCCGGGAGATCGCCGACGTCCTGATCGGGGAGGACCCCAGCGACATCGGCAAGATCTGGACCAAGCTCCTGTGGGCCGGAGCGTCAGTGGGCCGCAGCGGACTGGCCACCCAGGCGATCGCCGCCTTCGACGTCGCGCTGTGGGACCTCAAGGCCAAGCGGGCCGGTCTGCCGCTGGCCAAGCTGCTCGGCGCCCACCGCGACTCCGTGCGCTGTTACAACACCTCCGGCGGCTTCCTGCACACGCCGACAGCACAGGTTCTGGAAAACGCCACCTCATCTCTGGACGGCGGCATCGGCGGCATCAAGATCAAGGTCGGCCACCCCGACGGCAGATACGACCTGGCCCGTCTGACTGCGGTGCGCGAGCACATCGGCGACGACGTGCCGCTCATGGTCGACGCCAACCAGCAGTGGGACCGGCCCACCGCACAGCGCATGGGCCGCGCCATGGAAGAGTTCAACCTGGTCTGGATCGAGGAGCCCCTCGACGCGTACGACGCGCAGGGCCACGCCGCGCTCGCCGCCTCCCTGGACACCCCCGTCGCCACCGGCGAGATGCTGGCCAGCGTCGCTGAGCATGTCGAGCTGATCCGGCACAACGCCGCCGACGTCATCCAGCCCGATGCCCCCCGCATCGGGGGTATCACCCAGTTCCTCAAGCTCGCCGCTCTCACTGAGCACCACCAGTTGCAGCTCGCACCGCACTTCGCGATGGAGATCCATCTCCACCTTGCCGCCGCCTATCCGATCGAACCCTGGGTGGAGCACTTCGACTGGCTGGAGCCGCTGTTCAACGAGCGCCTGGAGATCCGGGACGGACGCATGTACGTCTCCGCCCGCCCCGGCCTCGGCTTCACGCTCAGCGATCAGGCCCGAGCCTGGACGGTCGACGATCACGAGGCCGGCGCCCGCCCCTGCGCCTGACCTTCATGGCCACCCCGCTCCGCCCCTCCCTCAACCCGCCGCAGCGCCGCCAACCTGCCGATAACCGCAGAGAGTAAGAGGAGGTCGACAGAGCGTTCGCCACGTCTGCTCCGGGGTGGCTGCGAGGCGCCGCGACTGTGAGCCTGCCCATAGGACCTACGTCATGTACGAGGCATGGCAGTAGGGGATGCGCGGAGGGTGGCTGACCGGGCACCGGGGTCGTCGACGCCGCTCCGGGCCCGCACTACGTACACAGGTAGTAAGGGGCCTCGTTGCCCCCGCCTTCCAGCGGCGCTAACCATGGTCCGAGTCCCGGGGAGCTGAGTGCCGGACCGGTCGGGCCCCGCCCGCCACCGCTGCTCCGGCCCACGACACGTAGCTCCGCTGCCGCGGTCCCCGCGACCACCCACAAGTACGGCTCCATCGACAACGTCGACTCCGCCTACTGAGCACCCGCACACAGCGGACAGAGCACGCAGGACAGCAAGCCGAAGGACTGATAGCTGATGGCGTACGAGAGTGGGAACGCGATACCCGGGCCGGCCGGTGACGGGCCGCCCGGGCGGCGGCGTCCGCGTCGCAGGGCGCTGCGGATCACCGCCTGGGCCGCCCTCGGCGTACTGGCGGTGGGAGGCGGAGGCGCGGCGTACCTCTGGTCGCACCTCAACGGCAACGTCAAGGGCGTCGACATCAACGCGGCCCTCGGACACGACCGGCCCAGCGACGCGCACAACGGCGCGATGAACATTCTCCTCCTCGGGTCCGACTCGCGGGCGGGGACGCACGGCGAGTACGGGAAGGGCATCAGCGGCGCCCGGTCCGACACGACGATGGTTCTCCACGTGGACAAGACTCACAAGAAGGCGAGCGTCGTCAGTATTCCGCGGGACACGATGGTGGACCGCCCCGCGTGCCCGAAGCCGCACGGCGGCACCGTGCCCGGCGCGCACCAGGCGATGTTCAACGAGTCCTATGAGGTGGGTGGCCCCGGTTGCACCGTGAAGACGGTCGAGAAGATGTCCGGTGTCCGCATGGACCACTACGTCGAAGTCGACTTCAACGGTTTCAAGAAGCTCATCGACCAGCTCGGCGGTGTGAACATCACGACCAGCCAGGCGATCGACGACAGCGACAGCCATCTCAACCTGTCCGCCGGCAAGCACACGCTCAAGGGCGAGCAGGCCCTCAGCCTGGTACGGACCCGGCACGGTGTGGGCGACGGCAGTGACCTCGGCCGTATCCAGCTCCAGCAGGCGTTCATCAAGGCCCTGACCGAAAAGGTCGACAACATCGGCCTGCTCGGCAACCCGGCCAAGCTCTACGACCTCGCCGACACCGCGACCCGGACCGTCAGCGCCGACTCCGGGCTGGCGTCCGCGAACAAGCTGCTGGGTCTGGCGAAGGACCTCAAGGGCATCAGCCCGAAGAACATGAACATGGTCACGATGCCGGTGACTTACGACCGTCAGGCCCCGGACCGGGTCCTGCCTCTCACCAAGGCATCCCAGCAGGTCTGGAAGGCGCTGCGGGACGACAAGCCGATACCGAAGTCCGCCGTGCAGAACTCGGTGGGCGACAAGGGCAAGTCACCGGTCACCGCGAGCGCTTGACGTCGCGCCGCCCCCGGCGCTTGTCCATAACAACTCGTCGTTCCCACCTCTCCGCCCTCGACTCATGAGGCGGAGAGTGCCGGGCCGTCGGAGCCGCTGGGCTCCGGCGGCCCGTTCGCGCTGTGCACGAGGCGTCGGCTGGAGGTCATGAGGGCCGCCGGGCGGTCGGCGCGCCTCCGGTGCGACGGGGGAACGTCACTCCACCGCGGAAACCAGGCTGAGTACGGGCGCGGCCTGGTCCGTGAGCTGGTGCAGTTGGTTCAGTTCGTTCAGGTGGTTCACACCGGCCAGCTGGTCTTTCACCTTCGGCAGCCGGGCCGCGTACGGCGCGGGGATGCCGCTCGTGGCGACGGCATCGAGCTCGCCGATGGGATTCAGCTTCGAGCCGGCCCGGCCGGCGGCGTCAGCGGCATGCGCTGACGACATGGCAAGGCACGGGAGAGCGGCAGCGAGAGCGAGACATGCGGCGATTCGTCGCGTTGTGGTCATACATGTGCAAACGCTCTGAAGAGCCGATGGACACGGCGGATACCGGCTCCTGGTGGACTGCGCTCGTCTCTGATGCATCTGAATCTATAAATCAGATGACCTGCAACGGAAACATCTGTTGGACAGAATTTCCGGCACGGCCGAGGATTTCCCGTGCGGTAGCACAGTCAACGCGACACAGGGATGAACTACCGCCTGAGTGGAGGCTGAAGTGCCAAGTGAAGAGACCGAAGTAGTCGTCGTCGGGGCCGGCCAGGCGGGCGTGGCGATGAGCGAGCACCTGGGAGCCTGCGGCATACCGCACATCGTCCTGGAGCGGAACCGTATCGCCGAGCGGTGGCGCTCGGAGCGTTGGGACTCCCTGGTCGCGAACGGGCCTGCGTGGCACGACCGGTTCCCGGGGCTGGAGTTCGCCGATGTCGACCCCGATGCCTTCGCCTCGAAGGACCAAGTCGCGGACTACTTCACTGCGTACGCCGAGAAGATCGGTGCCCCCGTCCGTTGCGGTGTCGAGGTGAACTCGGTGCGCAAGCACACCGGCCGGCCCGGCTTCCGGGTCGAGACGTCGGAGGGCTCCGTCGGCGCACGCTTCGTCGTGGCTGCGACCGGACCGTTCCAGCGGCCCGTGATCCCGCCCATCGTCCCGGACGGCACCGTCCCCGTACAGATCCATTCCAGCGGGTACCGCAATCCGGAGCAGCTGCCCGATGGCGCGGTTCTCGTGGTCGGGGCCGGCTCATCGGGGGTGCAGATCGCCGACGAGCTGCGCCAGGCGGGCCGCCGGGTCTTCCTCTCCGTCGGGCCTCACGACCGTCCGCCCCGCGAGTACCGCGGACGTGACTTCTGCTGGTGGCTCGGTGTGCTCGGGCTCTGGGACGCGGAGACGCCTCCCCAGGGCGCCGAACATGTCACCATCGCGGTCAGCGGTGCCCGGGGCGGCCACACCGTGGACTTCCGTGCCCTGGCCGGCACCGGCATCGAGCTCGTCGGCCTGACCGCGTCCTGTGACGACGGCGTACTGCGCTTCGCGCCGGATCTCGCCACGAACATAGCCGTCGGCGACGCCAAGTACCTCGCGCTTCTTCAGGCGGCCGACGCGTACGTCGAGCGCAACGGGCTCGACCTTCCCGAGGAGCCGGAGGCCCATGTCCTGGGCCCGGACCCGGAATGCGTGACCGACCCGCTCCTGGAGCTCCGCCTGGCCGAGGCCGGTGTCACCTCGATCGTGTGGGCGACGGGCTTCGCCACCGACTACAGCTGGCTCGATGTCGACGCTTTCGACGAGAACGGCCGGCCGGACCAGCGACGAGGAGTGTCCTCCGAACCCGGCGTCTACTTCGTGGGCCTGCCCTGGCTGTCCCGCCGCGGGTCGAGCTTCATCTGGGGCGTCTGGCACGACGCCAGGTACATCGCCGACCACATCGCGACCCAGCGGGGCTACCTCGCGTACACCACCACCGACCGGACCGGCGCCGTGCCGGCGACGCAGCAGAACTGAGGAGCAGACGATGACCTCCACGAGCGAGAGCCGCCCGGTGAGGGCCCCGATCACCGCGGGCGGCCACACCCGGATCAGGCCGTTCAACACCCGCGACACCTATCCCGAGCAGAACCTCGACAACGACCTCTGTCAGGCCGTCGTGGCCGGCAACACCGTCTACGTCCGGGGCCAGATCGGTCAGGACCTCGACACCAGCGAGTCGGTCGGTATCGGTGACGCCGGGGCCCAGGCCGAGCAGGCGATGGCCAACATCAAGATGCTGCTCGAAGAAGCGGGCAGCCGCATGGAGCATCTCGTCAAACTGACGATCTATCTGGTCGATCCGCGCTACCGCGAGGCCGTCTACCGCACGGTGGGCCGCTGGACCAAGGGTGTGCACCCGATCTCCACCGGCCTGGTGGTGTCCGCACTGGCCCGTGCCGAGTGGCTGTGCGAGATCGACGCCGTCGCGGTGATCCCGGAGGGGGAGCGGTCATGACCTTCTCCCTGGTGGCCCGTGACGGCGAGCGGTTCGGTATCGCCGTCAGCTCGTCGAGCCCAGCGGTCGCGGCGCGTGTCGCCCATCTGAAACCCGGCGTCGGTGCGGCGGCTTCGCAGAACGTCACCGACCCCACCCTCGGCACGAGCCTGCTGACCGGGCTCGCGGAACACGGCGACGCGCGGCGCGCCCTGACCGACGTCACGGGTGCGGCGCGGAACGCGAAGACCATCGGCTACCGGCAGTTGACGGTGCTCGGCCGGTCGGGCCCCGGGTTCGCGTACAGCGGCTCGGGGACGCTGGGCACGTACGCGTCGGCCACCGCGGACGGTGCGGTCGCGGCGGGCAACATGCTGTCCGGCGAGCACATCCCGCAGGTACTCATCGACGCGTACGCGGCGGCCACCGGCGAGCTGGAAGAGCGTCTGATCGCGGGTCTGCGTGCGGCGGTCGCGGCCGGCGGGGAAGAGGGGCCGGTGCACTCAGCGGGGCTGGCCGTCGTCACGGACGTGGACTGGCGGGTGACCGACCTGCGCGTGGACTGGGCCGACGACCCCGTCGACCGGCTCGCCGATCTCCTCGACGTCTGGCTGCCGCAGCGCGACGATTACGTGCGGCGCGGACTCGACCCGCAGGCCGCGCCCTCGTACGGCGTCCTGGGCGACCTGTGATGGGCGCGCCGAAGGCGGCCGCCCGGCGCGAGGTCGACCGTCACGCCGACGAGCTGATCGGTCTCTCCGAGCGGCTGCACGCCGACCCGGAGACGGCCTGGGAGGAGCACCGGGCCGCCGCCGCGGTGCCGGAGCTGCTGGACCGCGCCGGGTTCGAGATCACCTCGTCCTACCTGGGCCTGGAGACGGCGTTCCTGGCACGGTTCGGCAGCGGGCCCACCCGGATCGCGCTGTGCGCCGAGTACGACGCGCTCCCCGGGCTCGGCCACGCGTGCGGGCACAACCTCATCGCGGCGAGCTCCGTCGGCGCCGCGCTCGGCCTGGCCGCTGTCGCCGACGACGTCGGCCTCACCGTGGAGGTCTACGGCACCCCCGCCGAAGAAGGCGGCGGCGGCAAGATCGAGATGCTTGACCGGGGCGCCTTCGCCGGAGTGGACCTCGCCATGATGGTGCACCCGGCGCCGGTCGACGTCGCCGAGGCCCGCCCGTTCGCGGTCACCCACTCCAAGGTCTCCTACACCGGGAAGTCCGCCCACGCCGCGGCCTACCCCGAGGCCGGGGTCAACGCGGCCGACGCCTTCACCGTGGCCCAGGTCGCGATCGGGCTGCTGCGGCAGCAACTGCCGCCATCGGCCCGGGTGCACGGCGTGGTGACCCACGCCGGGGACGCGCCGAACGCCATCCCGGAGCGGGCCGCCGGCCGTTGGTACGTACGGGCGGAGACGCTCGCAGAACTTGCCGAGCTGGAGCCACGCGTCATGCGGGCCTTCGAAGCGGGTGCCCTCGCGACGGGCTGCGAGCTGGTGATCGAGCCGGAGAGCAAGCCGTACGCGGAGTTCCGCACGGACGAGACCGCTCTGGGGCACTACCGGGCGAACGCCCTCGCGCTGGGACGCGAGTTCGCGCCGCCCGGACAGGCGGCGCGGATGAACCGCGCATCCACCGACATGGGCAACGTGTCGCAGGTGGTGCCGGCCATCCACCCCTACATCGGCATCGGGTCGCTGCCCGCCACCAACCATCAGCACGAGTTCGCCGCGTTCTGTGTGGGCGGACAGGCCCAGCGGGCCCTGCTCGACGCGGCGACCGCGCTGGCCTGGACCGGTCTGGACCGCAGTGGCACGGCCGTGGGACCGGTGGCGTGACGGGAGCGGCCGCCGCCGCGCCGGCACCCCCGGCGTAGCGGGGACCGGACCAGTCCCGCCTCCCTGACCGGCCTGCCCGGGTTCCGACGGCTCGCGCCGACGGAACCCGCAACAGCTCAGCTTCTCCCCCATCCCCAAGGAGGCGTGTATGTCCACCCGTAACACCGGCGCCACGACGACCGAGGTCGAGGTGGCCACCGATGTGGTCGCACTGCGCAGGAACGTCGCCGCGGGAGCCATCGGCGTGTTCGTGCACTGGTTCGACTGGGCTGCCTACGCCTACCTCGCAGGCACCGTCGCGACCGTGTTCTTCCCGGCCGAGGACAAGACCAGCGGACTGCTCGCCGTGTTCGGCGTGTTCGCCGTGTCGTTCGGCATCCGGCCGATCGGCGCCATGGTCTTCGGGCCGCTCGGTGACAGGATCGGCCGCAAGCGCACCCTGTCGCTGGTCATCTTCATGATGTCCGGTGCGACCCTGACGATCGGACTGCTTCCCGGTTACGCCACGATCGGGGTCGCGGCCCCGGTGCTCCTGCTGGTCCTGCGCCTGGTACAGGGCTTCGCCGCGGGCGGCGAGTTCGGCAGCGCCGCGAGCTTCCTCGCCGAGAGCGCCCTGCGGCGCCGTCGAGGATTCGGGGTCAGCTGGCTCGAGGTCGGCTCCCTGCTGGGCTTCCTCGCCGGATCGTTCGTCTTCCTGCTGCTGTCGACGGGGCTCGACGACAGCCAGCTGTCGTCGTGGGGCTGGCGCATCCCCTTCCTCATCGCCGCGCCCCTGGGCGTCATCGGCTTCATCATCCGGAACAGGATCGAGGACACCCCCGAGTACCGGGCACTCGAAGCCAACGACACCGTCCCGCGCAGCCCCGTACGAGAACTGCTCCGCACCGAGAAGCGGCAACTGCTCCAGGCAGCGGGCCTCATGACGGCCATGCACGTGCCCTTCTACATAGTGCTGACCTACCTGGTGACGTACGAGACCGACCACCTGGGGCAGTCGTCCGGAGATGCCGCCCTGCTGTCGACGGCGATCTCGCTGCTGGGGCTGGTGTTCGTTCCGGTGTTCGGCCTGCTGTCCGACCGTGTGGGACGTAAACCGGTCTTCGTCGGAGCGACGGTGGCCCTGCTGGTCCTCGCCGTCCCCGCGTTTCTCCTGATGCGGACCGGGCTCGTCGGAACCTGGGCGGCGGGTCTCGTGCTCGGCGTGATCCTGGCGGCGATTCTCGGCACCTACGCGGTGTGGTCGGCGGAGATCTTTCCCACCCGCACCCGTCAGAGCGGCCTGTCCATCGCCTACAACATCACCGCCGCGCTCTTCGCCGGCACGGTGCCCTATCTGATGACCGTGCTGATCTCCGCGACGGGCAGCACTCTGCTGCCCGGCTTCTATCTGATGGTGTTCGCCGTGGGCGGCCTCGTCGCCGCGCTGTCCCTCCGGGAGACAGCCGGCTCCGCCATGCTGCGCCCCGGGGACGTGTCCGATCCCGCACCCGAGGATGTGGCCGTGCCGGCCACCGAGCGTCGCTAGAGTCCCGCATGACGTCACCGGTGGGCTTCACCCTCGTCCAGCTCCGTTATTTCCTCATCGCCGCCGAATGCGGTTCGATGACGGCGGCGTCGGCCGAGCTGCATATCGCGCAGTCCGCGGTGTCCGCTGCCATCCACAACCTGGAAGGCGACCTGCGGGCACAGCTGTTCATCCGCCGCCGCGGCCGAGGGCTGGTCCTGACACCCGCGGGTGAGCGGCTCCAGCACCAGGCACGTCAGCTGCTGGCCCGGGCGCGTGAGGTGGCGGGGGAGCGCGCGGCAGCGGGCAGATCCTGTCGGGGCCGGTGAGCGTCGGATGCTTCATCACGCTGGCCCCGTACTACCTGCCCGCCCTGTTCAGCGAATGCACCAGCCGGTACCCGGGGATCGAGATCGACGTCGTGGAGGCCGAGGCCGAACATCTGCTCCAGGTACTGCGCGCGTGTAGGGTCCGCGTTCTGATGTCACATGGCGAGTCCGTGAGGTGTGCGTTCCTTTGAATCCGCGCTCCGTGTCACCTTGATCGTTCCGGCTTCCGTGTCACTTCCCTGGACGGTCTCTTAATCGAGTGCGAGAGTCCCTGTCCGGGTGATACAAGGTCTGCGTGACTGAGCATCTTTACTTCCCCACCCTGCTGCGGATGATTGACGAGCGGTCCGCCGCGTTCCGCGCCGCCGTCGCCGCGGCCCCCAGCCTCGACGCCGACGTCCCGTCCTGCCCGGGCTGGACGCTGTACGACCTGGCGAACCACCTCAGTGAGGGGGACCGCTTCTGGGCCTACATTGTGCTGAACACCGCGCCGGGCGACGAGCGGCCGAGCAAGGACGGGCTGGCGGCGCCCAGGGAGCGCGAGGCCCTCATAACCTGGCTGGCCGACTCGACGGAGCAGCTGCTTACTGCTCTGCGCGAGGCCGACCCGGACCGGGGCTGCTGGGCCTGGTGGGAGCCGTTGGCCTCGCCGCACACGGTGGCCGCCGTGGCCCGCCGCCGCGTCCCGGAGTCGCTGATCCACACCTACGACGCCCAGCTGGCCTCCGGTACCCCGCAGGAGCTGCCGACGACCGAGGCGGTCGACGCCATCGAGGAGTTCCTCGCCACCGTCTGCACCGTCACGGTCCCGTGGCCGGGCGAGCCCGCCACCATGGACTACCACGCGGCCGAGGCTGGCTCCTGGCGCCAGACGGTGGACGCCGCCGGTTCCCGTTTCACCCGCCTCACCGCGGCGGAGGCCGCCGAGAGCAAGCCCACCGCCGCCATCTACGGCACGGCGAGCGAGATGGCCCTGCTCATGTACATGCGCATCCCGGCCGGCTCGCTGCGGATGGAGGGCGACGCCGACCTGCTCCAGCAGCTGCAGGACTGGGACTAATTAAAGGGAGCGGTTCTCCCTGAGTGTGTCCTCCAGTTTCGCCTCGGACTCTTTCAGCGCTTCTCGCAATCGGTCACGCTCGGCTTCGGTCTCCCGCAGCCGGGTCGTGTCCGCCCTGAGCCTGTCGCGTTCCGCGCGCAAGATCCTGAGCTCGGCTATGGCCAGTTCCAGGTCGGCCGTGAGCGATTCGATTGAAGCACCTGAGCCGACCCCTACTTCGCGAACGCCCCTGCCCTGCTTGTCGATTGCCTCCTCGATGCGCTCGCGCAGTCCCTCGGCATATACCAGCCAGTTCGAGACCCGCGCAGTTCGAGCGAGTCCGAGGAAGGTGATCTTCTCCCCGGCAGCGGCCATCTCGTCGAGGACCTTGAGTACTCGGCCTCGCTTGATCTCGCTGTCGCGTGCTCTGGCCTCGCGCAGCACCTGGGCCGGGGTCCGTTTGGCCGTGGCCCCGTCCAACGGTCTGACACAGACCTCATCCGAAGGGGTGACATCAGTGTTCCTGGGCACGGGCTCCTCGGCTCTTGCACGACGATCTGACCGATGCCGCGGCCAGGGCTCCGGCATCGGGTTCCGGGGTTCGAAGGCAATCGTGAGGTGCTCAAGGCTGATGCCGAGCGCGCTGGCGGCGGCGGATGGCGAGAGGCGGCTCCTGATCAGCCTGGATGCGCGTTCACTATCGGGCAGGAGCATGCCTCGGCCGGATAGGTCGAGGTGATCGACCAGCGCCAAGGGCGGCGACCAAGTGACAGGCTCATGGATGCCGTGCGAGGCCAGGTAGTGCGCGGCGTGCTCGTCGAGAGCTGCTAGGAGCGACGAAGTCAAGATGATCGGCAGGTTCCGGGTCTTGTCGGTGAAGTCCAAGTTCAGCGAAGCGGAGGGTGAGTAGAGGTCAGAGCCGGTCATGCGCTGGTAGAGGTATCTGCGCACCGCTGTAAGTCGGTACGGGGCGTCAGGCGGGCTGCCGGTCCGGTGGCGGATATCGATCCAGGTGGCCTCGGGCAGCAGGTCGCTGCCCTTCAGCTTCCGCCGACGGGCGTAGTCGATGGGTGCTGGGTGTTGGTCGAGGTACTCGGCGAGAAGGCAGATCGCGGCGGGTAGGTCGGTGTCGGCCGGGGCGATTTTGGGGAGGAGTTGCGCCATGGGTAGCGGCCGGTTGCCGTGCAGGAGCGAGGTCGCGAGGTCGTAGCGCTGCTGCCACCAGCCGGGGAGCACGACGGCGGCGGCCAGAGCGGCGCGCCAGAAGTGGTAGTTGTAGCGGTCGGCGAGGTTGCTCTGCGGGGGGAACAGCAGCAGAGCCCAGTCCAGCCAGAGCAACTGTGGCAGCGAGTGCGTCCGCATGATGACCGCGTGGTCGCGGCGTTTCGGGACTCGGGGCCGGGCGGTGCAGGTGCGGTAGCGAAGCCGGGGCCCTGTGGCCAGGTGGGGGTCGGCGGCTCGCCAGAACTGCTGTTCCAGATCGACTGAGGCCAGCCGTGTGATGCCGCGGCGTATCTGCTCCGTTGGCCCCTTTGGCATGACCGCGACCTCACGGTCGACCAGGGTGCGTATGGCAGTGAAGGCGGCCTCGGCGAGAGGGTCGCGAACGATCTCGACGGCGACGGTGAAGGGGCCGGCGATCACGGCCGCGTCGACCGGCGCGTAGAGGGCGCTGTTCCCGTGGCGTTGGCGTGCCTGCTCGATCTGCGGGCCGCAGTCGGTGAAGTCACCCGGCTCAGCTCGCAGGAGACTGCGGGCGGCGATCGCGGTGACATCGGTGAAGGCGTCATGCAGGTAGGGATCGTCGTCGCCGGCCTCGATCCGGCTCAGCAAGCCGTTGATCCATTCCTGCGCATCGAGGACTGGGCTGTCCGGGGGCAGCGGAATGACCTCGCTTTGCGTCAGGTCGGTTCGGCAGGCTCTGCCGTCGCCGGCCCGTGCCGAGCACTCGTGCTGGCCGACCTTGTGGCTGATGGAGGGGCGGCGGTGCGGCCATCGGCCGCAGGCCGGGCAGGTGTGCGCGAGCAGCACCTGGTGCTGGGTGCAGGCGATCGACCAGGTGAGGCGCCAACGGAGGGGC
Source organism: Streptomyces sp. NBC_01197 (assembly GCF_036010505.1). Taxonomy (NCBI): domain Bacteria; kingdom Bacillati; phylum Actinomycetota; class Actinomycetes; order Kitasatosporales; family Streptomycetaceae; genus Streptomyces; species Streptomyces sp. NBC_01197. The sequence continues at coordinate 6,913,967 of NZ_CP108569.1, forward strand.
CAGCGGCCGGCGCCTTCGGCCAGGCATTGCGGGCAGTATCGGGAGCCGACGCCGCGGCCCCAGAACCTGACACGACGTACCACCCGGCGGCTGTCGTGCAGTGCGAGTGCGTGGCCGTCGTAGCGGCGCAGTGTCATGGCGTGCAGGAGCCGCGTGTTGGTGCCGGTGACGTGGGCGAGCCGGTCGGCTTCCTCGGGGGTGAGGTAGGTGGTGTAGTCCGGTGTGTGGTCGGTCCGGGTGGGGAACGGCGATCCAGCGGCGATGAGCAGGTCGCGCAGGTCGATACTGCTGCGGTGCATGATGGCGCCCAGCCACGAGTCCAGAGCCTCACCCGGGAGCGCGGGCAGCCGGATGGGCAGCGTCCGGGGCATCATCACCGCCGCCTTCTGCTCTTGTCCGGTTGCTGGTCACCTTCCCGGAGGCGAGGAACGCCTCCCACTTGGCCAGCTGCTGCTGGGCTGCCCAGTCGAGCTTGACCTGGGCGAGCACGTCCTTGGTCAGGCGCTCCTGCCCGGTGCGCATCGCACGAAGGCTGCCGAGCCTGATCAGCGACATGAGCGAGCCGATATGCCCGCTGCAGCGGGCATAGAGCTGGTCGGACAAGTCATCGGCGAGCATCCCGGGGTACTTGTTGGCCAGGACCAGACGCTGCTCAAGGGAGAGCAGGAAGCGCCGCCACTGCTCTCGCCCGGCCTCGTCTTCGATGCTGAACGCCTGGAGTCCGAGCGGCGTGATCCGCCGGGCGAGCTGCGGATCGTCGTAGAGACCTTTGCCCTCAAGGTCGTGGCCGATGAACAGGATCATCAGCGGGAACTCATTGGCGATCGTCTTGAACTGGTTGGCCAGCTCGGTCCCGCGGCGGGAACGGAACTGCAGGAACTGCAGGTCGTCCACCAGCAAGAGCCGTGATTGACAGGACACCGCGCAGTCCAGGGCGCGCGATAGGAACGCGTTGGCGCTGCCGCTGTTGCGCCCGGCGTGGGCGAAGAACTCCAGCATCGCCCAGTTGAAGTCCTTGACGCTGGTGTCGCCCATCATGCCGACCCGGATTACGGGCCAGCGCTCGTGACCGGCCTCGGTGAACCGCCCATGCCTACTGATCAGGGTGTTGTGCACCTTCTTGGCGAACGAGAGGCCGATGGTGGTCTTGCCCAAGCCGGGGAACGCGTCGATCGCGGCCATGCCCTTGGCCTGCCAGTTGGGCTGGTCGACCCCCGCGTCGAAGATGTCGGTGAGGTCCGCGGAGAGCTCCTGGACCTGCATGGTCTTGATCGGCCGCAGGTTGGCGAGGAACCTGCGACGGTCATCGTTGTAGTGTTCGAGCGCCGCAGGATCGAGCGCTCTGAGGTCCGCCATGGTCAGCGTGAGCGGAATAGGCGTCTCTCTCGCCTCGGCGAACGCCGCGAAGCCTTCCTTCCTGGTGAGCGTCAGGTTGTCCAAGGGCAACGCGCGCCACGCCGGATCCTCCGATGCCGCCGGGCCGGCTTCCGCCATGGTCACAGGTCTTCCAGGGCGTCGGCGTAGAAGGCGTCCTCGTCGAGGTCGGTGCCGCCGTCGAAGTCCTCGAAGTCGGCCGCGTCGTCATCGCCGGCCTCCTGCGCGGGCGGCGGTGAGTCCTCGGCCACGGGCTTGTCGTCCTCGATGTCGATCGCGAACGCCGCCTGATCGCGGGCCATGCGCAACGCCATCCGCCGCTCGGCCAGCGTCTGGCCGAAGCCCAGATTCCACCGCTCGAACAAGTCGGCCGTCACCAGGCGGTCGTTGGGGTGCCGGTACTGCTTCGCGGCCAGCCCGCGTCCGTATCGCAGTGCATCCCTGCTCATCGGCATGTTCAGGACCGGGGCATGCTCCCAGTGCAGGACGCGCCAGCGCCGGCCCTGGTCCCGGAAGTAGGCGCGGGTGATGTCGTCCGGGTTGACCTGGAACGGCCACAGCCCGTTGGGGTAGGGGCTCGGCCGCCCGTCCTTGGGCAGCCCCGCGCCGTCGTAGCGGCACCCCCCGATCTCCACCCCATAGGGCTGAATCGTTCGCCAAGAGGTCTCCAGGAACTCCAGGCCCAGATGAGGATCCCGCGGCACCTCGATGTAACCGGCCCTGGCCATACCGTGGGCAAACATCTGCGCCGGGGACATCCGCAGCCCGGGAACCCCCGGCTCCACCAGACTGCGGTGCGGGTTGCAGTGGTAGACCGCCGCAATCCACTGCCGGATCTTGTCGGCGAGCTCGTCGAGGAAGAAGAACGCCTCTCTCTCCGGATCTACTCCGCGGGAGAAGATGTCAGGGCCCTTGTAGCCGGGCAAGCCGTAGAGCAGGTCCTGACGCAGGGTCCGAAAAAATCTCTCGACCGGCCCCTTGTCCCGGCCCGTGCGAAGCCGGACCGGCTGTATGGAGATCCCCATCCGCGCGCAGACACTGGTCAGGTGATCCGAGACGTAGATCTTCCCGTGGTCGACGACGATGGTCTCCGGTGCCAACGCGGGCCCGGCAGCTCGCGAGATCGGACCCTCGATCGCCTGAGGGTCGACCAGCACCGACCGCGGGATCCCGTGCTCGGGCCAGACCGCCCCGGACGGCCAGCTCGGCAGCATCGGCAGCGGCCGGTATGCCTGGTAGAGGACTGCGGCCGCGTCCACCGCCTTGGTGGAGACCGGCGTCAGACGCATCCCGACGATGCAGCGTGTGTACCAACACATAGCGACTGTCAGCTCGCAGTTCACCCATCGCAGCGTCAGCGGATCCAGCGCGAACACGTCGAGCCGGGTGGTGTCCATCAGCACGTACTCACCCGGCCGGGTCGCACGCAGCCTCCCGTAAGCCTCCTTCGGCCGCCTGGCGATATCCCTGTTCCGCTTCGTGCTCAACCGGAACGTTGGATGCTGCCGCTCCAACAGCGCCAGCGCCTCGTAGCCCTTGCTCCTGGCCGGTATCGCCACCGCGCCCTCGCCGAAGCGGGCAATCACACGCGCCCGGGTTCGGTCGAGCACTTCCTTCTGCATCGGCGTGGCCTGGTCCACGAACTCGACCATCGCCTCCAATGCGGTCTCCACCCACCGCGGATCACACCGATCAAGGACCGTCGTCCCGCGTAGTTCAGGCGCCAGGCCCGCTTCGCCGTTCGCTGCGGCGTCTGCCACCCAACGCTTGACCGTCCGCACCGATACCCCAAGCTCATCGGCCTTCGCCCGGTAGCGGACCATCTTCGGCAGGCCCGGCTCGAACCCCGGCCGCGGCTCACCCTGCAGAGCCAGCTCCGCGCTGCCGGATTTGTAGCCGGTGCGGATCTCGCGGACGTGCTCGGCCCGCTCCAGGACCCGCTGCCGCACCTCAGGCACCAGCTGGGACAGCACAACCGAGGCAATCTCCCGATCGTCAGCAGACGACGGCCCGGGGCCGTCCGCCACGACCTGCGCTCGGTCGGAGAACAGCAACTCCTTCACCGACACCCGACAGATCCGGCCGAGCCGGTCTTTCAGTACCACCTCGTTACCGGTCATCGTCGCGGCCATCTCGACGATCTCAACGGCCTCACCGTCGTAGAGCAACCGGGCGCCGACCCCCAGTCGCACCGATCCGGTACTCACCGCGCGCTCCGCAAGACGTGGTCGCCACTGAGCGGGCTGTCGAGTTCCGTCAGGAAGCGACCGGTCCACAGCAGGTGAAAGACCGAGGCGCGGACCAGCAGCGCATCACAATCAGGCGCCGCGGTGAATGCCTCGGCCAGCGTCGCGCCGTCCAATCCGGCCTGGTCCAGTGCCTCAAGGAGAACCGGATTGAACAGCCAGCCTCGCCGGTAGCCCGCCAGGAAACGGAGGTTCTCCAGCTCAACGGCCGGCGGCTCGCTCCATACCTGGTAGCCCCAGCCGCGCGACTCAATGACTTCCCGGCTCCAGCGAAACGAGAACGCCACATCGGGATGAGACAGCCTGCGCGCCGGTTTCACGTCGACGACCACCGGCCCAGAGCCGGTCAACAGCAGGAAGTCCGGGATGTGCCTGCGGACAGCTCCATCGACGCGAGCGGTCATCAGGAACGGCTGGGCGATGATGCGTAAGACATCGTCATCGAAGTCGGCGTACAGCAGCCTCGCCAACTCCAGCTGAGACTCGTAGATCACGTGGCCATGCTCGGTTGCCGACCAATATGTCCCCGAGTAGTGCTGCTGCCCCAGATGCCATCGAAACGTCCGCCATGGACCGGCATCGAGCAGCTGCCCCAAGGGAGCCTCACGGAAGCTGGACTCCTCAACTTCGCCCTTGCCCACCGGCTTCGTCTGCACGGTAGCGCTGTCGATGACGCCCTTGACGGACACGAGATCTGCACCTCCTGATGCGGCTCTCCAACCCACATCACCAAGGTGAAGCTGCAACCACCGAGTTGGGGCTACAGGCCGGAGGTGCCACCCAAACGAGTGACGCCAGCGACCTGCAGATCCGCGATAGGTGTCCCTTAGGACAAGCTGGGGACAGACTCGCGTGGAAAGGGATATCGAAACGCGGACCCTACAGCGCGGGACGCATCGACTTCGCCCTCACCTACGGCGGCGGTTATCTAAGGGCTGTCAACTGATTTCCCAGGTCAGCACCACTTCGTAGTGGCGAGGCAAGTTAGGCAAGTAGGCGACGAATGTCTCCCACCGCTGCCATTTTTTGCGGACAACTGTTGCCGTAGGGTCAGTCACCGTTGGAACGGCCAAGAGGGCTGGACGCGCCGAGGAGAGGCATATGCCACCGGTACCTGCTGGTTCGTCTGCTGCTAATGAGCCATGGCTCCAGGTCGTGCCGTTGGCCTCGGAAGAGGCGGAGCGGATGGAGGCGGTGCGCCGCTACGACATTCTCGACACGCCGCCCGACGGTGCGTTCGACCGGGTTGCGGCGATGGCGGCCCGGTTGTTCGAGGTGCCGGTGGCGAGCGTGACGATCGTCGATGAGGACCGGATCTGGTTCAAGGCCGCGCACGGGCTGGAGGGGGTCAGCGAGATCGGCCGGGATCCGGGGCTGTGTTCTTCGGCGATTCTCAGCGACAAAGCTCTGGTGATCGAGGACACGCTGGCCGACTCGGTGGCCTGCGCCAATCCGCTGGTCGCCGGCCCGATGGGGGTGCGGTTCTACGCGGCTGCTCCGATCATCACCCCCGACGGGCACCGGCTGGGCACGGTCAACATTCTCGACACCAAGCCGCGATCGATCACCGAGTCCGACACCGCCACGCTGAGTGACTTGGCTTCCATGGTCCTCGACGCGATGGAGCTGCGTCTGTCGGCGCTGCGGCTGCTGCGTGAGGAGCAGGAGCGGCGCAAGGAGCAGGAGGCGGCGCGGGAGCAGGCCGAGCGGGACGCGGCGGCCATTACCGCTTTTGCCTCGACGCTGCAGCGCACGCTGCTTCCGCCAGCGCTGCCGGCGGTGCCCGGGCTGGAGCTGGCCTGCCACTACCAGACCGACTCCCCCCGTGATGTCGGGGGCGATTTCTATGACGTCTTCGCTCTTGGCGGCGAGCGGTGGGCGTTCTTCCTGGGTGATGTGTGCGGCAAGGGTGCTGAGGCCGCCGCGGTGACCTCACTGACCCGTTACACGCTGCGGGCGGCAGCCGGTCACCATGACGAGCCGGCCGATGTGCTGGCCGAGCTCAACGGCGCACTGTTGGGGGATACGTCCCTGGGCAGCCGGTTCTGCACCTGTGTCTTCGGCACGCTGACCCCGGTGCCCGGCGGCGGCTTCTCCGTGACCGTGGCCACTGGCGGCCATCCGCCGCTCTTCCACCTCCATCAGGGCGGCGCTAATGGGGCGATGCGGGTGGATGCCGTGCACCCGGCGGGCGGGATGCTGGTCGGGGCCTTCCATGAAGCTCAGTTCGCCTCCTGCACCCTGCATCTGGCGCCCGGGCACAGCCTGCTGCTGTATACCGATGGGCTCACTGAGGCCCGGCTGGCTGACCAGAGCATGCTCGGCGAGGACGGTTTGGCCGACTTCCTGGCCCGGCGCACGTCACCGGCAACCGCCGGGGCCCTCGTGGAGGACGCCGTCGCTCTCATACAAGATCTGCCGCAGGGGGCCGGTGACGATGTCGCCCTGCTGGCCCTGTCCGTCCCGCTGTATCCGGCTGTTTCCGGTGGCCCCGGTGCCAGTGGGGGCTCCCGTGCGATCGCCGCTCCTGTACCCCGCCGGACGTCGCCGGCCAGGGAGCGCTGACGGGGCCCGAAACCTCGCTGGGAGGCAACTCCGTCTCGCTGCGGCGTCGGGCCACGCGGGATATAGGGCTGGCAAGCGGCCGGAGCGAAGGACGCTGGAGGCGCAAGGTTCCCTGCGAAGACGCCTTCCGCCCCGGCCACGCTGATACGTCTGCCCAGCAATTCCAGCCCTATATATCTGTTTACCCGCTATCGGATCCGCAGGCCCTTTCCGTCGCCCATGGCAGGTCTACGCATGTGCTGGTCTACCAGGCATCTCTTTAGTGGAGGTGTTGGAGGCCGTGCACGGCGGTTTGTATTGCGGAGCGGATGAATCGGCCGAACACGGTATTGGCGATGAGGATTCCCACGATGATGCCGAGGCCGGCGTGGTGGGGGCGGTGGTTGTTCCACCGGACGGTGGCGAGGAGGACTGCGATAGCTACTGCGGCGACCACGAGGCGCTCCCTGGAGGTGAGTGATTGGCGTGGCTGTGCCATGGAGCCGATGGGTGGGGGATTGTGTCGTGCTGGTCAGGGCTGATGCCGTTGGGGGCTGCTGCAGTAGTGTCCTGCTTGACGCGGTCACACGGTGGCCGCGTTGGCTTCGCGGCCCGGGGCGCCATCATGGCACTGCCACGGTTGACGCTGGCTGGTGTTGCACGCAGTCGGGGGGGAGCAAGCTGTCCAGCAGCTCACGGGCAGTTTTTGTCGGCGGCCTTGACATCAGCGCGGCGGGCGAACGCTCCGAAGGCGCTCAGTTGCGCAGACAGTGCTGGTCCGGACAGCCGGGGCTGTCCGGACCAGCACTGTGGAGTTCGGCTACTTCGGCTTGACGGCGTCCTTGATCTTCTCCTTGGCCTGCCGCGCGTCACCCTTGGACTCCTCGGCACGGCCCTCGGCCTCGAGGGACTCGTTGCCCACCGCGCCTCCGGCGACCTTCTTGACCTTGCCCTTGGCCTGCTCTTCCTTGGCCTGAGCCTTCTCGTCCGCAGCCACAGCCACTCACACCCTGCCGTACTCGAAATAAATTAGGTCATTGCCTGTCTTACCGGAGTACCGAAGTTCAAACCCCAGACGATTGCCGGACGGAAACTAGCGTGACGCAGCGTGCCATAAGGATTACGTAAGATTGGCAGGAGTGGAGCGACCGAGCCGGGGCATGAGATGCCTCGGAGGTTGATAACAATGGTTCCCATTCTGCTCGTTCTTCTTCTTGCGCTGATCCTCTTCGGTGCGGGTTTCGCACTCCAGGCCCTGTGGTGGATCGCCGCTATCGTGCTGGTGGTGTGGATCCTCGGCTTCGTGATTCGCCCGGCAGCCAGTGGCGGCAAGCGCGGCCGGTGGTACCGCTGGTAGACGGTCCCGGGAGCTGATGTGATGTGGGTGGGTCCCGACAGATTCCTGTCGGGACCCACCCACACTTCTTTTCCGGATGCGCCATCAGCTCCGGTCAGCGCCGGGGCATGGCTCCGGTCGTGGCATGGAGTGAAAAAGCGATCGGCCGGCCCGCTGGTTCACAGGAACCGGCGGATGGGGGTAACGGCTGCTTCCCGCATACGCTGGCCGGCCGAGCGGCGCTTCCAGCGGCCCGGTGCGATCAGTTCACTCACCTGCAGGTCCTGCTCGAAATGGCCGTCCAGCACCGCGGTGAAGTCCTCGTCCAGGACGGCGAGCATGACTTCCTCGTCGTGGTCCAGGGAGCGGCGGTTGAAGTTGGTCGAGCCGACCAGGGCCGCGACGTTGTCGACGGTGATCGCCTTGGTGTGCAGCATCGTCGGCTGGTACTGCCAGATCTTCACCCCGCAGGCCAGAAGGTCCTCATAGAAGTGCTGTCCGGCCAGCTGGCACACCCGCTTGTCGGTGTGCGGGCCCGGCAGCAGGATCTCTACCTCGACGCCGCGCCGAGCGGTGGCACACAGCAGTTCGATGAAGTAGGCGTCCGGTGAGAAGTAGGCGGTGGTCAGGCGGAAGCGTTCCTCCGCGGACTCCAGCATCACCCGGATCAGGGTCTGCATGTCCTGCCATCCGAAGCTGGCCGAACCGCGTACCACCTGAACGATCGCCTCGCCCTGCGGCGCGTGTTCGATGAACCGGTCCCGGTCATCGAAGAGCTCGGCATGGCACTCGGCCCAGTTCTGCGCGAACGCCGCGGCGATGCCGTCCACGGCCGGGCCGCGGACCTCGACGTGGGTATCACGCCATTCGTTCTCATCGCGGGCGTTGCCGCACCACTCCTCGGCAATGCCGACACCGCCGGTGAACCCGGTGTGCTCATCAATGACGAGGACCTTGCGGTGGCAGCGGTGGTTCTGCTTGAACGGCGAGAGATGCAACGGCTTGCGGAACCATGCCACCTGCACTCCGGCCTCCTCCATGGCCTCCAGTTGGTCCGTCTCGATGAGTCGGCTGCCGAAGCCGTCCAGCAGCAGCCGCACCCGCACGCCCGCGCGGGCACGTTCCGCGAGCGCCTGGGCGAACTGGCGGGCGATGTCACCCTTCCAGTACACGAACGTCATCATGTCCACGGTGTGCTCGGCCCCGCGGATGCCCGCCAGCATGGCGGCGAAGATCTCGTCCCCGTTGCGCAACGGGATGAGCGCGTTGCCCTCGGTGGCCGCGATGCCGATCAGCCGCTCCAGACGCCGCCGTATCCGTACGACGCGCTCGTCGAAAGACGGTATGGCCCGCGCTGTGGAGGTCTCGGCGGTGAGCTCGGGTGGTTCCTGTGTACTGGGCATGGGTCACCTGGCCGGGACAAAGAGGGGAAAACGGTGCCCGTGCCGACCCGGTCCGGCACGGGCTGGCACAGCGAAGCGACTGTACCCGCGCCCGCACCTCGGCAGGACAGCCCCGGCGGCCTGCCGACCGGCATGCACCGGCGCGCCCCGGTCATACCTGGCCAGCTCATCAGCCCGGCCGCAACAGTCCCAGCGCTTGCGGGTAGCACCGGTTCCACCAGCCGATGGGGCCAGCGTCGTTCCAAGAGAGCACCACCCCGGTCCGAGACTGGATACCCGCGGCAGGCGGCCAGCGCTCCGCCAACGGGTCAAAGAGTCTACTGGCCAGCCGATCCGGTGATCGCGACCCATTGGGCTCCCCGGTCTCGTTTTTCCTACCGCCGGCAGACATGCACGTCGCCTGCCGGGGAATACGCCGTTGCGGAACGCAGTGCATACCAGGGAGGGATGGGGACATGGCAGCGACTTCTGCGCCTACCGCCGACATTATGCGAACGGAGGGCGCGGCGCTGTCCGTAGCGACCGGTGCGGCCACGAGCGGTGAGTTGCCGTGGATCGAGGACGGGGCCAAGCTCGCCCCCAAGAACGCCCGGGCCCTGTCGAAGCTGTTCTTCGACCAGCTCCAGGTCCTGGAAGAGGGCACGCCCGAATATCAGTACGCGCGCAACACCCTGATCGAGATGAACCTCTCGCTGGTGCGGTTCGCGGCAGGCCGGTTCCGCAACCGCGGCAGCGGCGACATGGAGGACATCGTCCAGGTCGGCACCATTGGTCTGATCAAGGCCATCGACCGGTTCGATCTCTCCCGCGAGGTCGAGTTCACCACCTTCGCCATCCCCTACATCATCGGCGAGATCAAACGTTTCTTCCGCGACACCACCTGGTCCGTCCACGTACCGAGGCGCCTGCAGGAACTGCGGGTGGAAATCGCCAAGGCGAAGGACCAGCTCGCCTCCTCCCTGGGCCGTGAAGCGACGGTCAAGGAACTCGCCGAGCGTCTGGATCTCAGCGCGGACGAGATCGTTGAAGGCATCATCGCCTCCAACGGCTACACGGCAGGCGCTCTGGAGATGCCCACCGACGGTGAGGGCCCCTCCAGCAACTATGCCGACGTGCTCGGTGAGCCGGACCCTGCCATGGAAACGATGGAAAACCTGTACACCCTGGCACCGCTGCTGACACAGCTCGACGACCGCCAGCGCCGCATCCTTGAGATGCGCTTCGGCCAGGAGATGACACAGTCCCAGATCGGCACCGCCCTGGGCATCTCGCAGATGCACGTCTCCCGGCTCCTGTCCCGCACCCTCACCCAGCTCCGCACCGGCGTGCTCACCTGAACCAGGCCCGTCATGCCGACCCAGCACGCCACACCCTCCGGGGGGCAAGCGCGCTGTGCGCCCGCCGGGCCAACGCTGCCCGGCACCCTCAGAACCAGAGCGGCCCCCGGCGGGGCCCCTACAAGCAGACGGGCCGGGAATCTCGGCCCGGCAAGCGGAGGAGTCCCTGTGCTGTTGCCCCACCCTGCGATACTGCGCAACCTGGTCGAACAGTACGAAACCCTCGTCGCCCAGGGAGGCGGCCAGGACGCTGAGACCCGGCGGCAACTGGAAGACATCACCTACACGCTCTGCGTCTCCACCGGCACACTCACCGCCGAAGCGGCGCTGACCGCCGCGCAACAGCAACTGACCGCCGCCCTCGCCGACCCGACGACCCCACACAACGGGGCAGCAGGCGACGTGCAGCTCACGGCCTGACACACAAAGCATCACCACAACGACGCGGGACACGGCTCCCGCGGCAAACCGGGGTCTTCTCCCGGGGCAGATCGACTGATCGGCGATGTCCTTCAGTAGGTGCGCTCAGACAGCCCCCGAGACCGTTGGAGGCAGCCCCAGCCGCCCGCGGTCTCCCGATAGGTGCACCCTTCGTAGGAACAGTGCCCGTTGCCGTTGGCGCAGAGCGGGGAACCGGACGAAAATGGGGAGTAGAACCTCGCAGGCTTCGCCAGGAGCGGTGGGCCGAGGAGTTCAGCCAGTGGCGCGGGGTGGCTTGGAGGCACGTTCTATGTTGCGGGCAATTGCAGATGTTCTGCGAACGATCGGCGGAGCGATCGCCACCGTGGTCACCCTGCCCTTCCGCTTGGTCGCGAGGCTCTTCGGCGGCGCTTCGGACAGCGCGCACGGCCGCCACTAACGCCCTTGCCTGCCCGGCCCGAAGCTGGGCAGGCATCTTCACGCGATCAGTACCGTTGAGGTGGCGGCCAACTGGCAGACGCAGAGGACAGGTGCAGAGGAGGGATGGCGGTGGCCATCACGACGGATCCGGCTGGGTGGGGGGACCTGTTCACCCGGGATGTCGACGGACAGATGGTGCAGTTCGTCAGACCCGCTGACATTGAGGGCCCGGCCTGGGGCGCGTACGACGGGGGCGGGTTCCTCGGCATGCTCTACGCCGAGCCCGATCATGAGGGGCCGCTGTGGCGAGCGGGTTTGATCGCCGGGCGACACCATGAGCTTGAGGATGCGGTACGGGCTCTGCGCAATAGGTCCGGGTGAACCAGAGCGGCCGGGCACCCGTGTCGGGCCGCTCCGACGTGGAGCCGACCATGGCGCCGACTGCCAACTCCTCCAGAGTGAGACCGGCGGACCCTGCGACTGCCTCTGTCGGCCGAGGAGCTGCGTTCCTGCGGCTTCGTCGCCACCGCCGAACTCTGAGCCCCCGCAAGGGATGAGACATTCACCGGCACCGGTGCGTCTCTACCTCGACGTGACGGCCTAACCGCGCTGATCAGTGCTGGTGAGCGTCAACGTGGCACATCTCAAAGCATCTTGGAAGATCAAACGGTACGCATTCACACGATTACTCTGTGCGCTCATCCCATCGGCGCAATGAGGAATCCGTATGAGCTACACAGACCAGGACGTGCGTGAGGGCCGCCGGCTGATGAACGAGGGCTGCGAGAACCGCCTCGTCATCGGCGACAAGCTGCTGGCCGGCACGGCCGCGGGCGGCCCGGACAGCGCCTTCGACCAGTACTGCGACGAGATCGGCCTGAGCCCCAAGACGGCCCGGCAGTACCGGCATACCGCCCGCCGTGTGCACCCCGCCGGTGCGGCAGCTCGTGGCCGACAGTGGCGTCCACGTCAGCTACAGCACGCTTCGTGAAGGCGCCCGCCTTGCCCCCTCCGGCAAGCCGTACGACGAGGGCTACAGCACCCTGCGCTCGCTGCTGCAAGAAGCGAGCGAGGGCGGCATCGGCCGCATCAGTGCTCCGCGGTACCGCCGTGCCCTGGGCATCGGCCCGGCCTTGCAGGACTTGTTGGACCCCTCCAGCAACACATCCCTGGCGGACTATCTCGCCTCCCTGGCGCCCCAGGAGCGTGATCAGGCTCTTCGGGACCTGGTGGAGCAGAAGGCGGAGGTGCACGACGCCCTCAAGCGGGTCATGGACGAAAAGCGCCGCCGGGACCGTGAGACCCGCGGCCCCGAGTGCGGTGGCGGGAAGCCCGACAAGGCCGCGGCCGTGGCCCGGGATCTGGTGCGGCTCAGCGACCAGGGGGCCGCTTTCATGAGCCGTTACCCACCGTCCGCCTCGCTGGCCTTCACCAACGAGCAGAGGGTCGCCTGCAAGGAAGTGCTGGGGACCCTGGACGTCCTCGCCACGTGGATCAGGGTCAGGGTCATCGACGACCAGCCGGCTGCCGCTGACGACCGGGCCGGGGCCCGCGATCTGGTGGGTGTGTGATGGAGCCGGCCGCAGCAGACGATGGCGAGGATCGCCTCAACGCTGATATCGAGGACTTCGCCACCCACGACCGAAAAGGCGGCTGGGCCCGAGCACTCCTGATCGCACGGCGCGTCGAACCGCGTGCAGGACAGGGCGAACGGACGGACCTGCAACCTTGTTTCGGCCGAAACAAAGTCTTCCGCCGCATCAGCGCACAGGAGTTCGCCCGCAGGTCGGGCAGCTCCGCCAAGCGGATCATGGCCTTTCACGAGGCATGGAAACGGGCGGCGGCCCTCGGGCGCGTTCCCTCGGTCCACGAGCTGGAGCCCGGCCGCCATGTCGAGTTGCCGGACGAGGAGGAGGTTCCGTTCTTCGGCGAGCACGGCTACTACCGCAGCTACGAGGCTCGCATGAACAACGGCGAGCGACGGCAGGCGATCGAGGATGAAGCCGAGCGGGCCGGGATCAAGCCGGGCTCCCCGGTCTACGTGGCTCAACAGCCGAAGGCGCTGAAGACGGCGATCCTGGCCGACGCGGATACCCGTGCCGCCGCCCAGGAAGCGTTGGCGGAGTTCGAACGGCGCGAGGCACGAGCCGACCTCGAAGACCGTGCCGCAGCCCGCCAGGCGGCCGAGGAAGGCGACCGCGCGCGTGACGTTCAGGACGTGCCCCCAGCCCGGCAGGTGCCCGGCGAGGAGGCCGCGGCAGTCGAGCGGGCGGTGTGCACCGCGTCGCGGGACCAGCCCGAACCCGACGTGGCTCTGCTGGTCTTCACTGAGATGACCGAGGTCCGTCTGGCCACGCTGCGGGCGCTGTCGCTGTTGCAGCGTCACCAGGTGCAGTTCACCGGCGACCGCAGCCGGGCCATCACCGACCTGTGCACCGCGTCGGAGGCGGCCCTCGCCTTCATCCGCGACCTGGTCGCCGGCCCCTACACGGCGCTGAACGACGACGCCCTGCAAGCGTTCCTGGACGAGAGTCAGAGGAAGTTGGGATGAGCCGCAAGCGCCACAGTGAGACCACCTCCCAGCTGGAGCAGGACGCGATCGACGTCCTGCTGTGGCTCGGGCCCAACGCGGGCCGCGAACTGTCCTACGTGGACATCTCCCGCGGTACCGGCATTCCCGACGGCAGCCGTCTGCGGCGTGCGGTGCCCAAAGCCCGTGCCGCCGCCCACGTGCTCGGGCACCGGGTGGAGCAGTTCAAGCCCTCCCGCGACCCGCTCAAGCGCGGTGCGAAGGTGACGCGCTTCCACAAGTGTGGCCAGGGCGGCGAGTTCGGCGCCCGTGACGCGTTGCGGGCCTGCCGCAAGGCGGTGGCCTACATGGGCGACATGCACCGGGCCTGCTCGTTCGAGGCAGGCAACCCCAACAGCCTCGACCGAGAGGCGTTCGGGCAGATGGCGGAGGCCGCCGAAGGCAGCATCCGGACCTTCAGCGGCGTGGAGAGGCTGGGCAGCAAGGTCGTGAAGAACCAGGGCACCATGCGGCGCCAGGCCGAGCGGATCGCGGACCTGGAGGCCCAGATCGCCGAAATGACCTCGGCCAGTCCGCCGCCTCGGCCTGACCCCGTGTACGACACGGCCCGGCAGCGACAGCCGCCGGGCCGCCTCGTATCGCACCGGGTCAGGTGCGGTTGATCTGCTTGAGCATCCGCTTGCCCGCTTCGCGTGCGGCACTCAGGTCATCCTCGGTCTCCGTGAGCCTGCGCTTGAAGTCATCCCGTTCGGCGCGTATCTCGTCGCGTTCCAGGGTGATCCGCTCCACAGCCGCCAGAAGCTCGTTGACCCGCTGGTTGAGTTCCTTGGTTCCGGCCTGGTCGAGTTGGGCGCCCAGCGAGCGCTGGACGGCCTTCTTGAGGCGGTCGCACTCGTCGCGCAGGGCCTTGTTCTCCTCGCGGACCAGGGCCAGATCGGTGGCCAGACTCACCGCGGAGGCATCCCGGCCGGCCTGGCGGGTGCGGCGGTCGGCCTTGGCCTGGCTCTTCATGGCGGCCTCGATGTGCTCACGGACGCCTTCGGCGTAGACGAGCCAGCTGGACACGCCCGCCGTGCGGGCGACCGCAAGGAAAGAGACCGCCTCGCCCCTGGTCTTCATCGCGTCCACGGTGGCCAGCACCTTGGCCCGCTTGGTCTTGCTGTCCTTCTTGCGGGTCTCGCGCAGGACGTCACCGGGGGTGCGTCTGGCCTCGCTCATGCTGTACTCCCGCCGCGCTGGCCAGGAAAGCCCGGCATGCCCAACGACACCGCGGAGCCGTGCCCCTGGACGGCCCGGACCTTCCGCAGGACGGCCGATGCCTGCTCGACATCCTCGCGCTCGCCTGGGTCCATCGCTTCCATCAGCTTCCGCATCGTCTCGACGGTCCCCTTGAAAGCCGCGACCTGATCGTCCAGGTTCCTCACCACGAACTCGTCCGCCTCCATCATCACCGCCATCTCCTTGTCGGCCTTCAGCGACCGGACATGGTCCTCGATCGCGGGCAGATAGGACGGGTCCGGCCAGTAGGAAGGGCAGGCAGCACACTGGAAGCGGATCGGGCATGCCTTTCCCCCCGCCTTGACGTTGGAGGGTTCGGTACAGTTGCCGAACGGCACCGCCACCGAGCGGGCCTCGTACGCGGTAGCTGACGCCATCGGCGCGGACCTGCCCCTGCGGTCCACGGTGTGCAGGCGCATCACGTTGACCGCCTCCCGCTTCCGCTTGTGACTGATCTTGTAGTACCGCTGGGTGGTTTGCATGGATTTGTGGTCCATGAGCTCCCGCAGTACCTCGATGCGTACCCCGGCGTCCGCGTACCGCTGGCAGAACGAGTGGCGGAACGCGTATGGGTAGATCAGTGAACGGTCGAACGGCACCCGGTCACCGTCTTGGTCGAACTCCTCGGACAGCAGGACCGGGACGCTGTCGGCCCACTTGCGGATCATCGACGAGATCTGCTCGGGCACCAGATGACGGATGATGCCGTTCTCACCCGCTGGGGGGGGAACAGGAACCCTTCGCTGCCGGTGGGCAGGTCGAGCGTGTCGCGCACGGCCCGCCAGGTGCGGATGGTCTCCACGGTGCCGTGCTCAAGCTCCAGGCGCCGGTTCAGACGGCGACCCTTGCGGTTGTCCCAGATCAACAGCCACTCGCGATCCGCGTGTTTGAGGCAGTTCGTTCGCAGCTCGGCGATCTCATACGGGCGCCGGCCGGTTTCCCGCAGCAGCTCGTAGACCGCGCGGGCCATCGCTTGGACCTGCTCGGGTGTCATCTTCCCGTGCGTCATGCCCTGTCCCAGCAGGTCCACGTAATCGTCGAGCTGAGCAATGAGGGACTCCGGCAGGGCCTTGCCGGCCTCGTCCTCGTCGACCTCCTCGGTCTTGATGACGTGGCTGGAGTGCCTCGCGAAGCTCGCGGACATGCCGTCCAGGTGGCCCGCGGCCCGGTTGTAGTCGAGGATCTTGAAGAAGAACGACAGCAGGGCCCCGCGCTGCTTGCTCGACAGGGGCCCGCCGTCCAGCTTGGGCAGCACGCGGAAGGTGTCGACCACGGCGTTCATGTCGGCGAACATCAGCTTGGCCGGGTCCATGCCGCCACCGATCCGCGTGTCCAGGGCCCGGGAGACCGCCTTGCACACCCGCAGGCCCCGTCTGGCCTCGGTGGTGTTCGGCTTCATCTCGGCGATGAAGGTGACCAGGATGTCCCTGAGCCACGGCTGACGGATGTCCGTCACGTCCAGGCCGAGAGGCCGCTGGGTGATACCCCCGCGCAGGCTCTTGACGCCGAGTTCAGACAGGTCCAGCACGTCCCTGCTGGTCGGGTCGACGCCCTCGAAGCGGTCGAACGCCGGCGCAGGATGCGGTGCGTCTCGCGAAGGAGCGCGTCCACGATCGCCTGCGTCCCGCTCGGCAACTGCCCGGCCGTCGCGGTGGCGATGGAGCCGACCCGCTCCGCGAGGTGCGAGACGGCCTGGCGCACGGCCACGGGGTCGATCTTCTGGCCGCGTTCGTCGCGCTGCTGCAACGCGTACAGCATCTCCAGACGGGTCACCGGATGCAGCGGGGCCAAGGAGAACTGGTGGACGTTCAGGAACGGTGCCTGCCTCTCCAACCACGCCGGCGGCGGCGCGGACCGCCGCCCCCGGGCTGTGGCCGTGGTCTTCTTCCAGCGGCTCTGGTGTATGCTGCACAGCCCCCACACTTCCCGAGCGTCGTAGCGGCAGCCCGCCACCCGGCAGGCAGGAGAGGGCCCATACGGCGTCTGCCGCTCGATCCACGTCTCCAGTTCGGAGCCGGGGTCGCGTTGCAGATCCTTGTGCCGCAGCGAACCGTGCGCGTTGCACAGGCCCCACAGGACCGAGTCCCGCGGGCACCCCGTCACACGGCAGTCGGCCCGCTCACCAGAGATCACCCGGTTACGGTCCGGCACGTAGGTGGCCTTGAACTCCTTCAGCCCCAGACTGCCGGCGCGGTGGGTCTTCTCGCAGATGGCGCACAGGCCCCGCCGGGTACGGGTAAGGGCGTCGCAGGCGGCCACATCGCACCGGTAGACGGCCGTGCCCGCGTGGTCGACGTCACCGCTGAACAGGCGGGTGTCAGCGTCCCATTCACCGGGCCGCCAGGCGGATTCGAACTCCGCGCGCAGCCACGCGGTCCACTCGGTGAGGACCTCTTGCGGCAGACCGCTCGCCGCCTGGCTGGCGTCCCGCCGGGGCTGGTGGAGCGGAACGACGTTGCCGGACACCGTCACTGACTGGCTTCCTTCCTCTTGGCGGCCACCAGCTTGACGGCGTCGCGTTTGTCCTGGTCGGTCGCGTGGGTGTAGGGGTCCATCGACTGCGGCGACTGGTGTCCAGCCATGTTCTGGGCCACGTCGCGGTCCATCCCGGAGCGGAGCCACCGGGTGATCGCCGAGTGCCGCAGCATATGGGGGCGGGCGCGGAACCCGGCGCGGGCCGCGAGCCGCTTGAACAGCTCATACGTGCTCGGGTACTTCATCGGCTCGCCGAGCGGGGCGCGGAACAGGTTCACGAACACCATGTCGCAGCCCTCGGCCTCCGCTACCGCGTCGCGCTCGTAGCGGTAGGCGGCGTACAGCTCCACGGTCTCGGCCTCCACTGGAATCCACCGCGGATAGTGCGACTTGGCATACGCGTCGTTGCTGTTCAGACGGCGCCGCACATGTACATGCGGCCTCTCGACCCGGCAGCCCAGCGAGGCGGAGTCGGGCAGGAAGTGCATGTCCTCACGCCGCAGCCCCAGCCCCTCGCCGATACGCATGCCGGTGACCGCCAGCAGAGACACCAGGAACCGGTCACGGGCATGCGTCGTGCAGTCGAGGACCTTCTCGATCTGGTCGTCGGACAGCCACTCGTAACCCGGCACCGCGACACGGTACTGTACTTGATCGGCCTCTCCTGGATCGTGCGGTGCTGGCCGTCCTCGCCCGGATCGAACCCGGGCGGGGTGTAATGCAGGAACTTCGGCTGCACGAGCTGGCTCACCACACTCGCCGGCACCCAGCCCTGAAGCGCCGACCACGTCAGGAACTCCCCGACCGTGCCCATGATCTTGTTCGCCGTGCCCTTGCCGCGAAAGCGCGGCTCAGCAGCCGGGCGGCGGCCCTTCGGCGGTAGCGGCTCATCGACCAACCACCGCATCATCGCCATGAGCTGGGTCAGGGTGGGGCACGTCCAGTCGACTGCGTTCCCGGTGCAGTACGACAGATACAGGGCGATCCGGCCGGCATACGTGCGCTGAGTGTTGTAGGCCCGGTCGTTGCTCCTGAGTCCCGCCAGCCAGGCGCACGCCTCGATGTGCAGCTCGAAGGCTTCGTTGACGACGACCCAGTGCGTAGACCCGTCGCCCGATATGGCCCGCTCAGCTCGATAACGCCGGTACAGAAGAGCAGACGTAGCCAACGTGCCTAATACCCCTTGGATACCGTTGAGGCAAGTACAGAACTACCCTACTTGTCTTGCATGCCTGACCTCATTCAGGCGCCCAAGATAACCTCGGCCTGTCCGCCGATCTCGAAGTGCGCGGAGAGACGATCGCCCGCGTTCCGGCCCATGTCATCGTCCCGGCCGGCCACCGCCTGGCCGGCCAGGCGGTGGTGGACTTGACCGAACTCGCCGCTGAGCCACTGGTGTTGCTCGACCTGCCCTACAGCCGGGACTACTTCCGCGCGCTCGTGGCGGCCACCGGCACCGCACCCGAGGTGCGATACCGCACCCGGAGCTATGAGACCGTCCGCTCCATGGTCGCCAGAGGTCTCGGCTATTCGGTGCTGAACCAGCGCCCCGCGACCAGAGAGACGTATGGCGGCGGAGAGGTCGTGGAGTTGGAGCTGAGTGAGCGATACCCACCGCTGGAACTCAAGCTGGCAACGGTGCAGGGCGTGACGCAGACCGCCCGTGCCCGGGCGGTCATGGAGACGGTGCGGGAGATGGCGGCCGGCACCATCCCGGTGACCTGACGTGCTTCAGGCAGGGCTTGTCCCCCCTGTCCCTCCGTGATCCCACGGAGGACGGGACCGACCCCGAACAGCGGGCGCTGATCGACCAGTTCACCGCGTCTCTGGGCCCCGGGGAGCCGATGACGTACTGGACGGCGCGTGCACGCTGATTCTCACCGAGGCCATCCCCACCATGGCCGGTCTCGTCATCGCGGCGGGCACCGGCCTGAGCCCCAGCCTGTGGCGCAAACAGTACGGAGACTGGACCCAGAAGGAGATGGCTTCCCTTGAAGTCACCGCCTTCCTGCTCGCGGAGCACATCAACCGCATCACCGACGATCCCGGCTTCGCCACCCGCTTGATCACCGAAGCCCTGTCCAGTTCGGACGGAGCCTGACGAGCCGGGACAGGCGGCGGTGCGCCGCCCGCCATGGAAGGTCCTAACCGGCCCCGGGGAGGGCCTGTTCGGTCCAGATGGTTTTGCCGGAGCGGGTGTAGCGCGTTCCCCACCTCTGGACGAGTTGCGCGACGATGAACAGGCCGCGCCCGCCTTCGTCGTCCTCGCCGCTGTGGCGCAGATGCGGTGAGGTGTGGCCCGTATCCGCGACCTCGCACACGAGGGTCCGGTCGCGGATGAGGCGCACCTGGAGCGGCCCATCGGCGTATCTGACCGCGTTGGTCACCAGCTCGCTGACGATGAGCTCGGTCGCGAACGACAACTCCTCAAGTCCCCAGTGGTGCAGTTGTGTGGTGGCCAGCTCCCGGGCATGGCCCGCGGCGGACGGTTCCGCGGGCAGCTCCCATTCGGCGACCTGCGAGGCGTGGAGTTCGCGGGTGCGGACGAGCAGCAGGGCGGTGTCGTCGGCCGTTGTTCCGTCCGGCAGGAGTTCTGCCACAGCCCGGTCGCAGAGCTCTTCGAGCGACGCGTGGTGGTCGCGCAGTACACGGCCCAGGGTGTGCAGCCCCTGATCGATGTCGCGGTCGCGGGCCTCGACCAGGCCGTCGGTGAAGAGAGCCAGCAGGCTGCCCTCCGCCAGCTCGATCTCCATGGACTCGAACGGCAGGCCGCCGAGACCCAGCGGCGGCCCGGCCGGCAGGTCCGGGTAGGACAGCCGGCCGTCCGGATCCACGATCGCCGGCGGCAGATGCCCGGCCCTGGCCATCACGCAGCGCCGGGAGACCGGATCGTAGACCGCGTAGAGACAGGTCGCCCCGGTGGTCACATCGGCGTAGGCGCTGTCGGGTGTGGCCGGATCGACCCACTGCTCGTCGGCCGACTGCCCCACCAGGTCGTCGAGCCGCGACAGCAGCTCGACAGGGTCCATGTCCAGCTGGGCGAAGGCGCGTACGGTCGTACGCAGCCG
Organism: Streptomyces sp. NBC_01197; assembly: GCF_036010505.1. NCBI lineage: Bacteria > Bacillati > Actinomycetota > Actinomycetes > Kitasatosporales > Streptomycetaceae > Streptomyces > Streptomyces sp. NBC_01197. The sequence goes on from NZ_CP108569.1 coordinate 6,934,398, forward strand.
TCCCATGGTGGCGGCTGCCTGCAGGCCGTGGCCGACCACGTCCCCGACCACGAGTCCGACCCGGGTTCCGGACAGGGGGATGACGTCGAACCAGTCACCGCCGACCCCGGTCACGTCGTCCGCGGGCAGGTAGCGATGGGCCAGGTCGACCGCTGACTGCTCCGGGAGGTGTTGCGGCAGCAGCCGGCGCTGGAGGGCCAGGGCGGCGGTGCGTTCACGGGCGAAGCGGCGAGCGTTGTCGATGGACACCGCCGTACGGGCGGCCAGCTCGTGGGCCAGCGCCACTTCGCCGCTGTCGAAGGGGGCCGAACCGGTGTCGCGGATGAAGGTGACGAGCCCCAGCATGCTGCTCTCGGTGCGCAGTGGCACGACCAGGGCCATGTCGTCGAGTACGAGCCCGCCCGAGGAGAGGCTGCGGTCCTGCGGCGAACCGGGCCGGTACTCGACGGGTGCGTGGTTCACGAGGGGAGGGGGAGAAGGCTGCCGGCCGGGCTCCCGCTGTCCTGGCTCCCCCTGTCCGGCTTCCTCGTGGTCCCCGGCCGGGCGGCGGGCGACCCGCACCAGCGATATCGCGGCCGAGTCGCTGGCGGGCGGCACCTCGCCTTCCAGTACCGCCCTCGAAAGGTCGACCGTGACCGTGTCGGCGAACTCCGGTACCGCGACCTCGGTGATCTTCTCGGCGGTGGCCAGTACATCGAGGGCGGTGCCGATGCCGCGGCCGGCCTCGACGAGCAGGGCCAGCCGCTGCTGTGCCCGGTACCGATCGGTGATGTCGAATGCGTCCTCACACACCCCGAATACGTGTCCGTCGGCGTCCTGGAGCCGGTAATAGGCGCAGGACCAGAGGTGGTCCGTTTCCGGGTCGCTGGGCGGCCGGCCCAGGAAGTGCAGGTCCAGAAATGGTTCTCCGGTGTCCAGCACTTGACGCATGACCGCGTCGAGAGTGGGCGGGTGCCCCTTGGTCACGAATCTTCCCTCGGAGTACATCTCGTCGGCCCGAGAGCCGCGGAACTCGGCGAACGGCCGCCCCATCTCCTGTTCGTACGCCGCATTGCACCAGGCGAGGCGGAGGTCGGTGTCGTAGATGGCCAGCCCGACGGGTGACTGGGTGGTCAGTCCGTGCAGCAGGGCCAGCCGGGATTCCCACAGCCGGAGATCCTTCAGCTCCGTCGCGACGAGGACGCGCTCCGCCGTGCCCGCGTCCGACAGAGGGCACACCGCGGTGGCGACGATCAGCTCACGCCCGTCACGGTGCCGGGCGGCGCGGATCTCGTTTCCGCGGAGCCGGGGAGGGAGGGGAGGGCGGGGCCGGGCAGAGGGTGCCGGGCCGGGTGACAGGAACGTGGTCAGGGGCCGGCCGAGGATCTCGTGCGGCTGGTAACCGAGAAGCTGCTCCGCAGCGGAGCTCCATCCGATGACCGTGTCCTGGGCATCGAGGACCACCGTGGCTGCCCTGGTGATGTCGAGGGGACCACGAAAGTCCGTACTGTGCTCCGTGTTCCATACAGTCATGGCGCCATACCAGCCCCGTTCATCCCTTACAGAATCCGCTGTCCCCGGGGCAGGCACAACCGCGGCTGACCATCAGGGGTGGGACGGTGCTCCCACCCATGGCCACACAGGCGCTTTGACGCCGCCCTCGGTCCCGGACGCGAAGTTCTGGACGTCGGTGAGATCTGGGCTGAGTCCGGGCCGTGTCGGAGCCTCGCCGAGCATGAGAGGGGTGATCCGGGAGTGGGGGTGAGCCCTGCCTTTATTTATTCTCAAGGGTTGACTAAAAAGTTGGCGGCCTCGTACGGTGCCGATCGGCGGCCGGCCAGTCCCGAACGCCCCGGCGCCGTGCACTCTTCCCCCCTTGGAGCCGCCCATGGCAAGCCGTGATCCGCTGCACCCGAACATTCTGGTCATCCTCAGCGACGACCAAGGCCATTGGGCGCTGGGCTGCGCGGGCAACGACGAGATCATCACCCCGCGCCTCGACGCGCTCGCCGCCGGAGGCACCCGCCTGGAGAACTTCTTCTGCACCTCCCCGGTCTGCTCTCCGGCGCGGGCCAGCCTGTTCACCGGGCAGATCCCGTCCCGCCACGGGGTGCACGACTGGCTCTCCGGCGGTCATGCGGGGCAGGACGGTGTCGACTTCCTGGCCGGGCAGCGCCTGTTCACCGACGACCTGGCCGCAGCCGGATACCGTCTGGCGCTGTCCGGCAAGTGGCATCTCGGTGCGAACGACCGGCCCCGGCCGGGTTTCACCCACTGGTACTCCCACGAAAGCGGCGGCAGCCCCTATCACGGTGCACCCATGTACCGCGACGGCGTACCTGCCCCGGCCGATGGCTACCTCACCGACCTGCTCGCGGACGACGCGGTGGCCTGCGTACGGGCCGAGGCCGGCACCGACGCCCCGTTCTACCTCTCCCTGCACTTCACAGCTCCGCACAAGCCCTGGAAAGGCCAGCACCCGCCCGACATCGAGAACCTTTACGCCGACTGTGCCTTCGACAGCTGCCCGCAGGAGCCGGCGCATCCCTGGCAGCCTCTGGTCGACGGGGTGCCTGTCGGAGGCGAGCCGGATGTGCGTGCGGCCCTCGTCGGCTACTTCGCCTCGGTCACCGCTATGGACACCGGCATCGGGAGGGTGCTCGACACACTGGCCGAACAGGGGCTGACCGACAGCACCCTCGTCGTCTTCTCCAGCGACAACGGGTTCAACTGCGGCCACCACGGCATCTGGGGAAAGGGCAACGGCACCTTCCCGCAGAACATGTACGACAGTTCGGTCAAGGTACCCGCGATCATCTCGCAACCGGGGCGGATCACCGCGGGTCAGGTGCGCCAGGAACTGCTGTCGGCCTACGACTTCGCGGCAACGCTCCTGGAATGCGCCGGCCTGGACCCCGAGCCGTACGAACAGGGCCCGGGCAGCTCCTTCGCGGGTCTGCTTCTCCGCGACGGAGTGTGGCGGTCCGGAGAGCGGCGGTCCGCACCGGCCCGGCCGGTGGTGGTCTACGACGAATACGGGCCGGTACGGATGATCCGGACCACGGACTGGAAGTACGTCCACCGCCACCCGTACGGCCCACATGAGCTCTACCGTCTGTCCGAGGACCCGGGCGAGCGGGTCAACCTGGCCGACGCCCCGGCCCACCGTGAGCAAATCAGCGCCCTGCGGCGGCAGTTGGACGCCTGGTTTCTGGAGCACGGAGAACCTGAACGGGACGGGAGCCGCCTGCCGGTCACCGGGGCGGGGCAGTCCGCGCCGCTCGACGACGACCCGACGGGAGCGTTCGGCGCCCCGGACTGGCAGCTGCGGTATCCGCCGCTCAGCCCGTCCTGAACGGAGGGCGTACGGTCGCGGACCCGGCCCCGCCCGCAGCGCGCTCTGCCGACGCATCGGGAACACCCGCTCACCGGCTTCGCCGGGTGCGACTTCTCGTACCTGCGCTCAGCGGGCAGGCCCGGGGCCGGGCGGGCGGACTCAGGCCGGTTCGGGTCCGCTCGTCTTGATGATGCCGAAGACGCCGCCCTGCGGGTCCTGCACCAGCGCCATCCGCCCCGCCATCATGTCGAAGGGCGGTGTGAGGACATTGCCGCCGGCCCGTACCAGCGCGTCGACCGTGCTGTCGGTGTCGTCGACGGCGAAGTACGTCAGCCAGTGCGAGGACACGTCCGGGCGCGGGCTCTCCACGTTCACGAGGCCCTGCATACCGCCGACCATACGGCCGTCCACCGACAGCGCGAAGTATTCCGGCGCGCCCTCCATGGGGGCGGCTTTGAGACCCAGCACCTTGGCGTAGAAGGGTGAGGCGGCGGCCGGGTCGGTGGTGTTGACCTCGTTCCAGATGACCGCCCCCGGCTCGTTGACGATTCCGGCGCCGGGGAAGTCCCGGGCCTGCCACAGACCGAAGGCGGCGCCCGTCGGGTCGCTCGCGACGGCCATCCGGCCGAGCGTGAGCACGTCCATGGCGGGCATCGTCACCTGGCCTCCGTTGTCCGTGATCGCCCTCTCGGCGGCACTCACGTCGGTGGTGGCGAGGTAAGTGGTCCAAGCGGCCGGGGGCGCCGGGTCGGGTCTGCTGCCGTCCGGGTTCATCGCTGTCATGATCCCGGCGACGGGCTTACCGTTCAGCGTGCAGACGGCGTATCCCCCGGTCTCGGGGGACCCCGCCTCTCCCTGCCAGCCGAACAGGTCACGGTAGAAATCGAGAGCAGCTTGCTGGTCGGGGACCAGGAGATCGACCCAGCAGGGGGTGCCGGGCGTGTACGGACTGGTGACATCGGGCATGACGGTCCTCCGTGATGGTGGTGTTCCCACCGCTATCCCTGCCCTGGCAGGGACAGCGGTGACGTTGGAACCCGTGAACATCACCCGACCGTGGACCGGGCTGCCCCGGCGGGCCGGCCGGCCCCGGCCGCGCCCGGACGGCCCTCCTGCTCACGAGTCCGGCCCCGCCCCGGACCGTCCGGACCGGGGCCGAACTCCGGCAGAGCTGCGCCGTACTCGTGATCCTGACGCGGTCAGGCCGAGCCGGAGCTCTTGAGGAAGTCGGCGCCGAATGCCTTCTCGATGCCGCTGACCACTGCGGAGTCACTGACGATCAGGCCGAGTTCGCGGTTGTGGTTGAGCGAGTTGTCGGAGAAGTTCTCCGAGCCGGCGAACACCTTCGCGGAGGACGTGCCGTAGTCGGCGACGATCGCCTTGGCGTGGATGTAGTAGCCGGTGGAGCTGGTGTAGGTGGTCACCTTGCCGCCCGCTGCAGTGACCTCCTCCAGCTCCTTGCTGTACTTCGAGGACTGGTTCTCCGCGACGACGCGAACGGTGACGCCGCGCTTCGCGTCCGCGACGACCGCATTCACCAGGGCGGAATCACCGAACTCCTCCTCCTGGACATCGAGGCTGCTCTTCGCCCCGGAAACCAGGGCCAGCAGGTGGCTCTGCGAGTCGGTGGGCGACCACACCAGGTCCGTACCGTCGGACGGGGTCACCGAGGTCTTCGCGTAGTCGGCGTCGAAGACCTTCTCGATCGCGGCGACGTCGGCCTGGTCGGTGTCGAAGACGCCGTAGTCACGCGAGGTCGAGTAGTACTTCGTGTCGAAGTTGCCGGTGCTGATGTACGACGTGGCGCCGTCGACGGTGATCGTCTTCTGGTGGGTGTAGACGTACGCCGATGACGAGTACGTGACCCCGGCACCGGCCGAGGACAGTGCCTGGTAGGCGGCCCCGTCGATGGACGCGTGCTGGGAGTCGAAGACCACGCGGACCTTCACGCCCGCCTTCTGCTCCTTCACCAGATCGTTGACGAGGGTGGTGTCGCGCAACTCATAGATCGTCAAGTCGACCGACTTCCTGGCCGAGTTGACGAAGTCGTAGATCGCGCCTTCCTTCTGGTCGGGAAGGACCACCAGGGAGTAGGCGCTCGCGGCGTGGGCGGTGGCGGGCAGGAAGGCACATGCAGCGGCCAGGGCGCCTGCGGCCAGGGTGGGCATGAGGCGGTGTGTGGGGTTCACCGGGGCTCCTGTACGTAGTCTCGTGGGGGGCGCGCGCAACGCGCGTAGCGCATCCCAGTAGGGCACAGCGCCGAGGCTCGCTGAAGCTCAGTTGAGTGAACAGAGGGGCAGCGTTGTGTAAAGCGCCACGGACTTCACACCGGCATCAACTGCCCCAAGGGGTTGTGCAGTTGGCGTACCTCTGTCCGACGGAACCCGGCCGGTCGGCAGTCCGTCCGGGTGGCGAGCCACAACCTTCTGTTGTACGCATAGGGTGGTCGTATGGATCTCGACGCCGTGCGCACCTTCGTCGCCGCCGCGGATGCCGGCCAGTTTCAGGAAGCCGCCACTGCGCTCTCGATCACCCAGCAGGCCGTCTCCAAGCGCATCGCCGCGCTGGAGAAGGACCTGGAGGCACGCCTGTTCACCCGCACGGCCCGCGGAGCCCGGCTCACGATCGACGGCCAGGCCTTCCTGCCCCACGCCCGCGAACTCCTGCGGGCGGAAGAACGGGCCGACGCGTCGGTGCGTCCCGGCCGGCGTGCTCTGCGCATCGATGTCGTCAGCCGGCGGATCGCGCCCGCAGTGCTTCTGCAGGACTTCCACCGCATGCGTCCCGGGATCGAGCTGGATGTCGTGGCCCTGCTGAGCGCCGACGTCGATGCGGCCGTCGCCGCCGTCGAGGCCGGGGCGATCGACGCCAGCTTCCATGCTGTCGCCCCGCAGCAGCGGCTGCCGGAAGCGATCAGGAGCGCCCGCGTGATCGACGAGCCGCATCAGCTGCTCGTCGGGCCCCGCCACGCACTCGCCAGCGCCCGCACCGTCACGCCCGCGCAACTGGCCGGACACCGAATCTGGATGCCCGGCATCGCTGCCGGGACCGAGGTGGCCGGGTACTTCGACGAGCTCGCCGCCACCTTCGGGCTCGCCATCGACTTCATCGGACCCGTCTTCGGCAACGAGGCTCTGCTGGCCGAGATCGCCGACTCCCCGGAACTGGCCACCCTCGTCGGCGAAGGTACGCGCTACCTGTGGCCGGACAGCTACGACCTGCGGCGCATTCCGGTGCGCGGCCCGGCACTTATCTACCCGCTGTCACTGATCTGGCGGGACGACAACCCCCACCCCGCGCTCGCCGAATTCCGCGAGTACCTCGATGCCAGGCGGCGGAATCCGCCCGACACCGAGGTCTGGACACCGACATGGGCGCAGTGGTCAGCCTCCAGGGCGTGACCCGGACAGTGGCGCGCCCGGACCCGTCGGGAGAAGACGTGCGTACTGGTGCCGCCAGGGAGATGCCTCCTCCAGCTGGGCGCTGAGCGAGATGAGGGTGGTCTCGTCGGCCGGGCGCCCCACCAGGGAGACCCCCACGGGTGTCCTGCCCTGTGACCAGTACAGCGGTACGCTCACGACCGGCTGGCCCGTCATGTTGTACGGGCTGGTGAAGGCGCTGAAGGCGCTCTGACGCCGCAGGTTGACGAGGGGGTCGCCGGTCTCGGCGAAGAACTCCACCGGCTGTGGCAGCGAGGCCAGTGTCGGGGTGAGGACGACGTCGTAACCGGCGGTCGCCTCGACGGCGCGGCGGCCCGCCCGCTGCATGCCGGTGATCGCGGCGGCGAAGCGCTCAGCGGTGACCGTCCTCCCGTACTCCCGCCAGGCGCGGGTCACCGGGCGCAGCAGCTCCTCGGCCTCGGCTTCCACGGTGTAGCCCAGTGACTGCACGCCCCAGACGGCGGTGAAGAAGTCGCCGAGCTCGGGACCGAACGGCGTGGGGATGTCCTCGACGTCATGTCCGAGCTCCTCCAGGAGCCGCGAGGCGTGCTCCCAGGCCGTCAGGCACCTGGGGTCGACGTCCACGCCCAGCGCCGCGGGCTTCGCGTACCGGCCGATACGCAGCCGGCCCGGGCCGCGGTCGGCGTGGGCCAGGAATGTCTCGCCCGCCGGAAGCGGTGGCGCCCAGTGCGGATCGCCCGGCATGGGCCCCGACAGAACGTCCAGCATGGCTGCGGCATCCCGTACGGTTCGGGCCAACGGGCCTTGCACAGCAAGGCCGTTGACCTCGGACCCGGCCGGCCCGGAGCTCACCCGGCCACGGGACGGCTTGATGCCGAACAGCCCGCAGGCGCTCGCCGGAATGCGGATGGAGCCGCCGCCGTCACTGGCGTGTGCGATCGCCACCATGCCGAGTGCCACAGCGACCGCCGCCCCGCCGCTGGAACCTCCGGCGGACAGAGCGGGGTCCCAGGGGTTGCGGGCGGGGCCCGTCAGGTCGTTGTCGGTGTAGCAACAGCAGCCGAATTCAGGGGTGTTGGTCTTACCCAGGCTGATCAGGCCGGCCTCGCGCAATCGCGTCACCGTGTGGGCGTCCACCTCCGGGACGGATTCGGCGAAGGCCCGGGAGCCGTACGTCGTGCGCACACCGGCGGTGTCGACCAGGTCCTTGACAGCCGTCGGTACGCCGAACAGCGGTGACAGACCCACCTCCCCGAGCCGTTTCTGCGCCGCTGCGGCCTGCGCGACGGCCTCATGGTGGTTGACGGTGAGAAACGCTCCGTAGCGGTCGTTGAACTGCTCGATACGGGCCAGTTGGTGCTGTACGAGTTCCAGGGGGCTGACCTCGCCTCTGCGTACGGCGGCGGCCTGGTCGAGGGCGCTGAGTCCGTGGAGGCCGTTCCCCGGCTGCGGGGGCACCGCGGCATCTCCCGTCACTTCCGTCATACGCTGAGCTCCTTCATCCCGGCGAGTTGCTGTGCCACCAGACGCTCGTGGGCCTCGGTGTCGCGGCGCGCTTCACGTGGGCGCCAGCGGCCGGTCATCACGAAGACGCACGGCAGGAACAGCACCTGTCCTCCCAGGCAGACCCACCACCAGTTCTGCCACTGACGCGCGTTGTGTGCGGCGGCTCGCTGTACCTCCGGGCCGTGTTCGCGCAGGATCGTCAGTTGTGGAGCGGCCTTCCGGACGGTCTGCAAACCTCCGGCGCCGACCTCCTTCACCGCCCGCGCCAGCAGTGGTGCGGGTGCCTTGCCCGGGGGATAGGAGGAGAGCTGCGCGAAGAGCTGTGGATGGGCGCGTGTGATGGCCAGGGCGGGGGCGGCCTGTACGGAGGCCTGTTTGACCTCCGTACCGTGTTCGATGAGCGGGGTCACGGTGCTCACGACCAGCGGCAGGCAGGCCGCGGAGGCGGCGACCGTGATCCGTATGAGCCACCCCCACACGGCCAGCCCGGTCGCGATGGCCGCGGGGTTGTGCCGCTCGACCGTCTCGGTGAAGCTCGCCATCCACGGCGAGTACGCGATGCCGCTGGTGGCACCGATGCCGGCCACGATGAACGCGAAGGTGTAATAGCCCGTGTGCGGCCGGGTGGCGTGCAGCACGAACGCGAGGGTGAAGCCGATCGAGCCGAGCGCACCGGCCAGCATGAACGGCTTGCGGACCCGCAGCCGGTCGGAGACGAGTCCGGCCGCCACCAGGAAGACCGCATTCGTCCCCCAGTACCAGTTGAGCAGGGAGTTCGTGCGCTGCGCGGAGTATCCGAAGTCCGTGGCGAAATAGACCACGAAATTGCCGACCGCGGAGAAGTACAGCAGCAGGTAGAGGCTGATGGCGAGGGCCGAGCCGAGGACGTCGAGGCGGAGCATCTGGCGCCACTGCCCGTGCAGGGCCGACTCGGCGTCGATCCCCTTGGCGCGGGCCTCGACCAGGGCGCGGTCGCGCAGGCTCACCATGATCTGGCCGCGCAGCGCGGGGGCGAGTTCCCGCAGACCGAGGAGCGCGGCCACGAACACGACCAGGCCGGCGGCCCCCGCGTACCGGATCTCGTCCTGCCAGGTCGTGGAGCCGGTGAAGGTGCGGCCGGTGACCGCAGTGACCACGAGACTTCCGACGACCGGGCCCATCGTCCAGTAGCCCATGGCCGACGCGCGGCCGAGCTGCGGCGAGAAGTCGCGGATCAGGGCAGGGGTGGCCACCAGGATCATGCCCTCGACGAGTGCGACGCACGCGTAGACGACCAGGTAACTCACCTTGCCCGGCGCGTTCGGCAGGGCGAATGTGGTGAGCAGGCCGACCAGGAGCAGGCCGTACACCGCGATGTTCGCCCGTCCCCAGCGGTCGGCCAGCCCGGCCACCAGGGAGGCGAAGGCGCCGACCGCGTTGGCGGCCACCGAGATGTAGACGAAGTACAGGAACGTCATGTGGTAATGAGTGATGATGGCCGTCGACACGGCGTACTGGATGTAGAGCTGGTAGTACAGAACGACGGTGGCCAGCACCACGATCGCCAGATACCAGTAGCGACGACGGCTCTCCGGATAGTGATCAAGCCGGCGGTTGCCCAGACCCCTCAACGCTGAAGTGAACGTCCGGCCCTCCGGCCGCGCTGTCGCCGCCGGTGACGGAACCGTCATCCTGGCCTCCCTGCCGATGAGTGCGTACGCCTTCGCGCGCCGCATGGCCGGGAGGGTAGTACCGACTGGTCGGTACGGAACAGGGTGCGGACAGGATTCGTGGCTGCGAGTGTGGCCGGCTCGGTGAATCGCGGGGTCGGTGAATTGGAAGGGGTTCTGACTACTTGGCGGCGGTCCCCGTGCGGTCTGCGATGTGTGGTGGGGCTGGGACGCCGGGGACGAGCAGGGGGACCGGTTCGACAGCGCCCCAGGCGGTGGGGAGGGGGAGAGTGCCGGCCCATATGCCCAGTTCGGCGTCGGAGCGCTCGCCGTCGTCCGGGGGGCCGGTGCGATCTTCACCGATGCCTCGTCGAGGGAGAGGGCAAGCAAGGCGGTGGCCGCCAGTTCCTTGCGGCTCGGACGACGGGCGTAGTCCCACTGGCCCGGTGAAGGCCACCGCCGAAGCCCTGCTCCAGCACAACGAGGACCTCCCCCGGATCGACTGATGCGACGGGGGCGCGCCCGCCCGCCGCTCAGGCCGAGAAAATGCGCGCGATGAAGAAGGCGGAGAAGAAGAGGGCGCCCAGCAGGATGAGCCCCGCCCACAGCCTCGGGTGTTCCCACATGCCGCCGTCGGGCCGTTCTTCGTGGGCTTCGGCGATACAGCCCTCGGCCGGCGGTGTCTCGCCGGGAGGCGTAATGACATCAACCATGTATCCATCGTGAGTCCGTACGAGGCTATCCGCATCCGGTGGGTGCACCTGGAGGCGGCAGCGGCGTGTGCGTCCCGAGGGCGGTGCGGGCCTCGTCGTAGCGGCGCGTGACCAGGCGGGCGAGCGCGTCGTGCGTGCCGAGCGGGGCGGAAGTGAGGCAGGCACCGGAACGGGCGGCGCGGCGGGCGAAGAAGCCCGGGCTCAGCAGGTACTCGGCGACGGCGACGCGGGAGTGGCCCTCGGAGCGAAGCGCGGCGACCGCCTCGGCGGGGGTGGGGCCGGCGGCACAGAGGTAGGCGGGAACGACTTCGTCCGGGCCGGGGAGGTGTTCGCGCAGCAGTGAGGCCATGGCCGCGGTGTCGGCGTTGGCGCCGGGATCCGTGGATCCGGCCGCTGCGAGTACGACCGGCCCGTCCCCGGCGCGCCATCCGGCGTCGGTGAGACGGCCGGTGAGGGCCTCGGCCAGCAGCGGGTCCGGGCCGAGCGCGCGGGCGACCCGGGAGTTCAGATGCGGCGCTGCTGCGAGGGCCCCGGGGATGTCGACGCGTACGTGGTATCCGGCACCGAGGAGCAGCGGTACGACGACCACCTCACCGCTCAGCCGGGCCAGCGCCTCCGGCAGGGAGGGCGCGACCAGGTCGAGGAAGCACAACTCCACGCGCAGGCTGGGACGGAGAGCGCGTACCCGGGCGGCCAGCGCCCCGGTCACCGCGACACCCTCGGCGTCCCGGGTGCCATGGGCCACCGCGAGCAGGGTCGGCGGAACGCGGTGGGCGGGGCCGGGACAGGCAGGCACGGTCATGCTGCCGCCAGCCGGTAGCCGCGCTTGGGGACGGTCCTGACCAAGTCGCTGTGCGGCCCGAGCGAGGCGCGCAGCCGGCCGATCGCGGCCTCCACGGCATGCTCCTCCGCATCGGAGTCCGCCCAGGCGCGGCGCAGCAGTTCGGCGCGGCTCAGCACCCGGCCAGGCTTCTCCGCCAGTGCGCGGAGCAGCGTGGCGCCCTTCGGCGACAGCCAGTAGTTCTCCCCGTCGACCAGCAGCGCGCTGCCCTGGAGCACCAACGCCCGCCCTGCGACGTGGAGTTCCTGGCGGCTGCGTCCGGGAAGCGTCTCGGTGAGCGTGCGGACCAGCGCGCCCAGGCGGCCGCGTTCGGGCCAGACCACCGGCAGCCCGGCGTCCAGCAGTGGCCGGCCGCAGACCGGGCCGACGCAGACCGGCAGTACGTCGCCGGACATCGCCTCCAGCACCAGCTTGTGCAGGCCGTCGGCGGCCGCGGTCTCCAGGAAGGCGGTGATCGCGGGCGCGCTGGTGAAGGTCAGCGCGTGGACCTCGCGGCGGACGGTCTGCTCGACCAGCCGTCGGACCGGGCCCGGGTCCTCCGGCGGAGCCCAGCGGTAGACGGGGACCGGCACGACCTCGGCGCCGCGCTCGCGCAGGGCCGCGCTGAAAGCGGTGAGTGGCAGGCCGTGCTCCTGCACCGCGATCCGGCGGCCGGCCAGCGGCTGGGCCAGCAGCCACGTCAGCAGTTCGCCGGTGACTTCGCTCCCGGGGGAGTACGCCTCGTCGAGCCCGCTGGCGCGGACCGCGCCCGTGGCCTTCGGGCCGCGCGACAGTACGACGGCGTTCCGGCAGGCGGCGGAGAGTGCGGCGCCGCGCCCCCAGCCGTCGGCCGCGCTCATCCAGCCGCGCCAGCCGACGCCGGTGGTCGCCACGACGTAGTCCAGCGGCGCGGTCAGGCACAGCTCGGTCGCCCGGCGCAGCGCGATGTCGTCCTCCAGCGGGAGGATGCGCAGCGCCGGCGCCTCGACCACGCGTGCTCCGCGCCTGGTCAGCAGTGCGACGAGCTCGTCGCGGCGGCGGGCGGCGGTCACGCCGACGGTGTAGCCCGTCAGCGGGCCCGTCGGCGCGGTCGGAGAGGGGATGCCGGAGCTGCTCATGCACGCAGACTCGGCCCGCCCGGTTACCGGGAGGTTGCCCAGCCGTCACGCCCGCGTGAGATAACGCCGTGCGGTGTTACGGCGCATGTCCGCGACCGCACCCCGTCCCGACCGCGGTGTGAGCGACGCGTACCGCGGGCGCAACACGGGTGAGAAGGCTGCGTAACGACCGGCGGTCAAGGTCGAAGGCATGACGACCACCACCGACACCCACTGCCCGTACTGCTCGCTGCAGTGCGGGATGCGCCTCGCCGCGGCCGACGGCGCCGAGACGCTGGTCGTCGAGCGGCCCGGGTTCCCGGTCAACCGGGGCGCGCTCTGCGGGAAGGGCCGGTCCGCCGCGGCGCTGCTCGGCCCGGCGAGCCGACTGAGCACACCGCTGGTGCGGGAGCGCGGCGAGCTGCGGGCGGCGAGCTGGGACGAGGCGCTGGGCCGGGTCGCGCGGGGTTTCGCGGCGATCCGGGCCGAGCACGGCGCCGACGCGGTCGGAGTCTTCGGCGGCGGCGGCCTGACCAACGAGAAGGCGTACCAGCTGGGCAAGTTCGCCCGGGTCGCACTCGGCACCGCCAACATCGACTACAACGGCCGCTTCTGCATGTCGTCGGCCGCCGCCGGGAACAGGATCGCCTTCGGCCTGGACCGGGGACTGCCCTTCCCGCTGGATGACATCCCGCGCACCGAGTGCCTCATCCTGGTCGGCAGCAACCCCGCGGAGACGATGCCGCCCGCGCTGCGCTACTTCCGTGAACTGCGCGAGAACGGCGGCACGTTGATCGTCGTCGACCCACGCCGCACCAGGACCGCCGAGCAGGCCGACCTCCATCTGCAGCCGGTGCCCGGAAGCGACCTGGCACTCGCGCTCGGCCTGCTGCACCTGCTGATCGCCGACGGGACGGTCGACACCGAGTTCATCGAGGCGCGCACCACCGGTTTCGGGCAGGCCCGCGCCGCGGCGATGGCCCACTGGCCGGAGCGCGTCGAACGGCTCACCGGCATAGCGGCGACCCAACTCCGGGAAGCAGCCCACCGATTCGGGCGGGCCCGGACCGGCATGGTGCTCACCGCGCGGGGCCCGGAGCAGCAGAGCAAGGGCACCGACACCGTCGGCGCGTGGATCAACCTCTGCCTGGCTTCGGGCAAGGCCGGCCGGCTGTACTCCGGGTACGGCTGTCTGACCGGCCAGGGCAACGGACAGGGCGGACGGGAGCACGGTCAGAAGGCCGACCAGCTCCCCGGCTACCGCTCGATCGAGGACCCGGCCGCACGCGAGCACGTCGCCCGCGTCTGGGGGGTGGACCCGGACACCCTGCCGCGCTCTGGCCGTTCGGCCTACGAGCTGCTCGACAGCCTCGGCGCGCCGGGGGATGACGGCGTACGCGGGCTGCTGCTGATGGGCTCCAACCCCGTCGTCTCAGCCCCGCGAGCGGCCCATGTGACGCAGCGGCTGCGCTCGCTCGATCTGCTCGTGGTCAGCGACCTCGTGCTCTCGGATACGGCGCAGCTCGCCGACGTCGTCCTGCCCAGCGCCCAGTGGGCGGAGGAGACCGGCACGATGACCAACATCGAGGGCCGGGTGATCCTGCGGCAGCGGGCGGTGGACGCGCCCGACGGCGTACGCGGAGACCTGTGGCTGATGCGCGAGCTCGCCGAACGGCTGGGCATCGAGCGGGGGTTCCACGACGATCCCGAGACGGTCTTCGAGGAGCTGCGCCGCGCGTCGGCCGGTGGCCAGGCCGACTACGCGGGCATCAGCTACGACCGGATCCGCGCCGGGGACGGTGTCTTCTGGCCCTGCCCGGCCGATGACCACCCCGGCACACCGCGGCTCTTCCTGGACGCCTTCGCCACGCCGGACGGCCGCGCCCGTTTCGCCCCGGTCACCCACCGCCCGGCGGCGGAGGAGCCCGACGCCGAGTACCCGCTGTACCTGACCACGGGGCGCGTGCTCTCGCAGTACCAGAGCGGGGCGCAGACCCGGCGGGTCGAGGCGCTCAACTCCGCAGCGCCGGGGCCGTTCGTGGAGCTGCACCCACTGCTCGCGCGGCGGCTGGAGGTGGCCGAGGGGGAACTGCTCGCGGTCACCTCCCGGCGCGGCCGGGCGGTCGCGCCCGCCCGGATCACCGATGCGATCCGGACGGACACGGTGTTCATGCCCTTCCACTGGCCGGGAGCGGGCCGGGCCAACACACTCACCAACCCGGCGCTGGACCCGACATCGAAGATGCCCGAGTTCAAGGTCTGCGCGGTGCGGGTGGAAGCGGCAGGCGCCGGAGCGGTACGGGCCGGAGCACTACCGGCCGGAGCGGCGCGGTCCGATCAGGGGGAGCCCGTATGAATGCGCGACGGAACGACAGCCTGAGTGGGCGTCATATCGCGGTCGTCGGGGCCGGGATGGCCGCAGCACGCTTCGTCGAGCGCTACCGCGCCCTCGGCGGGACCGCCCGGGTCACCCTGTACGGGGCCGAGGCCCGCGCCCCCTACAACCGGGTGCTCCTCGCCGATGTGCTGACCGGACGCTACGACGCGGAGGCGATCGCCCTGCCGGCCGGCGGTGCTCAACTGCGGCTGGGCATCGAGACCGTTGCCGTGGACCCCGCCGCGCGCACGCTGACGCTGGCCGACGGCCGCCGCGAGGCCTGGGACGAACTCGTCCTCGCGACCGGCGCCAACCCGCTGCTGCCCCCGGTACGCGGCTTGCGCCGCCCCGACGGCACCGGACTGCGCGACGGCGTGCACGCCCTGCGCACCCTCGCCGACTGCGCCCGGCTGGCCGAGGACGCAGGACGGGCGCGACGAGCGGTGGTCATCGGGGGCGGGGTACTCGGCGTCAGCGTCGCCCGGGCGCTGGCCGCGCTCGGCCTCACCGTCGAGATCGTGCACCAGGGACCGCATCTGATCGAGCGGCAGCTCGACGCCGAAGCGGCAGCCGCGCTGCGCGCCGGGCTGCGCCGGCTGGGCGTCGAAACCTATCCGGGCAACCGCGCCCGTGCGGTCGTGGACCGGGGTGCCACCGACGGCGCCGCCGTCGAACTGGCCAACGGCTACCGCCTCAGCACCGACCTGGTGGTGCTCGCCTGCGGTGTCCGGCCGCGCACCGCGCTCGCCCACGCAGCAGGGCTGGACGTCGGTACCGGCGTCGTCGTCGACGACGCGCTGGCCGCATCCGAGCCGCACGTGTACGCCATCGGCGACTGCACCCAGCACCGCGGCGCGGTGCACGGCCTGTCCGAACCGGCCTGGGAACAGGCCGACGTACTCGCCGCCCGGCTCTCCGGCGCGGACCCCGGGGCGCGCTACCGGGGCGCGCGCCCGCTGTCCCGGCTCAGTGCAGGACCGCTGGAGTACGCGGCCTTCGGCGAGGCCCACCTCGACGCCGACGACCTGGCCGCCGATCCCGGACTGGACGTGCTGCGACTGACCGACGCGACGCGCGGCACCTACAAGAAGCTCGTGCTGCGCGGCGGGCGTCTGGTGGGCGCGATCCTGCTCGGCGACCTGGCCACCGTGGGCGAGCTCGCCCTCGCCTGCGAACGCGACGACCTCATCTCCGACCGGTCCCTGCACCTGCTCACCCCTTACGGAGCCTCCTGATGACGCAACACCGGACATCCGCCAGGCTGCCCCGCCGGCTGAAGGATCTCGTCCTGATCGGCCACGGCATGGTCGGTCAGCGCTTCCTGGAGGCGCTGACCGGGCAGCCCGGGTCCGCAGCCTGGCGGATCACCGTACTCGCCGAGGAGCCGCGCCCCGCCTACGACCGGGTCCACCTGACCTCGTGGTTCTCCGGCACCGGTGTCGAGGAGCTGTCGCTCGCTCCGCCGGGCTTCCTGACGGAGCACGGCATCGACCTGCGCCTCGCCGACCCGGCCGCCGCGTTCGACCGGGCCGGGCAGACCGTCACGACCGCATCCGGCGATGTGCTGCACTATGACGCGCTGGTGCTGGCCACCGGCTCGTACCCGTTCGTGCCGCCGGTCCCCGGCCGGGACGCGGCCGGCTGTCACGTCTACCGGACCATCGAGGACCTGGAGGCGATCCGGGCCGACGCAGGCCGGGCCGGCATCGGCGTCGTCGTCGGCGGCGGTCTGCTGGGCCTCGAAGCGGCCGGCGCGCTCATGGCGCTCGGCCTGGAGACGCACGTCGTCGAGTTCGCGCCCCGGCTGATGGCCCTCCAGGTCGACGAGGGCGGCGGGCAGCTGCTGCGCCGCAAGATCGAGGACCTGGGCGTCCACGTCCACACCGGCGCCGGCACCCAGGCCATCCTCACCAGTGAGGACGGCCGGGTGCGCGGCATGGGGCTCTCCGACGGCCGCGAACTCCCGGCCGGTCTGGTCGTCTTCTCGGCCGGCGTACGACCGCGCGACCAGCTGGCCCGGGAGAGCGGCCTGCCCGTCGGCGAGCGCGGCGGCATCGTCGTCGACGAGCGCTGCCGCACCAACGACCCGCACGTCTACGCCATCGGCGAGTGCGCGCTGGCCGCCGACGGCAAGGTCTACGGACTGGTGGCCCCCGGCTACGCGATGGCCGCCACGGCCGCCCGCTCACTCGCCGGCGAGTACCGCGACGAGGACGCCTTCACCGGTGCGGACACCTCGACCAAGCTCAAGCTGCTCGGCGTCGACGTCGCCAGCTTCGGTGACGCGCACGGCGCGACCGATGGCGCGCTCGACGTCCTCTACAGCGACAGCCGCTCCGGCGTCTACAAGAAGCTGGTCATAGGCCGCGATGGGCAGCTGCTCGGCGGTGTGCTGGTCGGCGACACCGAGTCGTACGGCCTGCTGCGCCCACTGGCCATCGGCGGCAAGCCGCTGCAGACGGCCCCCGAGCAGCTGGTGCTGCCGGCCGGACTCGGCCCCGCCGGGCCGGTCGCGCTGCCGGACGAGGCCGTGGTCTGCTCCTGCCACAACGTCAGCCAGGGCCAGATCCGCGCCGCCGTCCGCGAGCAGGGCTGCACCACCGTCCCCGCGGTCAAGAAGTGCACCAGCGCGGGCACCGGGTGCGGCAGCTGCGTCAAACTGCTGGGCTCCATCGTGACCGAGGAGCTGGAAGCGAGCGGCGTCAGCGTCGACACGAACCTGTGCGAGCACTTCGCGCACACCCGCGCCGAGCTCTACGAGATCGTCCGGGCCACCGGGATCACGTCCTTCTCGGCCCTGATCGACGGGCACGGCAGCGGGGAGGGCTGCGACGTCTGCAAACCGGTCGTCGCCTCGATCCTGGCCGGCGCGGACAACGGCCACATCCTCGACGGCGAGCAGGCCGCGCTGCAGGACACCAACGACCACTTCCTGGCCAACCTCCAGCGCAACGGCTCCTACTCGGTGGTGCCGCGGATCCCGGGCGGAGAGATCACCCCGTACGGCCTGATCACCATCGGCGAGATCGCCCGGGACTTCGGGCTCTACACGAAGATCACCGGAGGGCAGCGGATCGACCTGCTCGGCGCCGGAGTCGACCAGCTGCCCGCGATCTGGCGGCGGCTGGTGGACGCGGGCTTCGAGTCCGGCCACGCGTACGGCAAGTCGCTGCGCACGGTGAAGTCCTGTGTCGGTGAGACCTGGTGCCGGTACGGCGTGCAGGACTCGGTCGGCCTCGCGATCGAGCTGGAGCTGCGGTACCGGGGCCTGCGCTCGCCGCACAAGCTCAAGTCCGCCGTCTCCGGCTGCGCACGCGAGTGCGCGGAGGCGCAGGGCAAGGACTTCGGCATCATCGCCACCTCCGCCGGCTGGAACCTCTACGTCGGCGGAAACGGCGGTATGACGCCACGGCACGCGGACCTGCTGGCTGCCGACCTGGACCGGGAGACGCTGATCCGCAGTATCGACCGGTTCCTGATGTTCTACATCCGCACCGCCGACCGGCTGGAGCGGACCTCCGTCTGGCTGGACCGCGTCGAGGGCGGTCTGGAGCATGTGCGGGCGGTCGTCATGGACGACTCGCTGGGCATCTGCGACGAGCTGGACCTGCAGATGGAGCGTCACATCGGCGGCTACCGCGACGAATGGGCCGCCGTGCTGGACGACCCCGAGCGGCTGCGCCGCTTCGCGTCCTTCGTCAATGCCCCCGGCACGCCCGACCCTGCCGTGGCCTTCATGCCGGAGCGCGGCCAGATCCGGCCGGCTCGCCCCGGCGAGAACGAGCAGAACCACGCCCCGGCCCTGGTGGCCGGGGCCCGACTGGAGGTGCGTACCGCATGAGCACACTGGTGGAGATCTTCGACGGCACGGCGTGGACGCCTGCCTGTGACTACCGGGACCTGATCCCCGGGCGCGGGGTGGCCGTGCTCAGCGAGAGCGGCGAGCAGGTGGCGGTCTTCCGCGACCGGGCGGGCGCGCTGTACGCGGTCGACAACCGCGACCCGTTCAGCGGCGCTTACGTGATCTCACGCGGCATCCTCGGCAGCCGGGGTGACGCCCCGACCGTGGCGTCGCCGATGTACAAGCAGGTCTTCGACCTGCGGGACGGCCGCTGCCTTGACGAGGACACCGCCCCCGACGGCACCCCGGCGGAGCTGCGGGTCTGGCCGGTACGGGCCGGAGCGGCGGCGGCCTCACAGCTGGTCGGAGCGGCCGTGCGCGAGCCGTAGCACGGTTGAGCGGCGACGGAGTGACCCGCGAAACCCGCCGCGCCCGGCGTAGGCGGCGCAAACACCCCCCCAGCCCAAATAATCCCCCCATCTCACGAACCAGGGTGACAGCTGATGAGCACTGCCGTCGGAACAGAAGACCCGGCCGGGGACACAGCCGGGGTGGTGGACGCGGGCCGGTCCCGCTCCATCACGGACTGGCGTCCGGAGGACGAGGCGTTCTGGAGGGAGACCGGCGCGGGAGTCGCGCGCCGGAACCTGGCCTTCTCGGTCCTGTCCGAGCACATCGGATTCTCGGTGTGGAGCCTGTGGTCGGTGCTGGTGCTGTTCCTCGGACCGGAGTACCACATCGACGCGGCGGGCAAGTTCACACTCACCGCGCTGCCGACGGCGCTCGGCGCCGTGCTGCGCCTGCCCTACACCTTCGCGGTGGCCAGGTTCGGCGGCCGCAACTGGACCGTGTTCAGCGCGCTGTTGCTGCTGGTCCCGACGGTGCTGGCCGGGCTCGTGCTGCGGCCAGGCGTCTCGTACGGCACCCTGCTCGGGGTGGCGTGTGTCGCCGGTGTCGGGGGCGGCAACTTCGCTTCCTCGATGGCGAACATCAACGCGTTCTACCCACAGCGCCTCAAGGGCTGGGCGCTGGGCGTCAACGCGGGCGGCGGCAACCTCGGCGTCCCGGTCGTGCAGCTGGTCGGCCTGCTGGTGCTGGCCACGGCCGGTGCGGCGCAGCCGCGGCTGGTACCGCTGGTCTACCTGCCGCTGATCGCGCTGGCCGCGCTGGGCGCGGCGCTGAGGATGGACAACCTGACGTCGCTGAGGAACGACAGGAGGGCGCTGCGGGAGGTGGCCAAGGAGTCGCACAGCTGGGTCATGTCGCTGCTCTACATCGGTACTTTCGGCTCGTTCATCGGCTTCGGCTTCGCCTTCGGGCAGGTGCTGCAGGTGCAGTTCCACCAGCAGTTCGACACCCCGGTGAAGGCCGCGTACCTGACCTTCCTCGGGCCCCTTCTGGGGTCGCTGGTACGGCCGTTGGGCGGGAGGATGGCGGACCGCTGGGGCGGCGCCCGGGTGACGCTGTGGACCTTCGCCGCGATGGCGGCGGGCACCGGCGCGGTGCTGATCGCCTCGCAGCAGAAGTCGCTGCCGATGTTCCTGGCCGGCTTCGTGGCGCTGTTCGTGCTGAGCGGGATCGGCAACGGCTCGACGTACAAGATGATCCCGGCGATCTTCCAGGCCAAGGCGCGGATCGCGGTCGCCGCAGGAGCTGACGAGGAGACCGCGGAGCGGGACGCCCGGCGCCGGGCATCGGCGCTGATCGGACTGGCCGGCGCGCTCGGGGCGTTCGGCGGGGTCCTGGTGAACATCGCCTTCCGTCAGTCGTTCCTGGCCACCGGGGACGGCGACGCGGCGTACTGGGCCTTCCTGGCTACGTACGCCGTGTGCTGCGCCGTGACGTGGGCGGTCTATCTGCGGCCCCGGGTGGGGCCGATGCCCGCGATCTGAGGGCGGCGACGGCCGGAGCACGAGGGGCCATGACCGCCCGCCTTCCGGAGAAAGCTCACGGTCCGCCCAGCGGCAACCCCACCATGCGCCTCCGGCAAGCGGCGGAGGGCCGACCGTGCCTCGGCCGTCCCGGTTCGCTTCCCGCGTGGGATCCAGCCGGCACGGAGCACGGCATCTTATGGTGATCCGATGCGACTTGTACCCTGGTGGGCCTTGCTCTCGTCCGGGTGCGCGCCTGTGTTGCTCATCGGAGGCTCGAATCTCGCGGAGCTGATGCAGGGGCCCGGCTACAACCCGAAGACCCGGACGATAAGCGTCCTCGCCGCGTACGGCACGCCCGGGTACGGGGTGATGACCGGGATGCTGCTCGCACTCGGGGCCTGTTACGTCATCACCGCACTCGGGCTGCGTTCCGCCACGCTCCTCGGCCGGGCCGCGCTCGCCGGGGGCGGGATCTCCGCGATGGTGCTGACGCTGGTGCCCGCACCCCCCAGCGGAGGCTCGTTCGGTCACGGGGCTGTGGTCACGGTGGGGTTCGGGCTGCTGGCCGTCTGGCCGGTACTGGCCGTCGACCGTGGTGCGGGGGCGCCGTGGGGACTGCGGCCTGCCGCGGTCCGGGACGGGGGCGCGTCATGGGGACTGCGGCAGGACGTGGCGATCGCGGTCAGCGCCTCGATGTGCGCCTTCGCGGTCTGGTTCCTCGTCGGGCTCCAGCTTCACGGGCTGCCGGGGGTCGCCGAACGTGTCCTGACCTTCGCGCAGGCACTCTGGCCCTTCCTGGTCGTCATCTCCTGCTGGCCGCACGAGGTCAGCACCGAACAGGTGTAGCGCGGTTGAGGCCTTTACGCGCGGTTGCCCCCTCCCTCCCACCCCCTCATCCCGCCCAGCGCCCCGACAGGAAGGTCAGCGCGACGGCAGTCGTGACAGGGGTGGCAACAGCGAGACAGAGCGTCTTGAACCGCGGCCTGCGCAGGCTCCATCCCGCCAGGGAGATCCACAGCGGCCACCACAGGAGGGTGGAGCGGGGGATGGACATGTACCAGTACGAGGTGCCCAGGGCCCACAGGGTGAGGCCGATGTACAGAGCCTCGGCCCAGCGTCGCTGCCGTACCAGGAGGACGAGGAGGGCGAGTCCGGCGACCATGGCCAGGAGTTCGGCCTGGAACATGACGGCGTAACCGGTCGTCTGGGCGTGGGCGAAGGCGTTGTGCCAGGTGTTGGACCAGGCCTCCCACGGAGTGTGGAACGTGCGGTTCCAGCCCTGTTCCTCAGCATGTTTCCAAGCCATCCAGTCGCCGGTGTGGGCGTGCAGGTAGCCGCTGTAGAGGGCCACGGGTAGGGCGGGCAGGGCGAGCCAGGGGAGCCGGCGCCAGTCGCGGCCGGTGCGGGCGGTGAGGATGAAGTGCAGCGCGATGGCGGCTGCGAGGAAGAGGCCGTTCACGCGGACCGTGGTGGCCAGGGCTGTCAGGGCGGTGGCGAGCGGCCAGTTGCGCCGCTGGGCGGCGAGCCAGGCGGGCAGCGCGAGAGCGAGGAAGAGCGCCTCGGTGTAGCCGGCGGCCAGGAAGACCGCGCACGGCGAGAGCAGCAGGAACATCACGGTGCGCCGCCCGGCCCCGTGGTCGGGCAGGTGCAGCCGGGCGATGCGGGAGAGCGCCAGGACGGCGACGGCCCCGGCGGCGAAGGAGATCAGCAAGCCGGCCGCTGCCCAGTTCGTGACGACGGTGTGGACCGCCCGCAGGACGAGGGGGAAGCCGGGCAGAAAGGCCTCCCGGTGGTCCAGGGTGCTGTGCAGGAGTACGCCCTGCCCCGGGAAGTAGCCGTCGCGGGCTATATGCAGGTAGAAGTCCCAGTCCCACTGCTGGAAGGGAGCCAGAAGGGGGCCCCCGTCGCGGGAGTTGTGGTCGGCGGGAAACAGCCAGCGGGCGCAGTAGGCCGTGGTCCAGATGCCCAGGCGGGTCACCAGGTACAGCCACAGCACCTCACGGTCGGCAGGACTCACTCTCAGAAGAAGCCCCCGGAAGGCCCCCGGCCGGTGGCGGGGACCGGACTCGGCCCCGTACCACCCGCCCCTGTGCCACCGGTCCCCGCATGAACGGTTTCCGTTCGGCCGCTCTCCGTACGGCTGGGTTCCGCTCGGCCTGGCTTCGCTCCCTGCGGGGCGCCGACGCCGACCCGGCACGCGGGAGGGGCGTGCGGAAACGGGTGTGTTCTCACGCGGCCCGGACGGCAAGAACGGCATGGTGATTCTCTCCTGGTCTGCGGGGCGTGCCGGGATGACCGGTGGCCCCCGCGGTTCCCGCGTGTTTCGCTCTCCTTGGAGTACGCCTGGGACCGGGCATCCGGCTGACATGAGTCACGGGGAAATGAAGGTGATGATCGTCACGGAACCAGGAGCCGTGACTACGCATCAGGCCGAGGGCCCGCGCTTGAGGGGCCAGAGAGCGGCGTCGATGCCCCGACTCAGTGCAGCCTGCACCCCGTTGACGGGCCCGTCCGGCCCCGCGCCGACCTCGGATGTCTGCCGTCGGACCCCGGACGCCGGGGGACGCCCATGGATACGCCCCCTGAGGGCCTGCGCTCCGGATACCAGCGGGTCAGGCTGTTACGTACTGGTGGGCTGGCCCGCCCCGCCACTTCACCCAGGCCTCGTCGTCCAGCAGGGTGTCCGCGTCCAGCATTCCGGCCCGCCGCAGGAACTCGACGACGTCCGCGTCCTGGTGGGCCAGACCTGCGATCTCTCCTTGGATCGTCACCCGCCGTCCGCCGCTCGGGGAGGGTGGGTGCACCACTATCGGTGTGCTGTCCATGACCTCAGAGTGCGTCCGGCCGCCAGTTCCGGCACGCCGGGAGGGCAGTGCAGCCCGGCCTGTCCGGAGCCGCGGCCGTGCGCATATGGCGGGCTGGCGCGCCCTCTCAGAGGCCCGGATACGGGGCACCGTGGGCTCCGAGCCCCTTGACCCATCGGGGTGACCGGCGAGCGGCACGGTGGCGCGGCCCGGGTCCGGTACTGCCTGGTCTGCCTAGCGTGAGGTGCCCTTCCCCCGGCACCCCCTGGAGTACGTCATGACCATGCCCGCCCTCGCCGACCTGACCGGCACCTACGTGCTCGACCCGGCGCACACCCGCATCGGCTTCGTGGCCAGGCACGCGATGATCACCAAGGTCCGCGGCTCGTTCGCCGAGTTCGAGGGCACGCTCAAGCTGGACGGCTCGGACCCGGCCAAGTCGGGCGTCCTGGTCGCCATCAAGTCCGACAGCATCGACACCGGCAACGAGCAGCGAGACGGACACCTGCGGACCAACGACTTTCTCGATGCCCCGAACTACCCGCGGATCACCTTCACCTCGACCGGGATCAAGCAGTTGGACGGCAGCCACTTCCGGCTGACCGGCGACCTGACGATCAAGGACACCACCAAGCCGATCAGCATCGACTTCGAGCTCACCGGCACCGCCCAGGACCCCTTCGGCAACCAGCGGGTGGGCTTCGAGGGTGAGGTCGCCGTCAGCCGCAAGGAGTACGGCATCACGTGGAACGCCGCCCTCGAAGGCGGCGGCGTCCTCGTCGGCGACAAGGTGGTGCTGGAGTTCGACGTCTCGGCGATCAAGCAGAGCTGAGCAGAGCCTGAGAAGCCCTGAGCGGGGCTGGGCGGCCGGGCCCGGCCAGAGCCGAGACCTCCTCCGGGGCACACTGCGTCAGAAGCCCAGGCCGTCCGAGGCGCGGGCGCGGGCCGGGTGAGGTAGGCAGGAGTATGAGTTCGTTGCGCTTTCTGTCCTCGCTCCCGGGGCCGCGACGGTATCCGAAGGCGCTCATGGTTGTGCCGTTCGCTCTGATCGTCGCCATCACGGTGGTGGACGTCCTCACCCCACCGGCTGTGCATGTCGGGCCCTTCCTGGTGGCGGCGCCGGCCTTGACGGCGTCGTTCGCCGGTCCCCTCAGCACCGCGGTCGTCAGTGTGCTGGCCCTCGCGGCCGAGGCGTTCGTGGCCGGCACGCGGGGAAGCGTCACCGATCTCAACCACACCTACCAGCTCGCGGCGCTCTTCCTGATCTCCGTCTTCGTCACTTTCTTCGCGCATCTGAGAGTGCAGCATGAACGGGAGATGACCCGTCTGCGCTGGGTGGGGCGTGCGGTGCAGCGCGTGGTGATGAGGCCGCTGCCGGAACGCAGTGGGCCGCTGCGCATCGCGTCGGTCTATCTGGCCGCTGAGGCGGAGGCACAGCTCGGCGGCGATCTGTACGCGGTCACGCGCACGGCGGGCGGAACCCGCGTGATCATCGGCGACGTACGCGGCAAGGGCCTCGATGCCATGGGCGAGGCGGCCGGTGTCCTCGGCGTCTTCCGGGCGCTGGCCCACTACGATCCGGAACTGCCCGAAGCCGTGGGCCAGCTGGAGGCCGGTGTTGTGTCCGACCGGAGCTACACGGCCCGGGCACAGGGGGCCGGTGAGGACGACGGGGAGGCTTTTGTCACCGCGGCCGTGCTCGACATCCCCGACGTTCGGCCGGAACTCCAGCTGGTCAGCTGCGGCCACCCGCCGCCGCTGGTGGTACGCGCGGGCCGGGTGCATACCCTCGACGTACGGGAGTCCGCCCCGCCCCTCGGCCTCGGCCACCTGCTCAGCAGCGTCTTCGCCGCGGAGACGTTCGTCTTCGGTGTCGGCGACGTCCTCCTCCTGTACACGGACGGCGTCATCGAGGCCCGGGACAGTGCGGGCCGGTTCTACCCGCTGCCGGACCGGATCGCTTCGTGGGGAGCCAACGGCCCGGAGGCTCTGCTCAAACGGCTCTGCGACGACCTGCTGCGCCATGCCGGAGGCAGCTTGGGCGACGACGCGGCGATGGTCGCCATCGAACGGCTGCCGGCCGGCGAATGAGCGGTCGGTCCCTTCGCCGCCAAAGCCTCCGGCCTCACACGTCGGTCCGGACGGTGAGGCCCTCGAAGCCGCGCAGGGTGCGGCGCGCTCGGCCCGGCCCCGGTGGCCGGTGCGCTGTAAGACCTGCACGCCAAGCTTGCGGGCATCAGTGAGGCAGACCGCGGGGTGTGCGGGGACGGGGACAAAGGGCGGGGGCTGGAACGGGTCCACCCATGAACCTGTTCCAGCCCTCGCCAGGACCTGAGTCCTGCCGTCCCCCTGGAGGGGTTGGCCGTCCCACGGACTCAGGTGGTCGTGGGGGTGTGTGGTCGGTTTGCCTGGTCAGTAGGCGGAGTTGACGTTGTCCATCGAGCCGTATTTGTCGGCGGCGTAGTTGGCTGCGGCGACGATGTTGGCGACGGGGTCGGTGAGGCTGTTCTTGGTGCCCTTGACGTGGTAGGTGTCGAAGGTGGGCTGGATGACCTGGAGGAGTCCCTTGGAGGGGATGCCGTTCTGGGCGTTGACGTCCCAGTTGTTCTGGGCGTTGGGGTTGCCGCTGGACTCGCGCATGATGTTGCGGTGCAGGCCTTCGTAGCTGCCGGGTATGTGCTTGGCCTTCATGATGGCCAGTGATTCCTTGATCCAGCCGTCGAGGTTGTTGCTGTACTTGGTGCTCTTGACGATCGCGGTGACGGCGTCGGTGTGCTTGGCCTTGGGGGCCTTCTTCGCCGCGGTGGTGTGCTGGGCGGCCTTCTCGGCGTGGGCGGCCTGTTTGGCGATCTGGGCGGTGGTGATGGCGGCGGCCGAGGCGGGCGCGGTGCGGGTGGGTTCGGCGGCGTGCGCGGAGTGGGGGACCAGGGTCAGCGCGATGGCGGCGGCGCCCGCGCCGGCGATACCGGCGACGGAGGTCTTGCGGAGGTTCAGGGTGCGGCGGGTGGTGGCAGTCATGGGTGTACCTCTCCAGGTGGGACGTGGCGTGGGGAGGCCGACTGGGGGGTCGGCGACACGGTGGGGCGCTGGGGCCGTGGTTCGTGTCGTGGGGCCGGTGTCTGGATGGCGGGCGGTGTGCTGTGCCCGGTCCGGCGCTCGGCTCCCCGGTATGTCCAACACCTTGCGAGAGGGTCCTGGGGGTTGGCAATTATGTGACCTACGACCCCAGATAGTGACAAAACGGACAGAGGTGGGGTGGGGCCCGTAATGAAGGGGCGGAACCTGGTCGTGGGTCTACTAGGCGGCGTCCTGTGTGACGTGGGCCCTATGCCCGGGCTCACATATCACCGGCCTCGGCGCCCCTGATTCCTACTCCGCGTCACGGCCCGTACACATCGAAACCCCAGGCGTCTCGTCCCTCGTCGAGGCCGCCGACGGTTGGGAGCCAGGGGTCGGTTCGACGGGGCTGAGCGGGGTCTGGCCGCGTTGAAGGAGTGGAACGGCTACGCCCCGACGGCGGCTGAGCGGCATGACCTGGGCGGTGGGCTGGACCGGCGCCTGGCGCAGGTGACCGGAACGGTGAGTGACGCCATGCACATCGTGGGGACCAGAAACCGCGGTGGCTGCGGTAAACAGAGGTGGCTGCGGCGGACCAGGGAAATGTCCTCGCGTCCCCGGCTCATCCACCGCGCTCACGCCGAGGTGAGCTGGTTCTTGTACGTCCCGGCCTGCGCGCTCGTCGAAGCACCGCCACCGCCGCACCCGGGCCGGTGGGCCGGGTGCGGCGGTGGCGGTGCCCTTCGACTTCACGCCTGCATGATCTTCTCCGGCCCAGCGGCACCGAAAAAGCTGTGGTCGAGTTGGGACAGAAGATCGGCGGGGTCCTGATAAACACTCCGGGCGCCCGCCCGCTCCAGGTCGACCCGTGGAATACCGCCACAGAGCAGAGCGATAGCAGGCACCCCGGCCCGCGAAGCGGCCTCCATGTCCCAGACCGTGTCGCCGACGAACACAGCCTGCTTCGCGGGGACCCCGGCGAGTTTCAGCGCGTGCTCGACCGGCTCGGCGGCCGGTTTCCCCTCAGTGACGTCGGCGGCACTCGCCGTGTCCCGGATGGCGTCGCCCGCACCGATGGCACGCCGCAGCGCATCCAGCTCATGTCCCTCCGCCGAGGTGGCCAGCACCACTCGCCAGCCCTGCCCGGCGAGGGTGCGCAGCAGTTCGCCCGCCGAGCGGAACGCGGGCAGCCGCTCGAAGTAGGTGCCGAACAGCGTTTTATGGGCCGCGCTGATATCCGCGTCCTGGTCCTGGTCCCGCTCTTTGCCGAGCAGGTGCTCCAGCAGATCGCCGGAACCGAGCCCCACTGCCCGGTGGATGGCGGGCATCGGAACGGTGTGACCGGCCTGCCGCAGGGCTTCCCACCACGTCACCACATGCAGATGGTTGGTGTCCACGAGAGTGCCGTCCACGTCGAAGAGTGCTGCGCGCTCCATGTGCATTCCTGCTCTCTCTACGGGCTTGGTTCAGTGGGTCTCAGCGGCCGACGGCTTTGCGCAGCTGCTGCTTGTTCATCGAGGAGCGGCCTTCCACGTTCTTCTTCTTCGCCTCTTCGTAGAGCTGGTCCCTGGTCGGTCCCTGGGCGCCGCTGTGCGAGCGTTCGCCGCCTCGCTGGGATGCCGATTTGGGGTCCCGTGTCGAGACCCTGGAAGCCGATTTGGCCTCACCGGACCGTGCCCGCTCCTTGTTCACGGTGCGCGCGGCGATCTCCTCGGCCCGGCTTTCCGATGTGCCTCGCTTCTCGGCGCTTTCCTTGACGTGCTCGTACTGCCGCTCGCGCTTGCGACTGGATCCTGCCGGCATGACATGCCTCCCTGTCGATACGTGCTCAGTTCCTCGCCTGCCCCGATCCCCCAGCGCTTCACACACTCCGTCCGAGAGGACACCGCAGCAAATCGGGTCGGCCACCCGGCACGGGAACTCGCACCGGGCGGGCGCGAGGCGCCCGAGCGCCACGGGCCTGTTCCCGGTGCCGACGCCCCCACGCCCCGGTGCGCCTGCGGCCCATCGGCGATCGCCTGGTCTGTCGCTCCCTTCTTTCGCCCCAGCCTCCTCCACATGGCTTTGCCAGATCAGCGGCGTGCGTGTTGAAGGGGTTCGTGGGTATCCGCTGTGGAACGGTGAGCTGTCCTCAGCTCAGCCCCTTTCAAGTGGAGGTGTTTTCTCTCATGGGACACGGCGGAAACGTGATTGCAGAGCTCACCACCGACCACCGTGAGGTCGACGAACTGTTCGAGAAGATCGAGGCTCAGCCGGTTGGCGATCCGCAGCGCCGGAAACTGGCCGACGAACTGACTGTCGAGCTGGTGCGCCACTCCGTCGCCGAGGAAATGCATCTGTACCCGGCGGTACGTGAGCATGTCCAGGGCGGGGCGGAGATCGCGGACAAGGAACTCTCCGATCACGCGGAGGTGGAACAGCACCTCAAGGATCTGGAGGGCCTGTCTGCGGACGACCCGCAGTTCAACGACCTGGTGGCGAAGCTGAAGCTCGAAGTGAGCGAGCACGTACGCGATGAAGAAGGCCGGCTGTTCCCTCTCCTCGCCGCAGCCTGCACGCCAGAAGCTCTGGATCAGCTGGGCGACAAAGTCCGCACGGCCAAGAAGACGGCTCCCACCCGACCGCACCCCTCCTCCCCGGACACCCCGCCGGGCAACAAGCTGCTGGGGCCTGGCGCCGGACTCGTGGACCGGGCCCGCGACCTGCTGACCGGCCGCGGCAAAAGCTGAACATCCCCGCACCAGACAAGCCCCCGGCCACCGCCGGCCGGACCAGGAACAGCGACAAAGGAGAACCGGCAGTGACTACCGCACGGGAACTCATGACCGAGGGCGCCGAATGTATCGGCGCGGACGAACCGGTCCTCCTCGCCGCAAGGAAGATGACCGAGATGGGCTTCGGTGCGCTGCCGATCTGCGGCACCGACGAGAAACTCAAAGGCGTCCTCACCGACCGCGACATCGTGATCAAGGTCCTGGGAGTGGGGAAGGACCCCGCCACGACCAAGGCGGGCTCCCTCGCGCAGGGCGAAGCTGTCACGATCGGCGCCGATGACGACGCCGCCGAGATCATGCGCACCATGACGACACACAAGGTCCGCCGTCTGCCGGTCATCGATGGCCACCGCCTGGTCGGCATGGTCGCCCAGGCGGACGTGGCCCGCGCTCTGCCCGACCCGCAGGTCGGCGACCTGCTGGAAGCACTGTCCAGCGACTGAGAGCCGGCATCGCTCTTTGGGGCAGGGACAGCCAGGCGGCTCCCTGCCCCTGCCCGCCGCCACCCGGACCGTTCGGTCATACTGCGGTGCGGACAGGCGAACGTGAGCCGTTTGCCCTCTCGGCGCATGAGCGGCGCTCTACGCAGTGAGCGCGTTACCTGTGCGTGGGTTCCTTCAGGCTCCAGCCGACGCCGGAGCAGCCCGAGGGCGGAGGCGGGAAGGTGTGCCCCTTGACGTCCGTACTGGTGAATGCCTGGTGCGACTTGCCGCAGGTGCACTCGTAGATCCCGCTTTCGGGGACCGTCTCTCCCGGCCGGTACATCCTTGTTTCGTCGTTCATACCTTCCACACTGCGCCGATGTGGCCGAAGACGCAGTCGGGGCCCGTCACCCGCATGGTCCCGGCACGATAGTGGAGGCCGCAACCTGCTCCGCGAAAACCTCCAGCAGAGCTCTCGTCGCCCGCGGATGGGCTTTCGTCGGCCGGATTGGTCCTGCTCGCTGGAGCGGGCTGGGCGCAGGAGGTACGCCGAGACGAGGTGGACGGCCGCGGCCAGGGCGGGTCCGGGGAGCGTGGCGGGGGAGGCGCTTGCGGCATTGATTCCCAGGTCGGCGAATTGGACGGCGCCGGCCAGCAGGAGTATCGGGTACAGGTCACGCCCGGTGACGGCGGGCCAGACCACCGCCGCGGCGATCAGCAGGGAGCGGACGCCGTACATCTCGGCGAAGAGTTGGGGACCCGTTCCTCCGGTGGTTCCGGGGTATGCCGCGGGAGCGAGCAGAGCCAGCACGCCGAACGTCGCCGAGCCGACCGCGACCAGCACATTCACGAGACGGACAAGCGGTTCACATCGTGAAGCATTCATGGTGTGAATAATTTCTGGACGCTATCATCCCTGGCATGGTGGAGAAAGAGACGCGTTCGCCGGTGAACACCGTCACCTTCCGGCTCGGGGTGCTTGGCACCTGGCAGGAAGCCCGCTACGCCGAGCGGCTGGCCGGACTCGAACTGAAGCCCAAGCACGTCGCCCTGCTCAGCGTTCTCCGGATCAAGGGCGCCGAGTCGCAGCTCGAGCTGGCCGGCGTCATGCGGGTGGCGCCCAGTCTGGTCGTCCAGCTCGCCGACCACCTCGAAGCGCTCGGCGCGATTGAACGCGTACGCGATCCCGCTGACCGCCGCCGACAGCGCCTGACCCTCACAGAGGACGGCGTCCGCCTGCTCGACGCGGCATGCGGGCTCGCCGAGGCGCTCGACGAGGAGCTGGCGGCGCCGCTCGCGCCGGGGGAGCGTGCGGCGCTCTCCCGCATCCTCGAACACCTGGCCGCCCACACCGGCCTTCCGGTCGATGGATGAGATGACGGGGCAGACCTCGGCGGGGAGCAGGGTGGACTTGGCGGCCGGCTCGGGAGTCGTCCTTGCCTGGCCCCTGTCCGGGCGATCATCTGCCGAACCGGCCCGGCCACCGGCGCCAAAGAGTTCCCCCAGTCGGTCAGGGCTCCGGTCAGGGCGCTCCGGCATCCTCACCGGCCAGGAAGGGACGCAGCAGGGTGAGCAGGGCGCGCGGCCGGTGCAGCGGGATGATGTGGCCGCAGTCCTCCATGACGTGTCCGGTGAGATCGTCGGTGACCGGGCGGAGCTGGCGTTCCAGTGCGGCACCGAGAGGCCGGACGCCCAGCGCCATCGTCGGCACTGTCAGGCGGGCACTGGTGACTGCCTGCTCGATCTGTACCGCGCTCTCGGGCAGAGCCCGGTAGTACGAGAACGCACAGCTCAACGCCTGCCGCCGTGTATGCGCGGACGAAGGCGTCCCTCGGCCAGGGTGCC
This sequence comes from Streptomyces sp. NBC_01197, assembly GCF_036010505.1. NCBI lineage: Bacteria > Bacillati > Actinomycetota > Actinomycetes > Kitasatosporales > Streptomycetaceae > Streptomyces > Streptomyces sp. NBC_01197. The sequence goes on from NZ_CP108569.1 coordinate 6,965,894, forward strand.
CGTGCCGTACCCGGTGGCAGCCCGGCTGCTCGCGCCGAACCCGTGCAGGTCGGGTGCAATGACGCGGTAGCGGCCGGACAGATCGGCCATGACGTCCGTCCACAGCTCCCAGGTGTGCGGGAAGCCATGCAGCAACAGGACGGCCGGGCCGGATCCGGCGAGGGCGACGTTCAGTTCGACACCGTTGACGGGAACGCGGCGCAGCTCGGGCATGGGGGCGCTCCAGATGGGGTGAACAATGGTGACAAGGTCACGTTATGGAACTAGCCTGGCCCGCCCAAGACGGCACTTTCCGGATCTGGGCCGAGACACACATGCCGGAGATCGACCGCAACAACCACCTCGCCGATGAGCCGCCCACCCTCTAGTTAGGTGGTTTCCATTCAGGAGGCCTCACACCGGCTCGGCAACCGTTGGACTATGTGCGCGAGGTGGCGCGAGACTGGGTCTTGAGCCCAGCACGCTGTCTGTGCGAAAGGGAACGGCCATGGCCTTCAGGCGGTCCGACACGAAGACCCAGGTCGACCGGGCCCGTGAGGGGGCTCTGCCGCTGACCGGCTCCGCATCGTTCGACCCGCTGCTGGAGCGGATCGGTGACGCACGGTACGTACTGCTGGGGGAGGCCTCCCACGGCAGTACCGACTACTACCGTTGGCGGGCGGTCCTGACGCGTCGGCTGATCGAGGAGAAGGGCTTCTCCTTCATCGCGGTGGAGGGTGACTGGCCGGACTGCCAGGCCGTTCACCGCTCGGTCACGGCAGCGCCCGGCGCCCCCGATGACCCGTTCGACGCGCTGATGGAGTTCGACCGCTGGCCTACCTGGATGTGGGCCAACACCAATGTGCTCCGCTTCGCCCGGTGGCTGCGCGAGCACAACGTCGGCCTGGCGCCGGGGAGTTCACATGTGGGCTTCTTCGGCCTGGACGTCTACTCCCTGTGGGAGTCGCTGGACGCGGTGATCGGCTATCTCGACGAACACGCCCCGGCCGAGCTGGCGGGCGCGCTGGAGGCCTACCGCTGCTTCGAGCCGTACGCCGAGGAGCCCCGCTCCTACGCACACGCCACCCGGTTCGCGCCGTCCGGTTGCGAGCGCGAAGTACTCGCCCTGCTCGTGCGGTTGAGGCAGTCCACGGAGTACGCCGAGACAGCCGGTGGCAGCTTCGCTCAATTCGCCGCACGGCAGAACGCGGAGGTGCTGGCCGGCGCCGAACGTTACTACCGGGCCATGGTGGGCGGCGGCCCGCAGTCCTGGAACATCCGTGATCACCACATGGCTGACACCCTCGACCGGCTCATGGAGCACCACGGTCCCGATGCGAAGGCTGTGGTGTGGGCACACAACACCCATGTCGGAGACGCGCGGGCCACCGACATGCCTGCGGCCGGAGTGGTCAGTCTCGGCCAGATCGTTCGCGAACGCCACGCCACGGAAGGCGTCGTACTGGTCGGTTTCGGCTCCTACGACGGAACGGTGGTCGCCGCCGGCCACTGGGGGGACGCCCCGAGCATGATGTGCGTACCTCCCGCGCGGACGGACAGTGTGGAGGAGCTGCTGCACCGGGCATTTCCCGGCAGTGCGGGACTGTTCGTCTTCCCGGAGGGTGTCCATTACGGGGTGCCGGCCGGTCACAGCCCCGACTGGTTCGACGAAGAGCGGGACCACCGTGCCATCGGAGTGGTCTACCGGCCGGATGCCGAGAAGCGGGGAAACTACGTCCCCACCGTGCTCGGCGAACGCTATGACGCCTTCGTCTTCCTCGACCGCAGCCAAGCCCTCGCCCCGCTCCACGGGGCTCTGTTGGGCACCGGCGAGGAGGAGACCTGGCCCACCGGGATGTGACACCGGCTCACGACCATTGAGAGCCGTAACTGCCGGAGCCGTTGCAGCTGTTGGTTCCGTCGCAGCTACGGGAGAGAGGAAGGACCATGCGATTCCGTGACCGCCGGGAAGCCGGGCGGGACCTCGCCGCCGAACTCCTCGCATCAGCGGCCGCCGGCGACTTCCTCCGCCCGCTGGTGCTGGCCCTTCCACGTGGCGGTGTGCCCGTCGCGGCGGAGGTCGCCCGGGCCCTGAAAGCGCCGCTGGATGTGCTCGTCGTCCGCAAGATCGGCGTACCGGGACACCCGGAGACAGGGGTCGGAGCGATCGTCGGCGAGGACCCGCCCCTCTTCGACTCGCGGTCCTTGCAGTGGCTCGGCCTGAGCGAGGACGCGCTCGCTCCCACCGTCGCCGGCGAGCGCACCGAACTCCACCGCCGGGAAGACCTCTACCGGCACGGCAGGCCCCCACTCGTATGCGGGGGCCGGACCGTGATCCTTGTCGACGACGGACTCGCCACCGGCGTCACGGCCCGCGCAGCCGTACGTCACCTGCGCCGACAGGCACCCCACCGGCTGCTCCTGGCGGTCCCCGTGGGCGCGGCCGACGGCACCGCGACGCTGCGTCAGGAGGCCGACGAAGTGATCTGCCTGCAGCAGCCGGAACTCTTCCAGGCGGTGGGCCAGTGGTACGAGGACTTCGACCAGACCTCCGACACCGAGGTGATCGAGATCCTGCACGAGATGGACGGGGAACTGGGCCGCTGACGCCCCGCCCGGCAGCGGTCAGGCAGCTCGTGGTGCAATCGCTTTCCCCTGCCCCCACCCCGAAAGCCCTGACGTGCCTGCTGTGTTCCGCCGCGCCGCCCGTTTTCTCGCCCCGGCCCTGATGCTCCTCGTCGCCGGATGCTCGTCCGGCGACCCCGCCGCCGGCCCCACCCACGGCTCCGCCCCGGCCGCCTCGCCCTCCGCGCGGGACGGCGGCGTGCGCAAGCCCCCGGCCCGGGCGTCCTTCGACTACCAGCTGGGCGGGCCGTATCAGCCGCCGGCCGGGGTACGGGCGGTCTCCCGCGACCGCACCGCGGACCCCGTACCCGGGCTCTACAACATCTGTTACGTCAACGCCTTCCAGTCGCAGCCGGGTGGCGCGGTCGGCTGGTGGCAGAAGCACCACTCCGACCTGCTGCTGCACGATCGCCACGGCGAGCCGGTCGTCGACGAGGACTGGCAGGAGCCCCTCCTCGACATCTCCGGTGCCGCCAAGCGCGAGAAGCTCGCGGGCATCGTCGGCCGCTGGATCGACGGCTGCGCCGATGCCGGATTCGACGCGGTGGAGCCCGACAACCTCGACTCGTACGAGCGCTCGGACCACCTGCTCACCGCCGACGACGCGGCGTCCTTCGCACGGCTGCTGGCCACGCGGGCGCACCGGCGGGGTCTGGCCATCGCCCAGAAGAACACCACCGACCTGCTGGACCGGCGCGAGCACATCGGGTTCGACTTCGCCGTCGTCGAGGAGTGCGGCCGCTTCCAGGAGTGCACCGAGTTCGCCGACGCCTACCGGGGCAGGGCCTTCGACATCGAGTACGGCGCCAAGGACTTCGACCGGGCCTGCCGTTCCTGGGGCAGGAAGCTGTCGGTCACACTGCGCGACCGCGATGTGAGCCCGGCCGGCGAAAAGGCCCACGTGTACCGCCGGTGCGACGCTGCCGGCTGAGGGGCGCGCTTCCGGGAGACCGGCGCCCCGGGGCGGGGCCCTGTCGAGAGGGGGGCGCTCAGGAGATATCTTGATGTCGAGCAATGTTGCAGACGTGGAGCGGAGCACCCGGTGACTGACTCGACCATCATCTATACACATACCGACGAGGCCCCGGCCCTGGCGACGTATTCGTTCCTGCCGGTGATCCAGGCGTACGCCTCGACGGCCGGTGTGACCGTGGAGAGCCGTGACATCTCTCTCGCGGGGCGGATCATCGCCAGTTTCCCCGATCGTCTTGACGAGAGCCGACGGGTCGAGGACGCGCTCGCCGAGCTCGGCGAGCTGGCCAGGACGCCCGGCGCGAACATCATCAAGCTGCCGAACATCTCGGCGTCCATTCCCCAGCTGAAGGCCGCCATCGCGGAGCTGCAGAAGCTGGGCTACGCGCTGCCGGACTACCCGGACGACCCGCAGACCGAGGAGGACAAGGACGTCCGCGCCCGGTACGACAAGGTCAAGGGCAGCGCCGTCAACCCGGTGCTGCGCGAGGGCAACTCGGACCGCCGCGCCCCGGCATCGGTGAAGAAGTACGCCAAGGCGCACCCGCACCGGATGGGCGCCTGGTCGTCCGACTCGAAGACGAACGTCGCCCACATGGACGCCGACGACTTCCGCTCCACCGAGAAGTCCGCCGTCATCGGCGAGGACGGCTCGCTCCGTATCGAGCTGGCCGGGGACGACGGCACCACCACCGTCCTGCGCGAGTCGGTACCCGTGCTGGCCGGCGAGGTCGTCGACGCCTCGGTGATGCGCGTGGCCGCGCTCCGTGAGTTCTTCACGGCGCAGATCGCCCGCGCCAAGGCCGAGGGCGTGCTCTTCTCGGTGCACCTGAAGGCCACCATGATGAAGGTCTCCGACCCGATCATCTTCGGCCACGTGGTGCGTGCCTTCTTCCCGAAGACGTTCGCCGAGCACGGTGCGGCACTGGCCGCCGCCGGGCTGACCCCGAACGACGGACTCGGCGGCATCCTCAAGGGCCTGGAGGCGCTGCCCGAGGGCGCGAAGATCAAGGAGTCCTTCGAGGCCGAGCTGGCCGAGGGACCGTCCCTGGCGATGGTCGACTCCGACCGCGGCATCACCAACCTGCACGTGCCGAGCGATGTCATCGTCGACGCGTCCATGCCGGCCATGATCCGCACCTCCGGCCACATGTGGGGCCCGGACGGCGGCGAGGCCGACACCCTGGCGACCATCCCGGACAGCAGCTACGCCGGGATCTACCAGGTAGTCATCGACGACTGCCGCGCCAACGGCGCCTATGACCCGTCAACGATGGGCTCCGTCCCCAACGTCGGTCTGATGGCGCAGAAGGCCGAGGAGTACGGCAGTCACGACAAGACCTTCGAGATCCCGGTCACCGGCACGGTGCGGGTCCTCGACGGTCAGGGCAACGCCGTACTGGAGCACGCCGTCAGCGCCGGCGACATCTGGCGCATGTGCCAGACCAAGGACCTGCCGATCCAGGACTGGGTCAAGCTCGCGGTGACCCGCGCCCGCGCGACCGGCACCCCGGCCGTGTTCTGGCTCGACGAGGGACGCGCGCACGACGCCGCCCTGATCGCGAAGGTCAAGGCGTACCTCCCCGAGCACGACACCGACGGTCTGCAGATCGAGATCATGACGCCGGCGGACGCCATCGCGTTCTCCCTGGAGCGCATCCGCCGCGGCGAGGACACGATCTCCGTCACCGGCAACGTGCTGCGCGACTACCTGACCGACCTGTTCCCGATCCTTGAGCTGGGCACGAGCGCGAAGATGCTCTCCGTCGTCCCGCTCATGAACGGCGGCGGCCTGTTCGAGACGGGCGCCGGCGGTTCCGCGCCGAAGCACGTCCAGCAGCTCGTCAAGGAGAACTACCTGCGCTGGGACAGCCTGGGTGAGTTCCTCGCGCTGGCGGTCAGCTTCGAGCACCTCGCGCAGACCACGGGCAACGCACGCGCCCAGGTCCTCGCGGACACGCTCGACCGCGCGACCGGCACGTTCCTCAACGAGGACAAGTCGCCGAGCCGCAAGCTCGGTGGCATCGACAACCGCGGCAGCCACTTCTACCTGGCGCTCTACTGGGCTCAGGAGCTCGCCGCGCAGACCGACGACGCACAGCTCGCCGGGGCGTTCTCGGCGCTCGCCAAGACGCTCGGTGAGCAGGAGCAGACCATCGTCGGCGAGCTGATCGCGGTCCAGGGTTCCCCGGCCGACATCGGCAGCTACTACCAGCCCGACCGGGAGAAGGCCTCGGCCGTCATGCGCCCGTCGGCGACCTTCAACCAGGCCATCGCGACGCTCGGCTGACGTCCGGCAGTCCGGCCGCCCCAGGGGCGGCCGGCCGCCCTCCCGCACCCTGGCCGCCCCGGCCGGCATCCCGCCGGCCGGGGCGGCCGCGTTGCGCGCGGGGTCCGCCGGGGCACGGGCCCCGGCCCGGTCCGGAGCGACGCCGGATGCCGGGGACCGACTTGCGTGGTTCCATGAGAGATGCCAGTGCTTGATGCTCCCGCCGTATCCGTTGAGCGGACGCAACGGCGTTGCTCATCAGGCTGATCCCACGACTTTCAGGGCGGCGTGCGGCTGTCCGGCCGGACCGGTGCGAGCCGGCCGCCCTCATGGACACGCGCCGTGAATCCGCCCCGCGTACCCCCGGGCGCGCGGGCCGGCGGTCCTGAAAGGAGATGCGGTATGTCCACAGCCATTCTCACCGTGTTCAGACACCTCATACGGCTGGTGACAGGCTCGGTCAGGGCCGTCGGCAGCTACGTCGCACAGCGCTTCGGGACCCAGCGGGCGCCGGCGGAGCACGCCCGGCATCCCCGCCCCGCCGATCTGCTGGCCGGCCGGGTGGAGCAGGCCGAGTACCAGGCGGACCAGGAACGGCTGGCGCTCGCCGACGCCTCCGCCCACCCCCTCCACGTACCCCCGCTGCCGAGACGGTGACCCGTCCCGCAGACCCCACGGGCCGGGAGCAGCAGAGCAGTCCGGAGCACGGCAGCGGCACCGTCATCCGAGCCGCCGGGCTCACCAAGGCATACCGCAAGTCGGCCACGCCCGCGGTGGACGGAATCGATCTGAGGGTGTGCCAGGGCGAGATCTTCGGACTGCTCGGGCCCAACGGGGCGGGCAAGACCACCACCGTCGGCATGCTGACCGCCCGGGTGGTGCCGACCGCGGGGTCGGCGTACATCGGCGACATCGACGTGGTCGCGGAACCGACGCTGGCCAAGCAGCTCATTGCCGTCGTCAGCCAGCAGAACACGCTGGACCGCTCGCTGACGGTGTGGGAGAACCTGTACTTCCACGGTCTCCTGTTCGGCATCCCGCGCCGGGAGTCGCGCCGTACCGCCGACGCGCTCCTCGAACAGTTCCATCTGTCCCGCTGGGGCAAGGCGTCGGTGTTCGCCCTGTCCGGCGGGATGGCGCAGCGCCTGATGGTGGCGCGCGCGATCTTCCACCGTCCCGCCGTCCTGTTCCTGGACGAGCCGACGGCCGGGCTCGACCCGCAGGGCAGGCTGGCCCTCTGGGAGGCGCTGGACGGGCTGATCGCCGACGGCCAGACGATTCTGCTCACCACACACAACATGGACGAGGCCGACCACCTCTGCGACAGGGTGGCGATCATCGACCACGGCCGGATCCTCGCCCTGGACACGCCCGCGGCCCTCAAGCAGGGCCTCGGCGCCGACGCCGTGGTCACGGTCGCCACCAGCGGCAGCCAGGAGGGCCTGGCGGCCCGGCTCAACAGCGACATCCACGGCGTCGTCCGCACCCGGCTCGTCGACGGAGCCGTCGAGCTCCAGGTCAAGGGCGCCGAACGGCTGCTGCCGCGAGTCGTCACGAGTGCGGAGGCGGGCGGATTCGAACTGGTCGACCTCTCGATCGCCGAGAGCACCCTGGAAACGGTGTTCATCAGCCTGACCGGACAGGAGCTGAGGGACTGATGGCTGCCTCAAGTGCCTTCCCGCCGGGGGACGTTCCGTCCGCGAGCGGGTCCGGGCGCCCCATCGGCGTACGGCCCGCCCGGTCGGCCGCGGCCTCCAGCCGATCCGCGCTGAGCGCCCTGATCCAGCGGGACCTGACCGTCCTGATGAAGAGCTTCGGCGAGTTCGCGGGCCGGACCGTCATGCAGCCGTTCCTGCTGGTCTTCGTGTTCCTGTACGTGTTCCCGCTCATCGGCCAGGGCATCGGCTCGGGCGGCGGAGCCAGGGGGGAGTCGGCGTTCGCCACCGTGCTGGTCCCGGGGGTGGTGTCCATCGCGATCATGTTCCAGGGCATCCAGTCGGTCGCCATCCAGATGTCCCAGGAGTTCGGCTTCACCCGCGAGATCGAGGACCGGGTGCAGGCCCCGTGCCCGATCTGGCTGGTGGCGGCGGCGAGAGTGCTGTCCGGGTCCGCCCAGGGGCTGATCTCGGCGGTCATCGTGCTGCCCATCGCGGCCGTAGTGCACGCCCCCGGGGTGCACCCCCAGCTCAGCATCCACTGGTGGATCGTGGCCACCCTGATCCCGCTGTCCTGTCTCACGATGACCTCACTCGGACTGCTCCTGGGCACCACGTTCGAGCCGAGGAACATCGGCGTGATGTTCGGCTTCGTCGTGCTGCCGCTCGTCTTCCTCGGCGGCACGTACTACCAGTGGACCAAGCTGGGTTCCGTACAGGTGGGCGGGTTCCACTGGCTCCAGGTGCTGGTACTGGTCAACCCCCTGATCTACATGAGCGAGGGGATGCGGGCCGGCTTCACGGACCTGTCCCACATGCACCTGTACATCGTCTATCCGGTGCTCGCCGGATTCTGTGCGCTCTTCCTCACCCTCGGGCTGCGCAACTTCCGCCGCCGCGTGCTGTCCTGACCGTGCGGCTGCGCGCCCGAATTGGTCCAGACCCCTCCTGCTACCGTCTGCCGGAGCCCGGCCACGCACGGACCGGGCGCCGACGGAGAAGGGGAGCACGGTGGTCACCACAGGTGCCGGGCGGGCGTTCATCGGGTCGTTCACATCGGCGGGGGGACCGGGGCTCGTCGCCGCATCGGTGGACGCGGCGGGGGCGCTGACCGTGCTGGGCGCGGCGGACACCCTGCCGAATCCCTCATTCCTCGCCCCGGCCCCCGGCGGCTCGGTCCTGTACGCCGTCTCCGAGACCGGCGAGGGCGCGGCGGCGGCCTTCGACATCACCGGAGCGCGGCCCCGGCTGATCGGTGCGCCGGTCGCCGTGGGCGGCGCCGACCCCACCCACCTCGTACGCACCGGCGGGCACGTCGTCACGGCCAACTACAGCTCGGGAAGCGTCAGCGTGCTGCCCGTCCGCGCCGAGGACGGCGGACTGGACGCGCCCGTCTGCGTACTGCGGCACGAGGGCCGGGGACCGGACCCGGCCCGCCAGGAGGGCCCGCACGCCCACCAGGTGAAGCAGGACCCCACGGGGCGCTGGTTGCTGAGTGTCGACCTGGGGACCGACTCCGTACGGGTCTGCGCGCTGGACGGCGTCACGGGCGCGCTGACGGTGCACGGGGAGACCGCGCTGCGGCCCGGCAGCGGGCCCCGCCACCTGGCGTTCCATCCGGCGGGGACGCATGTCTACGTCCTGAATGAGCTGGAGCCCACGCTCACGGTCTGCCGGTGGGACGCCGGGGAGGGCACGCTGGAGCCGGTCGGCAGGACCGCGCTGCTGCCCGGGGGCACAGCGGGGGAGAGCTACGGCTCAGGGGTGGCCGTCGCACCTGACGGGCGCTTCGTCTGGGCGGCGAACCGGGGGCAGGACAGCATCTCGGTCCTCGCCATCGACGAGAGCCGGGAGAAGCCCGTCCTGACCACCACGGTGGGCTGCGGCGGCCGGTGGCCGCGCGACCTCGTGGTGGACCCCGGTGGCAGGCGGCTGTACGCGGCCAATGAGCACTCGGGGGACGTCAGCTGGTTCGACATCGACCCGCGTACGGGGGTTCCCAGCCGCTCCGGCTCCGTGAAGGTGGCCGCCGCCTCGTGCGTGGTGTTCGCCTGACCGCTCGGCCTCCCGGGACAGCGGGGGCCGCAGGCCAGCAGGACGTACGGAGGGTCCGCACCGGCATCCTGTGCTGCCCCGGTGCGGACCCACTCCCGTACGTGACCGTGGTCGTTCCGCAGGTCAGCCGACCGGGGCTCCCTGGGACGGCTGCTGCGGGGTGATGCCCAGCGCGGTCGTGTACTTCGAGAGGACCAGCTTGCCGACCGCCGGGTAGGCGCCGAGCGGCTCGGCGGCGGCGCAGTCCGCCTCCTCGGCGGCCCCGGCCAGCAGCTCCGCGCTGACCTCGGGCCCGATCAGGTAGGGCGCGAGCGCCAGGTGGGCCGCCCCCGAACCGCGCAGCTGCTCCGCGATGGCGGAGACCGAACCGTCCACATCGAGTGCGGCGGCCATCACCGGCACGGCCAGCCGCGCGGCCAGCAGCATTCCGGTGATCCCGGCGGCCTGCACGGCCTCGTCGCCGCCGACCGTCGCCAGGATGATGCCGTCGGCCGC